>URMO01000111.1 GCA_900549085.1 uncultured Collinsella sp. | reverse complement strand
CCTTTCAAGTAGGTTCGCGCGTGCCCAAGTCCCATTCCGGCACCCGCCTGGACTGCATCGTAACAGAGTTTTAGCTGCAGTTAAACAGAAAGCTGTTTTTTGAAACGTTACAATTTATTAAAACGTTCCATTTGTGTCACTTCTGTTTTGAAGCCCGATTAGAGTACCATCCGACCGCACATCAACCGCATCGAACCGAGCGGACGGTCGGTTGCCGCCCGTAAACGTACCCCCTTCACAACCTGCCCAAAGGTCCTACAGAAGTTCTCGACAAGCCCCTCCCCCCATAGCAACAAAATACGGGCGCCCGCAACAGCAATAAATGGCCAAAGCCGCTTCAGCCAAACCCTTACTTTGCCCCGTGGCCCATCTCGACGACCTTAGTCAGCGATCCAAACACGCCCTCGTCGGCCACGAGCTGCGCCTCGGCACGCTGCAGCTGCACGGCAACGGCGGCAGGAGCGGTGCCGCCCTCGGTCGTACGCGCGGCGACAATCGACGGGATGTCGAGCGCCTCGGTAATGTCGTGCTCAAAGAGCGGGCTCGCCTCCTGGAACACCTCAAACGGCAGGTCCTCAAGATTGCAGTCACGCTTCTCACACATCAGGACCAAATGGCCCACCACGGCGTGTGCCTCGCGGAACGGCAGGCCACGCTTGGCCAGGTAATCGGCAACATCGGTGGCGGCAAGGTGCCCCACACCGCACTCGCGCGCCATGGCATCCTCGTTGACAGTCCAGGTCGAAATCATTCCGGCCATAACCGACAGGCACTGCATGAGCGTATAGGCAGTATCGAGGGCGCCCTCCTTGTCCTCCTGCAAGTCCTTGTTATAAGCGAGCGGCAAGCCCTTCATGGTCACGAGCAGCTGCACCAGGTTGCCATAGACTCGGCCGCTCTTGCCGCGGATAAGCTCGGCAAAGTCGGGATTCTTCTTCTGCGGCATGATGGACGAGCCAGTGGAGTACGAGTCGGAAAGCGTGATAAAGCCAAATTCGGAGCTCGACCACAGCACGATCTCCTCGGAAAGGCGCGACAGGTGCATGGCCATGACGGAACCGGCGTAATGCAGATCGAGCAGGAAATCACGGTCGGAAACCGCATCGAGCGAGTTGGGAATCACGCCCGCAAAGCCAAGTTCGGCAGCCGTCATCTGACGATCGAGCGGATAGCTCGTACCGGCAAGCGCGGCAGCGCCCAGTGGGCAGTTGTCGGCGGCGTCAAAGGCGGCCCGCAGGCGTGTAAAGTCGCGCGCGAACATCCAGGAATACGCCAGCAGATGATGCGACAGCAGCACGGGCTGAGCATGCTGCATGTGCGTGTAGCCCGGCAGAATCACCTTGTCATACTTTTTGGCCGCATCCACCAGCACATGGCGCAGTTCAAGATTGGCCTCCATGAGCTCCTTAGCCAGCGCCTTGACGCCCAGGCGCGTATCGGTCGCCACCTGGTCGTTGCGCGAACGCCCGGTATGCAGGCGCTTACCAGCCTCGCCGATGCGAAGCGCCAGCTCGCTCTCGATGGACATATGAATGTCCTCGTCGTTGATATCGAAGGTGAAGTTGCCGGCATCGATATCCTGTTCGATTGCGGTCAGACCCTCGGCAATCGCCTGCTCGTCCTCGGCGCTGATAATGCCCTGGGCCGCCAGCATCTTGGCATGTGCCTTAGATCCGGCGATATCCTGCTTATAGAGATGTTTGTCGACCGGCAGCGACGCGCCAAACTCCTGCGTGACCTCGGCCACGCCCGCCTCAAAACGACCGCCCCAAAGAGCCATGGAACCGTCCCCTTTCATCAAATACCAAAACAAGCGCCCAAAGCAATGCGCCCTGTCGCTAAAGCGATTTATCAACCGCTAGTTTTACACATTCCCCACCGTGCGCGGGGCCATGTAGCTAATTTGTAAAGAAGTGACGCGCCATGCACTTGGCGCCCAACGTCTCCCTCCGGATGTTGCCCTGCGAACCATCGATCCAGGCCTTCAGGCTCATAGGAACGTCCTCGACCTTTGCAACATCGAACTCGGGCGCGAGGGCAAGTAAAGCATGCGCGATAGCATGGAACATAATGGATACTCCTCATATATATAGGCGCAGAGCCGCCAAATTGATAGAAGGAGCC
>URMO01000110.1 GCA_900549085.1 uncultured Collinsella sp. | reverse complement strand
AGAAATCTACTAAAGAGCCCCCGTCCGGCTGTTTCTTCCGGGCGGGGGCTGGCGTTAGCGTATGGCTTTGTAGGTCTTTAGGCCTCGTCGACGACCTTGAGGCCGCGCGTGTGGTCGATCTCGTTGAGGAGGTTAACGCGACGCTCGTGGCGGCCGCCCTCAAACTCGGCGTCGAGCCACTCGTCGACGATCATCTTGGCGAGCTCGGAGCCCACGACGCGGGCGCCAAAGGCGAGCACGTTTGTATTGTTGTGCATGCGGGAGAGCTTGGCGCTGAAGGGCTCGGAGCACACGACGGCGCGAACACCTTCGACCTTGTTGGCAGCCAGGCTAATTCCGACACCGGTGCCACAGATGAGGATGCCCAGGTCGACGTCGCCGTTGGCAACGGCCTTACCCACCTTGTAGCCGGCGATGGGGTAGTCAAAGCTCTCGGAGGTGTCGGTGCCAAAGTTCACGACCTCGCAGCCGCGCTCCTTCAGGTGCTCGGAGATGATGTTCTTGAGCTCGACGGCGGCATGGTCGTTGCCGATACCAATCTTCATGAGTGGTTCCTCTCTGGTCCGTGCGGCGGAATTGCTAAAGGTTTTACCGCGTTCGACTGCATGATAGCGCGACTTTTGCGTAAACGCTCGGGCGTTTTTTGGTCAAACGCTTTAGCATGCGACAAGACCGGCTTCGCATGAATGAATGCCGTCAGATTGCGCTTGAACGCCGTCCGTCGGAACCATGGTTGCGGTTTTTGATGCATTGTTATCAAATAAAAGAGCTAACTATTCTTGAGAGTCCAGCCCGTTATACAAGTAGGAGATACCTATGTCTGCCGATTCCCTTCGTGATACCGCGTTTTGCGATGTTTTGAACCGCGAGCTTGTCTGTGCGCTCGGCTGCACCGAGCCTATTGCCGTTGCCTATGCAGCGGCGCTGGCGAGCCAGACGCTCGGTTGCGAACCCGATCATATGGATGTCGCCTGCTCGGGCAACATCATCAAGAACGTTAAGAGCGTGACCGTGCCCAACTCGGGCGGTATGCACGGTATTGAAGCGGCAGCCGTGCTGGGTGCCGTGGGCGGCGACGCCAAGAGCGCGCTCGAGGTGCTCGAGAGTGTCGATGACGCGGATCGCGCCCGCGTGGCCGAGCTGCTTGCTGATACGGACTACTGCGATGTGTCGCTTGTCGAGGGTGTGCCTAACCTCTACATCAAGGTGACTGCTACAGCCGGGGGCCATACCGCGGTCGTCGAGATTACCGACCACCACACTAATGTCACGTGCCATACGCTCGACGGTATTCCGGTATGCGGCAAGTCGGCGGGGGAGTGTGCCGCCTGCGCCGAGCGCGTTGTGGCCGAGCGTGCGGCAGATAGCGCTGACACGCCCATGTCGATTGAGTCCATCATCGACTTTATCGAGGACGGCGACATCGATGGTGCCCGCGCTGCCGTTGAGCGCCAGATTGAGCTGAACGGTGCGATCAGTGCCGAGGGCCTGGCGCACGCTTGGGGCGCCGAGGTCGGCCGTACGCTGCTGGGTGCTCGTGCCGATGACGTCGCCTGCCGTGCCCGCGCTCGTGCGGCCGCCGGGTCCGACGCCCGCATGAACGGCTGTGCGCTGCCGGTCGCCATTGTGTGCGGCTCGGGCAACCAGGGCATTACCTGCGCACTGCCCGTTATGGAGTATGCCGAGTACCTGCGCTGCGACCACGATCGCCTGGTGCGCGCCGTGATGCTGTCCGATCTTATCGCCGTGCATATCAAGAGCTATATTGGTGCGCTCTCGGCGTTTTGCGGTGCTATTTGCGCCGCGTGTGGCGCCGGCGCTGCGATTACATGGCTGTGTGGTGGCACGCGCGAGCAGATTGGCGCGACGGTCTCGAACACGCTCGGTAACGTGGGCGGCATCGTGTGCGATGGCGCCAAGGCAAGCTGTGCCGCCAAGATTTCCGCTGCCGTCGATGCGGCGATTCTGGGCCACGATATGGCCATGCAGGGTCGCGGCTTCCGCGCCGGTGAGGGCCTGATCCAGGATACCGTCGAGCAGACAATCGCCAGCATGGGCTACGTGGGCCGTGTGGGTATGAAAGATACCGATGTCGAGATCCTCAACATCATGATCGGCAAGACTCGAGTCTGTTAGTTATTGGTTCCGCCGTTCTACCGAACGGCGGACCGGCCGACGCTGCAAACCCGCCAGAGCGGCAATCTCCCTTTCAACTTCGGCGGCATGACCAGGAGG
>URMO01000109.1 GCA_900549085.1 uncultured Collinsella sp. | reverse complement strand
GCAACTTCCTCAACGCGATGGAGAGGATACCCTCCATCATCGACCAGTACAAGGCGAAGAACGAGGTGCTGGATCAAGACTTTAGTCTGCTGGCCGCGCAGCGGCCAGCTTTAAACCACCCGCTACGCGGGTGGAGACAAACGGCTTTACAAAGCCACCCCTCCGACCGATATTGACGATTGTTCAGGCCGTCAAGAATTCGAGTCGAAGGGGTGGTCGCCATGGCCCAGAAGGCCTACAGCCTTTCCCACACGAAGTGGATGTGCAAGTACCACATCGTGTTCACGCCGAAGTATAGGCGCAAAGTGATCTACAACCAAATCAGGAGCGACATAGGGGAGATCCTCAGGAAGCTGTGCGAGTACAAGGGGATCGAGATAATCGAGGGGCACCTGATGCCAGACCACGTGCACGTGCTGCTGGCGATCCCGCCGAAGTACAGCGTCGCGAGCGTCATGGGCTACCTGAAGGGGAAGAGCTCGCTGATGATATTCGACAGGCACGCCAACCTCAAGTACAAGTTCGGCAACAGGAAGTTCTGGGCGGAGGGCTACTACGTGTCCACCGTCGGCCTGAACGAGGCGACGATCGCCAAGTACATCAGGGAGCAGGAGTCCCACGACATCGCGCTGGACAAGCTGAGCGTGAAGGAGTACGAGGACCCCTTCAAGAGGGGGTGATGCTGCCGGTTCGACCGGCGCGCCACGGGTCAAGATGCACTAGGCCTGGACGAAGTCCGGGCCCGCGCCTTTAGACGCGAGCCCGGGGCCCGTGGGTTATACCCTAAGAGCAAACCACCCTTTTTAAGGGTGGTTCTGATTTCCGAGCAAACCATCTGCAATTCCCATTTGGCCCATAGCTTTTCGTTCTGCTTGTGGCCCTTGCGGGTACAATATGCAAGATATTTGGACGGTCAGAAGGAGCCTCATGAAGGAGTCCTCTCAGCATACATCTAAGCCCCAGGTCGAGGTTGAGGCCTCGGGCGGCGATGACAACAAGGGTGCACGTCGCGGTGCCATTTTTATCGGCGTCGTGCTGGTCGGCTATATCGTTTATCTGATTGTGACCGGTCAGATGGGACAGTTCTGGGCTGCCATGTCGAGCGTCCAAGCGCCGTGGCTCGTTGCTGCATGCTTTTGCATGTTCCTGTACCTGTTCTTTGGCATCGTTGCCTATGCGATCGCCGTCTGGCTCGATCCCAATTCGCCCGTTGGCATTCGCGACCTGATTTCGGTCGAGGCGAGCGGTATCTTCTTTGGCAACCTAACGCCCATGATGATGGGCTCCACGCCTGCCCAGATTTACCGCCTGACCAAGGCAGGCCAAAACGTCGGCGAGGCCGGTGCCACGCAGTTCACGCGCTTTATCGTGTATCAGTTTGGCCTCGTTGCCTGGGGCGCCATTCTGCTGCTTGCCCGCATGCCGTTTTTCGCCGAGCGCTATGGCGACATGACGCTGCTGTGCGTCTTTAGTTTTGGCGGTCACTGCTGCATTCTGATTGGCATCTTTGCCGTCGCGCTCATGCCCAAGACCGTCACGCGCGTTGCGCACTGCATCATCAATTGGCTCGAGCGAATGGGCGTCTCGGCCATCAAGATCGAGGGCTGGCGTACGTTTGTCGACGGCGAAATCTACTCGTTCTCCGAGAAGTTCAAGCTTTCGGCCGGTCACTTTTCGTCCATGCTGCTCACGGTGGTTATCACCATGTTGCAGCTCGCGTTTTTCTATCTCGTGCCGTATTTCCTGATGCTTGCCTTTGGGCACCACGAAGTCGACTTTTTCTCGGTCATGGCCGCGAGCGCCTTTGTTCAACTCCTGAGCTCTGCTGTTCCCCTGCCCGGTGGCACCGGCGGTGCCGAGGGTGGCTTCGCGCTGTTCCTGGGTCATTTCTTTGGATCGGCGTCGACCGCCGGTTATCTGCTGTGGCGCCTCATTACGTTTATCGCGCCGACTATTTTGGCCGCGCCCCTGCTGGGCCTTAAGAGCGCTCACAACGAGAGCATCCATGCACGCTGGGATCGCGTGATGCGCAAGCTCGGACGAACGCCTCAGACGTCCTCTAAGCCTGCAAAGCCCCATCCTGTGCATGCGGTTACCGTGGATCCTAATCAGCATGTTCAGAAGGCTTCTGGGGCCGCCAAACCGGCGCATAAGGCTTATGTGCGCCAGACGGGCGACGGTATCCGTGTGTCCCCGGCTGCTTTGAACAAAAAGAAACTCCCTAAGGCGTAATAGTTGGTCGTGCGTTCTTCATGTTGCCGGGCATTTTTGTGCCGGATGGGGGATAATCCTCTTACGTAGATTAACTCTCATCTGTTGATGAATGCCTGCATTCTGAAGGGACACGTCCATGGCCACCAGCAAACCGCGCCTCGACCGCCGCATTGTTCGCAGCCGCAATGCCATCCTGTCTGCGTTTGAGCGCCTGTTGATGGATAAGCCGCTTGCCGACATTACGGTGAGTGCCATCGCGCGTGAGGCGAATGTCGACCGCAAGACCTTTTACGTACACTTCGGTACGGTTGACGGCCTGCTCGATGCCATCGCCTGCTGGAACTCCTTCCTGTGGACCGTCATTGCCACTAATTCGAAGGATGTCCGCACGCTGCCGTTCGGACTTTATGCTTTCATGACCTCCAGCGGCATTCGCTATGAGCGTCTGATGGC
>URMO01000108.1 GCA_900549085.1 uncultured Collinsella sp. | reverse complement strand
GGTGTGGTGCTGGCCCGAAAGCCTGTGGGCTCCCATGAGCTTCACCATGGCCGTCAACGACAAGATGGGCCTGCCGCGCGGCAGCTGGCGCGACTGGTGGTGCTCGGACGACGCGCAGATCTACCAGTTCATCGGCCAGGACAACATCTACTTCTACTGCATCGCGCAGACCGCCATGTGGGAGGCCCTGGGTTGGAACCTCACGCAGAGCACCGTCAGCGCCTGTTACCACCTGCTCTACATGGGCAAAAAGGCCAGCTCGTCCTCGCAGACGCCTCCCCCGCCGGCAGACGACCTGCTCAACCACTACACCTGCGAGCAGATGCGCGCGCACTGGCTGTCGCTCGGCCTGTCCGAGAAGCCGGTGAGCTTTAGCCCCAAGGCATACGACACGCGCGTGACCGGCAAGGACAAGGACGGCAACGAGGTGCGCGCCTGCGACGACAAGCGCGTTATCGACCCGGCCCTTAAGGAGAGCGCCCTTTTGACCGGCGTCTTCAACCGCCTGGCCCGCAGTTGCTTCTATGGCGTCGCCATCAAGGAGGGCGACGAGAGCCCCTATCGCAACGGCTGCATCCCCGCCGGTGCCGCCTCCGCCACCGTGGTCGAAGCCGCCGAGCAGGCAGCCCTTGCCTTTGAGCAGGCCATGTACAAGTTCGAGACGCACCGCGCGCTCGCCGTGTGCGACGACTACCTGCGCGCCGCCAACAAGCGCTGGAGCGATGCCTCCAAGGCCGCCAACAAGCTCGAGGGTGAGCCGGCCAACGCCGCCATGACGCAGGCCCTGGTCGACGCCTTCACCGAGCTGCGCGTGGCGACCGTGCTCATGCACGGCATCGTCCCGGCCGGCTGCGAGCTCATCTGCGAGTACTTCGACGTCGACCCGGTCGCCTTCTTTAGCTGGGACAACATCTTTGCCTCCACGGACGAGTTTGTGGAGAGTCTGGGCGAGAAGCCCGGCGAGCACCGCGTGAAGCCGCTGCCCCCGCGCTTCGATTTCTTTAGCAAGCACGAGAGCCAGTACTAAAACACGCTAACAGCAACGCGCCCGGGAATGATTATTCTGGGACGGGGATTAAAAAATCATTCCCGGGCGCCACAGTACAGTCTTTTTGGGACGGGGAGCATTAAATGATTTTTTAATCCCCGTCCCAGAATAATCATTTCGGTGGAAGGAAAGACGAATGTCCAAGCCGCGTCGTCGTAGGCAGAAAAAGCAGGTTAAGCCCGAGCTCAAGCTCAGGCAGTTTGCCGCTACCGAGCTTTCCGACCAGCTTGCCGCCCTTCCCTGCGCCGTCGACCTGCCGCGCTTTATGGTCGACACGGTCGCCGGCGCCTATGCACCCGCCGATGCCCAACTCGTGATTGAGGGCTTCGGCGCCGCTGCCACACGCCCGGTCACGCTACGCGCCAACACGCTCAAGGCGACCGCCGAGGACATCGCCGCGGCACTCGACGCCGCCGGGATCGCCTACCAAACCGTTGCCTGGTACCCGGATGCTTTCATCCTGCCCGAGGCCCAGGTTTCCGACCTGTGGGACCTCGACATCTACCGTGACGGCAAGGTCTACCTGCAGAGTCTGTCGTCCATGATGCCGCCTTTGGTGCTGGGCGCGCAGGCCGGGGAGGATATCCTGGATATGTGCGCTGCCCCCGGTGGCAAGACGACGCAGATCGCCGCCCTCACCCAGGGCCAGGCACACCTCACGGCCTGCGAGATGAGCATTCCCCGCGCCGAAAAGCTCGAAGCCAACCTCCACCGCCAGGGCGCCAAAAACGTACCCGTCATGCGCATTGACGCGCGCGAGCTTGACGAGTTCTTCCGCTTTGACCGTATCCTGCTCGACGCCCCCTGTACCGGTACGGGCACCGTCATCAGCGGCAACGAGAAAAGTCTGCGCGGCCTCACCGAGCAGCTGCTCGTCAAGTGCGCCCGCTCGCAGCGCGCGCTTCTGGACCGCGCCATGGGGGCCCTCAAACCGGGCGGCACGCTCGTCTATTCGACCTGTTCAATCTTGCCGCAGGAAAACGAGGACGCCCTGCAAGAGGCCCTCGACAAGCATATGGACTGCGAGCTCATCCCCCTCGACGGCACGCCAAGCGAAAGCGAAGCGCGTCGCACACAGGATACCGGCGACAAGCCGCATATCGAGTGCAACGCCCTTACCGAAGCCATTGCCGCGGGTCACGTCTCGGCCATTGCCAACGGCATGCCAGGCACGCTGACCATTCCGCCCAGTCGCGACTTTGAGGGCTTCTATATCGCCCTGGTCCGAAAACGCAGCTAGCGCACGGATCCAAAACTCAACAAGCTATCGCCGTGCGTGCCTGTCCTGCTGGTCCTTATGCCGCGCAAGCGCTTCACGCTCCTTGCGCTCGGCCTTTTTGCCCTTAATGGCCGTGACCGCAAAGTAGATGACCGCGGCGGCAACGATTGCGCCCACGCATAGGCCAATCGAGCCTAACATTGCCGAAAATTCCATACCGCGTCACCTCTCTTTTGTATACGGGACATTCAAGATAGCACCTCGATTCCCGCCACCACAGCTCCTTCACGTTCGCGGGCCCTTCAGTCTAACGGATGGCGCAGCGGGGAAAAATCAACTCGTCAAACGATTTAGCACTCGCAACGCCGGTCGTACACTGCCGACCGCAAAACATAGAAACGGACCGCCATGGATTCTCTCAACGATTTGAACGAGCGCGTCGACGCCTTTGTCGGC
>URMO01000107.1 GCA_900549085.1 uncultured Collinsella sp. | reverse complement strand
ATATCCTGAATATGCTGGAAAAAACCGGCTTTCGCAATCGAACCGAGCTGGCCGTGCGCGCAAGGGAAAGCGGGCTGGTGATTTTAAACCGAAAAAACTAAATCGTTTTTATGGGTAAACAAGCTGCCTACGGGCGGCCTTTTTGCTTTTTGGTGAGAAAATAGCCGTTTGGTTGATGCGCGGTGCTTTTCCTTTCTGATATGATAAAATATAAAGGGGGAAAGTGCCATGAGAGAGATTGTGGTCAGCATGCAAAACACGCTGCTGTCGGAGGCCGTCACGCGGTCGGAGGCGAACAGGTCGATTTCGAATAACCCGTCTTCGAACATCGAGAGATGGTCGAAGCAAACCTTTAACAACTTCATCTCAAGCCTTTCGAATACTTGAAACAGAATTTATGGCTCAAGTATAACACATGAAGGATATCGCGAATTAAGCCTGCCACTAGGCAGAAAAGGCTTATCCGCATTGCCGACCTCGTCGATATGCAGGTTCAAATGCTTAGACATTTGATCAAATCGTACAAAAATGGCGAGGTACGTACCTCGCCGATCTGGCACCTCCAAGACGACAGTCTCTTCGATGGTTAAATTCTCTCACGCTTCAGGAGCTTTTAGAGCTGCATCGATTAGATCGGCGCCGTTGTCGAAGCGACCGGACTCCCCCGTCACTAAGAACGCATCACCTTCGCGAATGGCCTGGAGGGTCACCGAGTTTGGTTCTTTGGAAGGGAAAGGCCGCGGGCTGGCATTCGCAAGCTCCTCGTCCTGCTTGCAGTGCTTCATAGACACGCACCTCATCCTGCTCGATGCTTTTGCGGAAGGCCGGGCGCATGTGCTCTGGTGGGTTGGTGACGACATCGACCTTTCGCCCAAGTTCCATCTCGATCTCATAGGAGAGTTCGTAAAGCGTGCCGAACGTCATGGTGTTGCCGCAAACTAGGCGCAAGTCAATATCGCTATCGGGCGTTTGCTCGCCTCGGGCAAACGAGCCAAATAAATATGCTTCGCTGACATCGTATTGAGTCAGCACACGGGAGACGGCAGTGGATATGTCGGTAGTCGAAATCATGGGTTATTTACCGTTCAACAGTAGAACGTCAGAGGGCCAGCGCCGAAACCGCCAGTCCGGCTTTTTGGCGTTCGGCGAGCTCGAAGATAAACGGGGCGTTTGATCTAACAAATTCTGTCAAGAAATTGAGGTCATCAGCAGTAAATCCTTCGACGTTGAACCATTTGACCGCAGGCAAGAAGCATTCCGCATGGTCAAAGCCAAAGTCAACCGGGCGCTCGACGGCTACGCGAACGGTTCCGTCTTCTCTTGTCTCTGAGTAGGCAAACTGGGTGCCATCATCAAGCTGTACATAGCTCCAAAACATGACTACCTCCTTAGTGTTTGCATTTGAGTATAAAGAACGGAGTGGATTTAACACGAGGTGAATAGAATTGATCCAATAAGACCCGTACCCTGCGGCTGGCTACACAAGCGATAGTTCTTGTTTCGAAAACGCATATGGCTGCACGTTAGACATTGCATGCATGAAAAAAGCAACGCTCCCTTGCCGAAAGCGTTGCCCTTAAAGCTCCTACAGAGCTCTTGTATTGCTGCCTGATGCGTCGTACCGCATCAGGCAGCAATATGCGGCACTCAGAAGCACTGTTCCCAGCAGGAATAGCGTTAAGGAGGCAACTATCCAGTAGCTGTCGCCGGTCTTGGGAAGCGCCGATGTTGTTGCCATAGTGGATTTGGGCCTGGTCGTCTTGGTGACTGTGGTCTTGGTGGCCGTTGTCTTGGTCGACGTAGCCACGGGTTTCACCGCAGGATCCGTTGCCAGCCCCGTACCGGGTTGCCCCGCAGCAGGGTCGGCGCCACCAGTAGGCTCGCCCGTGCCATCCCCCGGCACCTCGCCGCCGGGCGACTCAGTCTCCCCCGCCGGGCCGGTGGCGCCATCGGGCTCAATGACCACGTGCGGTGCCACGGCCCCGTCAGCATCCACCACGCAGGCAGCACCAAAGGCCCCGCCTGCGGGCGTCACAAAGTGCGCGGCAGCGAGCGATCCTCGATCGCAGGCAACGCCGGCATCCGTACCGGTTGCATCCAGCCAGGACGCATCCACAGCAAGCGTCTTGCTCGCCGCGTCGGCACCAAATCCCTCGTCGAGCAAGCGCACGCCATAAAAGCGCAAGCCCGCATCGGATCCCGCGCCCGCGGCAGTAAGGTGCCCGCCGGCGCGTACGGTCAAGCTACCTGCGGCAATGCCGGCCACCGTCTGGTCAATAACGCCGGCCCCGTCGGCCCTCGCATCCACCGTGCAGCCGTCCACCACCAGCGCCTGGGACACATGGATCCCGCATTGCGAGCCCGTCGCCGTGAGCGAGCCAGAGCCACAAAGCGTAAGGTTTCCCCATACCTCCATGCCGCTCATGGAAATGTCCGCATCGGGCGCATGCGTCTCGACCACGGAGTTTTGCCCCACAAGCGTCACCACCAGGTCGCCGTCGGCGCCGATGGCCTCGCCCGTGTAGCCGTTAAGCTCCAGATGGTCGGCGTCGGTCCAGGCCCACCCGGGGCCCGACGCGCCCGGCTCGTAGTACGTGGCGCCCGCAATGAACAAGCTGTCCGCGCCCGCGGCATAAGAAGGCCCGCCCAGCAAAACGCATAGGCAGGCCATGGCGGTAAACAGAATGTAGTGACGGCTAGTGTGGAACGCGGTGGCAAACATAACCGCTCCGATCTTCGCAAGAGCCAATGGAGTGCGCAC
>URMO01000106.1 GCA_900549085.1 uncultured Collinsella sp. | reverse complement strand
GATACTACGAACTCGTGCGCAAGCAGGAAATCACCGTCGAACCAAAATGCGAACTCACGGAAGAAAAAGCCCTCGAGCTTTCAAAAAAGCTCGAGGGCCTCAAACGTGGCGACTTGGTGCGCGTCACCTATTACGATACGTACGGCTATCGTAGCCGCACGGGCATTCTCGACGAAGTGTTACCCGCATTCAAGCTGCTCAAACTCAGGGATATCGCCATCAACTTCGACGATATCCAAGGCATCGAGCTGCGTGGTCGAGTCTAGCAACGAGAACGCTTGCGCAAGACGAGAGCAATGCCAAGCACTGCGGCAGCTGCAACCAGCAATCCCAAGACCAGCGTGAGGGTCGAGTCGCCAGCGTGAGGCAGCGAGCCGTCCTTCGGAGTCTTCTTAGTGGTCGTCGAAACGGTCGTCGCGGTGCTGCTCGACTGGTCGTTGCCGCCCGTCTGGCTGCCACCAGGCTGATTGCCGCCACCCGGCTGCGAAGGATCGGTGGGTTTCGTCGGATCCGGAGTACCGGGATCAATCGGATTCTCCGAATTCTCCTTGCGCTGGATCCAAACCTGGCAACCATAGAACGGGTTGGCGGTACCAAGGCACAGACCCTGGTTGGTCACCGCAAAGGTGCGCAGACCATGGTTATACGGATCGTTAAAGCCGTTAGTCGTCAGCGTCGTAAAGTTCACGCCGTCCTCGGTCACATACATATCAAAGCCGCGCTCGGCATCGCGCAGGTAGTACATGCACGTAAGGACACTCTGCAGCTTCTTGAGGTTCTCCTCACTCAGCAGCTTATCGAGCGCATCCTGAATATCGCTCGGCAGCTCGGTGCCATAGACATCCTCGTACTGCTGCTTCAGGCTCTCATAGCTATCGAGCATGTCCTGATACTGGTCGGCAAAGGACTTGAAGTACGCGATCTCGCCATCGATCTTCTGGACATAAGCGGCGTCGTCCTCAAAGTCCTGGGACATCGTCGCGGCCTGATCGCAAAGACCGCCCGCGGCATCCTCCAGCGCATCGCTCAGATCGCCAAAGCCCTTAGCAACCTCGGTCTTCTCGTCATCGACATCGACGGCCTCGTTTGAATCATCAACCTCGGCAGCTTCGTTCGAATCATCGACCTCGACGGCCTCGTTTGAATCATCGTCCGCAAGCGTGTTCACGGGAACGATGGGGTCGTCAGGCGATTTCTTGTCGAGCAGGTGATCGAGCAGGTCCCTAAGGCGCTGAACCTGAGAGTCCCACTCCTCGGGCGTCATATCGATAATGTCGCCATTGGAGAACTGGCCGATCGGCTCAAGCAGGCTCGCGGTATCAAAGGTACCGATATACAGCTTGCCGTCGAACTTCTGCATGCGCCAAATGTACTGGTTCTCGTTTCGGCCAAAGCCCGAAGCCAGGCCGGAAATACCGCCCTCGGGGAACATCTCGGTGGGATCGCCAACGACGAGCTTTATGTCCTCGTTCTTGTCCATGCGATAGATGTTGACCGACTGCTCAAGATTGGCATTCACAAACGAGCAGTCAACGCCGCCCATGCTGCTCTTGCCGCCCTCTTCGGAGTTGGATTTGTTGAACAGGATGCGCTCGAGAGCAATCTCCTCGTCGTTGTATTCACCGATATAGAGGTAGTCGTTGTAGACGATGAGGTTGGCAGCGCCAGAACGGGTACGGGCAGGATCGATGCCAAAGCAGTACTTTGCACGCTCCTCTTCACGGACCGCATTCTTATCGCCGACAATCGGAGTCCACGAATAGCTGCCGTCGGCGTTCTTGTCGCCACGAACCATGGCAAACGACTGCATGGAATTATCATCGGGAGCGTTATCGGGCGTACCGGTGCAGATGGTCGCATAGAGATGGCCGTTGTACGAGACCATATCCCAAATGGCGCCGCCGTAGATGCTGTCCTTATAGTGAATCGCCGGATAGTTAAACAGCGTGCCCGAGTTGGCAATCTCGGTGAAGCTGCCCGGGCCCTTCGAGGGGTCAGACGACGTCAGGATTGTCGACACAAAATTACCGTACGCGTCTTTACCCACATTACTGATGACGAGCTGTCCATCATGGACGCACATGCCGCGGATACCGGTAGAAATGCCCTGCTGGTAGGCATCGCGGTAATCGTCCGCGCTCGAAAGGCCCTGATAGACAACTTTCCAATCATCCGTCTTAGGATCGATCTCATATACAGCAGGCAGGCCGCTTTTGCCGCCATTGGTCCTGACGCTACCGCAGAAATAGAGCTTGCCCTTATAGCTCACGGCATTGCGGAACAAAGGACCGACGCCGTTGAGCGATTCAGAGAGCAGCAGCTTGGTCTCACCGGTCTTGGTATTGATCTTGACCAAGATACCGCCGCTGTCCTTGTCGGCCGTGCCGTCCTCCTTCTGCTGTCCATAGAAGAAGGTGCCGTTAAACATGGCCTCCAGCGTCAGGCGCATGGTCTCGGCATCAAAGGAATCGCCCAGCGTGCCGTTCATGAGCGTCAGCGTGTTGCCCATCGCCGCATAGCAGGTGCCCACATAAAGCCAGTCACCATAGCTCGCAGCCGCCCAAGTGTAGCTCTGGCCGCGATCGCCTTCGTTGTTGGCCGTATTACCGTCGGCGCCCGGAACGGCAACGGCACCGTTACCCTGGTAGTCGACGATGCCATCCGGCTGCGACGTTCCTACCGTAGGATGCGAGAGCTTCTCAAAGGAATACCCATTTCCCGCATTGTAGGTAACGGCACCCGAAGCGTCTTCGGCATGCGCCGGCAGCGGCGATACCAAGATAGCGGCAAGCGCTGCCACCAAGCCAAGTGTTCCCACTCGTCTCATAAGGCTATAGCCTCCCCTGTCCTAAAGCCCAGTTTTAGCATTCTTCATTTTTGTCAACGGTTAATTGCAATCTGAGCACAACAATAATCAGCGTATAAATATACACCTGTAATTTTTTGGACGGGTTAATAGATGCTCAATTGGCAACGAATTCCGCGCGAACCGTCACCAAACTCCACTTTTGCCGCATCTAAAGGTTATTTTTTGCGCAAATTTTTGGATGCCGATAGTCACAATGAGCAGGAGTCCGGTATCCACCGGAGAGGGCAACGCCTACATTTTCAT
>URMO01000105.1 GCA_900549085.1 uncultured Collinsella sp. | reverse complement strand
ATGGCGAGATCAAGATTGTCGAGGATGATGGCAAACTGGTGTGGGAGTGCCCGAACTGCGGCAACCGCGATCAGGAGAAGATGAACGTCGCTCGTCGTACGTGCGGCTACATCGGTACTCAATTCTGGAACCAGGGTCGAACCGAGGAGATCCGCGACCGCGTGCTGCATCTCTAATACCGCTCCGGGGCTGAACCGAGAGGGCCGCTTGGGCATTTGCTCGCTATTTCGGACAGTCCTGCGCAAGACGAAGGCCACATTAAGTGGCCTTCTTTGCGTGCGGAACTCATATCGAGCAAAAGCCCAAGCGGCCCTCTCGGTTCAGCCAAGTTGATGTAGTTGAGATGCAGCATGCGGTCTGCTCACTTCTCGAAGTTCTTAGCGGAAATAATTCGAGCTGCAGCTGCGATTTATTTGCGATGACGGTTGAGCTGCAACAAAGTTTTTATTAGACCTCGAACCCTATGCTCGATGTTCGCTTCGTTCATTGAGTTAACCTTTGCATGAGGCCGGGACATATCGTCCCGCCCGCAGTTTCGCAGGCCGCAGGCCGAGAATGTTTGAGGACGGGATGATATGTCCCGGCCTCCCGGGAGAGTTACCTATGAACTACGCGAACATTAAGTATTTCGACATTGCTGATGGGGAAGGTGTTCGTACTTCTCTGTTTGTGAGTGGGTGCCGTCGTGGGTGCAAGAATTGCTTTAACTCCGTCGCGTGGGACTTTGCCGCGGGTGAACCGTTCGACCGTGCCGTCGAGGACAAGATTATCGACAGTCTTGACCATCCCTTTATTGATGGCCTGACGATTCTGGGTGGCGAGCCCATGGAATCAGGCGGGTCTCGTTGACTTTATCGAACGCGTGCGTGCGGCCTATCCTGTGGAGTCGGGGAAGACCATTTGGTGCTTTACCGGTGACGTGCTCGAGGAGCTTATGCCGGGCGGTCGTCACCATACCGAGGTGACGGACCGTATCCTTGCCTGCCTCGACATGCTGGTGGACGGCCCGTTTGTTCAGGACCTGTACGATATCTCGTTGCGCTTTAGGGGCTCGAGCAACCAGCGCGTGATTGATATGAACGCCACGCGTGCCCGTGCCGAGCGTGAGAACGTTACGCTTTGCGACGCCGTGGAGCTTTGGCGGGACGATCCGGTCTATTCGACCCATACTATGTAGCTTGTGGCCGATGCCGGAGGGCGTGGTACCATAGCGCGAACGCAAAATCGGAAAAGTGAGGCCCAGATGGTCGATCAGGAAAAAGTCGAGACCGCCATTAAGCTGTTGCTTGAGGGCATAGGCGAGGACCCAACTCGTGAGGGCCTGCTGGAGACCCCGGCTCGCGTTGCCCGTATGTATGGTGAGATCGCCGGCGGTATGGACCAGAGTGCCGAGGAGCACCTGTCCAAAACCTTTGCCGTCGCTTCAAACGATTTGGTTATCGAGCGCGACATTACGTTTTACTCGCTGTGCGAGCATCATCTGCTGCCGTTTTACGGCAAGGCTGCCATTGGCTATATCCCCAACGGCCGTGTCGCAGGGCTTTCCAAGCTCGCCCGCACGGTTGAGGTCTATGCCCGCCGTCTGCAGCTGCAGGAGCAGCTGTGTGCGCAGGTTGCCGATGCTCTCATGGAGTATCTTGCTCCCCAAGGAGCGATTGTACTGATGGAAGCCGAGCATATGTGCATGACCATGCGCGGCGTGCAAAAGCCCGGTGCCAAGACCGTAACGCTTGCTCGTCGCGGTGTCTTTGAGACCGATCCATCGCTCGAGGAGCGATTCTTTCGGATGCTGGACCGCTAACCATGAGAGTCGTCAACGACTTTGCATCGAAGACCGATGAGGGGACGCCGCGTCGCGGCTTTATGGCTTCGGGCCTAGCCCCCTTTGGTGCCATGCCTCGTATCGATTACATCTGTGCCAACGGCCTGTTCCGGCGGCACCTGGGCAACATTGCACAGTTGGAATCGGGGCGTATCTTCTGCCGCCACGGTATTGACCATCTGCTCGATGTCGCTCGCATTATGTGGATCAAGAATCTTGAGGAGCAGCTCGGATTTGACCGCGAGGTCATCTATGCCACGGCACTTCTTCACGATATCGGCAAAGATGAACAGTATGAATCGGGTATATCCCATGATGTTGCAAGCGAGCGCGTCGCTGATGCGATTCTCGGCGGCATGCCCGAAGACGTGGCGTTTGAGCCGGCAGATGCCGCAGCCATTAAGACGGCCATCCTGGGCCATCGAAAGCTGCGCGTGAACAGCCAGCCGCTTGAGCGTCTGCTTTATGCAGCCGACAAAGCGTCGCGCGCCTGCTTTGCATGCCCTGCGCGCAATGCCTGCAACTGGAGCGATGATAAAAAGAACCTGTCGATTCGCGTGTAGTTGGTGTGCGCAGTCGGGGTTCTAAACGAAGGAGACGATCGCGATGACTAACAAAAAGCTGCCCGAGAATGCAACCAAGACCGAGGGTGCCGAGCTCGCCCGTCGTGGCAGGGGCGAGATTTCCACCGCAACGGCAGTGCCTCATGTGAGCTATGACGACCTGCGCCATGCCGACCGCATTACTATCGACGGTCTCGAGGTCTTTGCCAACCACGGCGTGTATCCCGAGGAGAACGCCCTGGGGCAGAAGTTTGTCGTGTCCTTGGTGCTCTATGCCGACCTGCGCGCGGCAGGGGAGCACGATAACCTGGATGCCTCGATTGATTACGGCTCGGTGTGCCACGATGTCGACGGCTATCTGCGCGAGCATACGTTTAAGCTCATCGAGGCCGCGGCCGAGGGTGTGGCCTCGATGCTACTACGTCGTTACCCCTTGCTGCTTGGCGTGCGTGTTAAGCTCGATAAGCCTTGGGCGCCCGTCGGTCTTCCCCTGGCAAGCTGCGGCGTCGAGATCGAGCGCGTGCGCTAACCGGTTCTAATACGTCTCTATGGGCGGTTTTTTGAGCCGCTGCGACAGAGCTCTGTTGTTGGGGCAGTACGTGTCGAGGAGGGCGTGGAACCGCTGATTGTGGCTTGGCTCGAGCAAGTGGACGAGCTCGTGGGCGACAACCATGTCGAGGCATTCGACGGGGTAGGCGGCAAGTTCGCGTGCGATGCGAATGGCACCGGTTTTGGGCGTGCACGAGCCCCAGCGCGTTTTCATGCTGCGTACGGAAACGCGGGAAACGGTGACACCCATTGCGATTTCGTATGCGTGCACCATATCGCGCAGCGCTGATGTGACCTCGGACATATAGAGCTGGTCGATGTGGGCTTGGAGCTCATCGGACGTTAGGCCGTCGAGAGCCGTGAGCTGCTTTGCCTGCGTGCGCCCACTTGGCTCATCGGTACCCATAAAACTTGCGAAGGGAGACTGGTTGGGTCGCGGTGCGGGTGATGCAAAGTTGTGGTCGAGCGCATCCTGTACCGTGATGGGCTTGCCCCAAAGTGCAATGATGGACGAGGGACTGAGCGGCTCTCTCGCCGTCGCCTGACGTTGCTCGCGCTGGGCAAGTCTGCCGATAATCCAGGCGCTGTTGCGCTTCACAAACGCTTCGATACGCTCGCGGCTGGCGCCGAGCGGTGCGCTGGCGTGGACCTCACCGCTCGATGTGACGCGTAGGTTGAAGTTCTTGACGCGCTTTTTGGTAACGACGACGGGGATGGGCGTCCCATCCGGTCGGGGTAGGAAAATCGTAAATTGCTGCGTCAAAAGTTATCCTTTGGATTGG
>URMO01000104.1 GCA_900549085.1 uncultured Collinsella sp. | reverse complement strand
CCGCACCGGCTTCGGCCGCCTGCCGGCGTCCTCGCCCGCGGGCTAAAAACGCTTACGCGTTTTCTTTACGCCCGCGCCCTGCATAGAGTTCGATTCTCCGCGGTATCTGTAAGTAATAAAAAAGCAGGTAGGTGCGTTTACCTACCTGCTTGTAACTATTGGTGGAGGCGCGGAGAATCGAACTCCGGTCCACGAAAGCCCCCTGATTGGCATCTCCAAGCTCAGTCGCTGGTTTAGTCTCGGACGCTTTGCGCGCAGCGACACGCTCGCGGCGTCCTAACCGGTTCGGTCTTAGCCTGCGCCATACCGATTACGTGCGCAGGAGCATTCCCCTAAAATGACGTCGCGCCGGTGTCGGGGAAATCACCGGGTTGACGCGCCGCTATAAACTAAGCAGCGAGAGCCATAGGCTCAAAAGAAGAGTTGTTGTCAATTCAATTTGACGATACCCCTGTTTAACGAGGCGAGGAGACCTCGGCTTGCTTCCTCTCTCAGAGCTATCGTGTCGAAACCAGTCGCCCCCGAATGTTGGGAAAGTCTGGATGGTATCGGACCTGCAAACACCCGATAACCGTCGACTTTTCAAGGAACACGCGGGGTGAGCCCCGCTCGTGGATAGCTATCTTACCACGTTCTAAAGGCAGACTTCCATTCTATGCACGAGCTGTGAAGACCCTAACGTGCACCGCACTTCGCACTTTTGCTACTGAACACGTCACGTATATTTTCGCCAAGCAAAATTGACCCGTCGAAAGGACCGTTATGGATACCAAGCAGCAACTCGTCAATGCCCTCGCAGGCCTGGGCTCAACCATTACCGAAGCTATGGATGTCATCGAAGGCTTTGTCCCCTGCGGACATCCCGCCCTCACGGTATCGAACGCACTCGCCGTGCTGGACGCTGACGATGATGCTGCTCTCGCCCAGCAGCTTGAGACCGTCGAGGGCTTTATCGACCACGTAAGTGAGAACCGCGGCGTGGCCGCCTACCACGGCATCGAGGTCGAGCTCGCGGGTCCCAAAGCCGATCTGCTCACAGCAATCCGCGAGGTAGGCGCCCTTATGCAGACCGCTGGCGTTAAGAACACCCAGGTCAACGAGTGGGTCTACCGCAGCCTGGCAGCACTCGACAGCTCCGACGAAAAGGCAGCCGAGCAGTTCGCAGAAAGTCCCGCCATTAAGGCTGCACTTATCTAAAAAGGCCTGCACCCTGGCGGCTGCGGTGCCGCCCGAGTGCAGGCCATATACTCAATCGAAAACGCTAGCGCAGATATGTCTTCGCGTTGCTCAGGCTGTAGGCAATCGTCGAACCATTGTGCAGCAACGACGACGTCTGCGGGGTAATCGCGCCGGTAATGCCGAGCGCCAAGAGTGCTGAGTTGGTGAGCATCACCTTAGAGTAGGAGCTCGTCAGACGATCAACGAGGCCCTGACTCATACGGCGCAGGCGCACGATTGCAGCCAGATCCGTATCGGTCAGGATGATATCGGCGACCTCCTTGGCGATGTCGCTTCCGCCACCCATCGCCAGGCCCACGTCGGCCAAACCGAGCGCCGGCGAATCGTTGACGCCGTCGCCCACCATGGCAACATGGCGCCCCTCACTCTTAATGCGCTCCACATAAGCGTACTTGTCCTCGGGCAGCAGCTCGGCCTTAAACTCGTCGACTCCCGCCTCGCGCGCAATGCGCTCGGCCGTGCGCTCGGAGTCGCCCGTGAGCATGACCACGTGCTTGACGCCCAACGCGTGCAGGTCGGCGATGGCCTCGCGAACCCCGGGCTTGAGCGGGTCCTCGATACCGAGCACGCCCACGACCGTGCCGTCGACCGCCAGGTACAGCGGCGACAAGCCCTGCATCTGGGACTCGATTTGCTCCTTGATGTCGGACTCGAGCTGTGCGCCCTCGTCCTCAAATACAAAATGCGCGGAACCGATGATGGCGCGACGCCCTTCGATGGACGAAGCGATGCCGTGTGCCACAATGTACTCGACGGCGGCGTGGCGCTCGCGATGTTCGAGCCCACGCTCGCGGGCGGCGTTGACCACAGCGCGCGCCACCGGATGCGGAAAATGCTCCTCCAGGCAAGCGGAAAGGCGCAGGACCTCGTCCTCGCTCCAGCCATCGGTGGTGAGCACGCAGGCAAGACGCGGCTGCGCCTCGGTGAGCGTGCCGGTCTTATCAAACACAATGGTGTCGGCCTTGGCAAACGACTCAAAGTACTTCGCGCCCTTGACCATGACGCCCATCTTGGCAGCATCGCTCATGGCAGTCATGACGGCGACGGAACCCGTGAGCTTGAGCGCGCACGAGTAGTCGACCATCAGTGCCGCGGAGGTCTTGATGAGACTGCGCGTGGTGAGCGCAACCAGGCCCGCGAGCAGGAAGTTCCACGGAACGATCTTGTTGGCGAGGTCCTCCATGTGCGACTGACCCTCGGACTTGAGCGAGTCGGCCGTCTGCACGAGCGAGACGATCGAGCGGAGCTTGGTCTGAGCCGTATTGGCGCGCACGCGCACCAAGATGCTGCCGTCTTCCACGACGGTTCCGGCGAACACGTCGTCGCCCACGCTGCGCTCGACGGCCAGCGGCTCGCCGGTCAGGGTCGCCTGGTTGACCATGGCGCTCCCCTGCTCGACAACACCGTCGATGCAGATGGACATGCCAGTGCGTACGGCGACCAGATCGCCGGGCTCGAGCTCGGTCGCGGCAACGCTTACCTCAGTGTCGCCGACGACCTTTTGTGCCTTGTCGGGCACATCGAGCAGCGAGTTGATGAGCTCGTTTTCGCTCATGGCGCGGGTGTAGTCCTCGAGCAGCTCGCCTACGTTGAGCAGGAACATCGTCTGGCCCGCGGTGTCGACATCACGTTTGACGAACGAAATGCCGATGGCCGAAGCGTCGAGCACGGGAACGGTCAGGCGCGGCTGCGCGAGCTCACGGAGGGCGGCGCGCAAAAAGGTCATGTAACCGGCCACGACAAACACTGCGCGCAGCGGCGTGGGCAAAAACCATCGGCGTGCATAGTGAGCGCCGACAAGTGTGGCAAGATCCATGACGAGCTTGTGCCTGCGTGGCTCAAGCTGCATCACGTAACCCGTCTTTGCGTCGGCAATGGCCTGGGCGTCGAGTGTGCCCAGGGCATCGAGCACACCTGCACGACGCTGCTCGTCATATTCGAGCGCCATCTGGCCAATACGGCCGTAGACGCGCACCTTGTGCACGCCGTCGATATCGCCGCTGAGCTTAAGAAGTGCATCGAGATCGCTCTCTGGCACAGGACCCGCCAATTGAAGACGGGTCCTGCCGGGGATCTCGCTGATAATCGAGAATCTCATAGTTTGTGCCTGGGAGCGCTACTCGGCTGCGTTGTCCGCGGCGGCCTCGCTCTGAGTGATGTAGGCAGCCTCGGCAACCATATCGTCGACCTCGGCCTTGGCCTGCTCGACCATGTCCTGGTAGCCATTCTTGATGCGCATGCCGCACGCAATGCCCTGCACGCAGGCATTCTTTACCGGAGCGCTGGTAAGCAGCTTGATGCCGGCCGTGCCAAGCAGAAAACCGCCACCGACAAGCAGGGTATTGAACGTCGACTTCTTCATGTTGCTTCTCCCTTTTGCCGCATTGGACGCGGCACGGTGCCTCAGCACTCGAGTAAACAAGTTTGCTCGAGCACACTTTTGGAAAATAGTTTAGTTTATCTAACTATTGAGGTCAACAAAGGTTAACTTTTTGGAAATCTTAGGGCGCGGATCAGCCGACTTCCGACAATCCGCCCGCCGCGACGCACATCTCCGGCAGCCAAGAAAGACTCTCCCCCGACCTAATGAATTGAGGTCTAATACTTTTCCCAAGAAGTGAACGAGCAAAATCGGACCCCTGAAATATCCACATTGTTTGGCAACAAAACCGCAGGAAAAACTCGGCAAAGCCGCAGGAAACGGCGTCCAAAAAGTGTCGATGCTACAGGGGTCCAAATAAGGTCGTTCACTTCTCGGGAAAAGTATTAGACCTGATTATGGGAAGGCTATCTGGATGTGGCCACGAGGCTTGTGAAGGC
>URMO01000103.1 GCA_900549085.1 uncultured Collinsella sp. | reverse complement strand
TCCGTACTTCGAGGTCAACTCGGCATTGCTCTCGCGCGGTCGCGTGGTGGAACTTGAGCATCTTAAAGACGAGGATATCGCCACGCTTATTGAGCGTGCGCTCGAGGCGCCGCAGGGTTTGAACGGTAAGTTCTCGGCCGATGAGGATACGGTTAAGACCATTTGCACACTGGCAGCGGGTGACGCTCGATCGGCGCTCACGACGCTTGAGCTTGCGAGCGAGATTGCCGTCACGCGCCCCGATACCGAGGGAACGCCCGCGCCGGCGGCGGGGGAGCGCTATCCCATCACTGTTGACGACGTGAAGATTGCCAATCCGCGCCGTGGCTTTTCGTACGACAAAATCGGTGACATGCACTACGACATCATCAGTGCGTTTATTAAGTCTATGCGCGGTAGCGACCCCGATGCCACGATTTATTGGCTCGCGCGCATGATTGACGCGGGGGAGGATCCTAAGTTTATCGCTCGTCGTATTATGATTCAGGCTTCTGAGGATGTTGGCAACGCCGACCCACAGGCGCTTTTGGTGGCACATGCCGCGTTTAAGTCTGCCGAGGTCATTGGCTATCCCGAGTGCCGCATTAACTTGGCTCAGGCTGCTCTCTATGTGTGCTTGGCGCCTAAATCGAACGCGTGCGAGGCTTCGATCGATGCGGCGTTGGCCGATATTCATTCAAGTGGGCTCCGCGAGGTGCCGAGTTATCTGCGCGATCGTCATCGCCCGGGCAGCGACGAATACGGTGTGTATAAGTATCCGCATGATTATCCCGAAGGCTGGGTCGATCAGCGTTATTTGCCCGAGGGGCTGGAGCGCGGTGCGTTTTGGCAGCCTGCGGGCCGTGGCTGGGAAGAGTGGCGCGTAGAGCAAAGCGAGCGCGACCGTAGCGGCAGAGCGCCCAAGTAGGTCCTTGGGACCTCGCACATTCCCTTTGGGTATCTTTCCCCTTCTTTGGGGTACCATGAACAGCGTCTGTATTTCGATTCCTTCGGGAGGCTTGTATGAGTCCCATTCAAATCGCCCTGCTGCTGCTCGCCGTTGCCGGTGTGTGGGCTGTTATCGAGCTCGCGCTCACGCTGCGAAAGACCCGCACCGTCGTTGATTCGCTCGATAAGACCGTGAGCGACCTTAACAACACCATCGCCGAGGCACAGCCGGTGGTAGCAAAGCTCGATGGCGCTGTCGATGAGCTCACCCCCGCGTTGGCTCAGGTTGAGCCGCTCCTCAAGTCGAGCAAGACCGCCGTCGACGCCCTTACCTCCAATCTCGTAGAGGTCGAAGCTGTGGTTCGCGACATTTCCGAGGTTACGGGCAGCGTGGCCGAGGCCAGCAATGCCGTATCGAGCGTGACTGATTCTGCTGCTGGTGCCGTGCAGAAACTCTTTAACAAGGTGAAGGCTCCCGCGGCCGACGCCGAGCGCACGCTTTCCGCTGCCGCCGAAGCCGAGCAGCCGACCGAGCGTGTCCTGATTGACGAAGCCGGGGACGATGCCGCTGCTGGTGACGATGATGCACAGAAGCCTGCTGCTAAAGCAGCCCAGTATTACACCTACACGCCCGCCGAGACCTCCGAGGAGTCCTGCGATGAGTAGCGAAGCAACTTGCCCCATCACGCTGACTGTTGCCGGGGATCCGCGTCTGGCACGCCTCGTACGTATGACGGCCGCCAACGTTGGTGCGCTGTGCTCCATGTCCGTCGATCGCATCGAGGACATTCGTATGGCTGCCGAGGAAGCCTTTATCTTTGGCTGCACGGCCGTTGATTCCGATGACATTTCGATCAAATTCGACGTCGACGAATCGCATGTGGGCATGACCTTTACCTTTGGCGATCAGGCGACTGTCGATGAGGATGACCAGGCTGCCGTGTATGCCGAGCTCATTCTGGCGAGCGTGTGCGATTCCTACGAAAAGACTGCGGCGCCCCTGACGCTTTCCCTCGACCTCAAGGCGGATATCTAATATGACCGAACGTTCCCGGAGCGGTAAGACCGCTTGGGACAAGGAGAAAACCCGCGAGCTGTTTCGTCGCTACAAAGAGACCGGTGATCCGGACGCACGTGAGCAGCTCGTCATGTCCCATATGAACCTGGTAAGGTTTCTTGCCAACAAATTTAAGAACCGCGGCGAGCCGCTCGACGACCTCATGCAGGTCGGCTATCTGGGTTTGCTCAAGGCTATCGACCGCTTTGACCCCGAGCGCGGACTCGAGTTCACGACGTTTGCCACGCCTACCATCCTGGGCGAGATTAAGCGTCACTTCCGTGATAAGGGCTGGAGCGTGCGCGTGCCGCGCCGTTTGCAGGAGCTTTCTGCCAAGGTTAACCAAGCTACCGACAAGCTCACTAACGAGCTGCAGCGCTCGCCTAAGGTTGAAGAAATCGCTGAGTACCTGGGTGTGACCGTCGACGAGGTGCTGGAGGCCATGGAATCGTCTTCGGCCTATACCTCGGTGCCCATCGAGGCTCCTGGCGCGTCCGATTCCGATGATGCCCCCTCGATTCTCGACCGCTATGCCGATGACGACAACGAGCTCGATTTTACCGATGACCGCCTGGTGATCGAGGAAGCCATCCGCGATTTCTCGCCGCGTGAGCGTGAGGTTATTGAGTTGCGCTTTGTGAAGGGCATGACTCAGATCGAGATCGCCAAGAAGCTGGGTATCTCACAGGTGCAGGTCTCGCGCCTGCTGCGCCGTACCCTTAAGAAGATTCAGGACAAGATCGACCCCGACGGAGTGATGGTTCGTTCATGAGTGAGCACCCCCAACAAACCGACCGCACGCTGCGCGATACCCGTATCCTGACGCTGCGCATTTGGGGCGTCGTCGGCTGCATTGTCATCGCCGCCGTCATCTTCAACCTTATGGGCATCCTGGCACCGGTTATCGAGTTTCTCGCTGTCGGCTCCATCATCGCCTTTGTGATGTCGCCGATCACTAACTGGCTCGAGCATCACGGCGTCAACCGTGGCATTGGTTCGCTCATCGCGCTGATCGTGGTTGTTGCCGTGCTCGTCGGCGTCGTCTGCATCCTGTCCCCTATTTTGCTCGGTCAGATTATGGAAGTCCTGAGCCGTCTGCCTGAGCAGCTTCGCGTTGCGGGCGGTGATCTCAACGAGATGATTTCGCACGCTAAGACGCTCAACAACACGCCGCTCAAGGAGTACTTGGACGATAATCTGTCCTCGCTGGTTACTGTGGCGTCCAAGTACGTATCGCAAATCGCCGCTGAGCTCGGTCGCGGCGTGTTCCCGCTGATCACCAACACGGCCTCGCAGCTGTTCGTAATCTTCCTGGGTTTGGTGCTTGCCTACTGGCTTGCCTGCGATTATCCCCGTATGCACCACGAGGTCTGTACCATCATCGGACAGGAAAAAGAGACCTCGTACCGCTTTATGGTCGCGATTCTTTCGCGCTCGGTCGGCGGTTATATGCGCGGCATGGTCGTGACGTCCATCTGCGGTGGCATCCTCGCCTTTATCGGCTTTACGCTCATTGGCCATCCCTACGCGGCACTCATGGCCATCTTTACCGGCATCATGCACTTGGTCCCGGTTGTCGGTCCCTGGGTAAGCGCGGCGATCGCCACGGTGCTCGGCTTTATGTTCAGCCCCATGCTGGCGTTGTGGACGCTCGTTGTGACCATGGTGGCTCAAAACGTCACCGATAACGTCATTTCCCCCAAGGTCATGCAGAGTTCGGTGCAGGTGCATCCCATCATGAGCCTGACGGCCCTCGTTATTGGTTCGGCACTTATGGGTCCCATCGGCATGGTCATCGCCATTCCGCTGTGCGCGGCCCTCAAGGGCATTTTCGTCTACTACTTTGAGAACGAGACCGGTCGCCAGCTCGTGGCATACGACGGCGCTGTATTTAAGGGCACGCCATATCGCGATGCCGAGGGCAACCCGGTCGCCGCCTACGACGCGCTTGGAGACGATACGTTCATTTACGAGTCCGAGCTCATCGGCAACGAGACCGCGCCCGAGGCCCAGGCGATGCCCAAGCCCGAGCTCGAGAATCCCTGGATCAAGCTCTCGGGCCTGCAGCCCGATGCGACGAGCTTTTTCAAGAATCCCTTCGCCAAGGACGATGACTCCAACTCGGACGACGATACCAAAACCGGCATCGACGGCTCCATGGACGATTCGGATTCCAAATAGGCACCGCTAGCGTTTCTTGAAGTTGTAAATGACAAGAAACGCGAGCAAAGCGATTGATAAGGGGCCGGCTACATAGAAAAAGAGAACGTCAATTGCGCGTAGAGTGTAATAGGCTTTATCGCCGGACATTACTGCATACAATACGTAGCCAAATGCTGGTTGGTTTGCGTACCAGCAGGAGAAAGCCAAAAGCGCTAAAAGTGCTACAACCAGAAGTGCATTCAGGACAAATCGTTTGCTTTTCATCGATCGCTCCTTCCGGGTGAATCTTATATGTAATTATACAGTAGCCTTTTTCAAAGCATCGCATACTCCTAAATAACGTGCACTTTCGCTGTAGGGTCGGCTTTATGTCGGCCCTCTTTTTTGCACTTGCGCGGCGGGATGGTAATATCGTTACGTTTGAACTGTTTCGATGTGAAACCGAGGAGATTCCCTC
>URMO01000102.1 GCA_900549085.1 uncultured Collinsella sp. | reverse complement strand
CGCACCAGATCACTCTGGGGGTCGACAAACTTGAGCTTGCCGGCGACATCCTCGAGCGGCATGTGGCACATTTTGCCGTCGCGCAGGGCAATCATGTAGCCAAACTCGCCACGCAGGCAGCCAAGCGCGGCCTCGACGCCGCACTGGGTCGCAAAGATGCGGTCCTGAGCGTCGGGCTGGCCACCGCGCTGCGTGTGACCGGGGATGGCGACGCGGGTCTCGCGACCGGTCTTGGCTTCGATCTCCTTGGCGATGTCGTACACGATTGACGGGCTCGTGCGCTCGGCGAGCTTCTTCTTGTACTCCTTCTTGGACAGCGCCGCGTCCTCCTTGGAGATAGCACCCTCGGCGACGGCTACGATGGTAAAGCGGCTGCCGGTCTCCATGCGATGCTCGATGGTCTTGATGACGTTATCCATGTCGTAGGGGATCTCGGGAATCAAGATGACATCTGCGCCGCCCGCGACGCCGGCATACAGCGGAATCCAGCCAACCTTGTGACCCATGATCTCGATAACGAACACGCGGCCGTGACTTGAGGCGGTGGTGTGAATGTCGTCGATGCACTTGGTAGCGACGTCGATGGCGCTCGTAAAGCCAAACGTCAACTCGGTGCCCCAGGTGTCGTTATCGATGGTCTTGGGCAGGGCGATAACGTTGAGGCCCTCTTCGCGCAGGCGGTTGGCGGTCTTGGTGGAGCCGTTGCCGCCCAGCATAAACAGGCAGTCGAGCTGCAGCTTATGATAGGTGTGGACCATCGCCGGCACCTTCTCGACGCCGTCGGCCTCGGGAGTGTCCAGGCGCTTGAACGGCGTACGGCTCGTGCCCAGGATGGTGCCGCCGCGGGTGAGGATGCCGCTAAAATCGGCGGGAGTCATGACACGGAATCTGCTGTAGATAAGGCCCTGGTAGCCGTCCTCAAAACCATAGATCTCGATAGGCTCTTCGCTGTTGGTCATAAGCGTTTTGACAATGCCGCGCATGGTGGCGTTGAGTGCCTGGCAGTCGCCGCCACTGGTAAGAAGACCGATCCTAAGCATGATGAATCCTTCCGGGCAAGTTATAACATGCGCATAAGTTTACCCCCGCACACTGTTGATACGGGGTAAAACGTGTTAGCTCAAGCGTATGGAAATGTAAACAACGTCAGGCGAGCGTAAGGCCGACGGGCCTGGCTCCTTACAGTGCGAAGGCGTCGACGTCGCCCCAGTGGCGGCGCAGCGTAATAGCGGCGGCGGGTTCGGTATTGTCAAAGACGACCGACCATTGCGTATTGCTGGTGATGTCTTCCGGATTGGGCTCTTGCGCTGCAGCGCGCAAGGCTTCCCAGACAATCGTTTCGTCCTGGGCACCGACATGGGCGTCAAGGACATCGGCGATTGCGACGGCGCGCTCTTTGCCATGGCCCAGCTCGCCATTCTTTTGGTTGGGCAGCACTTCGTCGCCATAGCAGGCGTAGAAATTCGTAACCTGGCGTACGGGAGTCGCTTTGAAAGCGCGGTCCGGATCGCGCGGATCCCACTCTACTACGTGCGCGTCACCGGCGGCGTCGTTGATAAAGAAGTGGTAATCGCGTCCTGCCATGGCGTGCATGTCGTAGGCGGAAAGCAGGTCGACAGCTTCTTGCGTGGTGGCGGCACGGTCGAGCACCAGACGGATGGCGAGCGAGGTATTGATGACGGGACGTTGCGTGTCCTGGTCACAGGGCTTGGAATCCAGAGTGAGTACGGCAATGGACACGCCGCATTCGTTAAGACCGTCGAGCTGGGCAAACGGGCCCATCAACGCCGCGGCGCGTCCGGCGACGGAGTCAAGCGGAGTGTTATCGCCCAGGTTGTTAAGGGCGGCAAGCCCGATGGAAGCATAGCCGCCGCGTGGGTGATTGCGCACCAGCAGCGCCGAGGTGTCGTCCTTAAAGTCGTAATTGCGACCGGTGCGCACGCGGCCTTCGGCATCTACGGCGACAAAAGCGCTGCAGGCAAACTGGGGCGCCTGGACATGTGCCGGCACACCGGGCAGCACCTGCGCCACCACGGCATCGATGTAGGCCTGGTCGTCGCGCACGCCAGCGGCGATGATGCGATCGAGATCGTAGTCGTAGGCGATGTCGATTGCGTACAGGTCATAGCCATCCGCGTAGCCGGTCAAGCGTTTGAGCGACGCGGCGGACTTGATTTGCTTGTGATAAACGATACCGGTGGCAGCGGCAAGGCCGACGGCGACTCCCGCGACACCGCAGGTGATGGCAATGTTACGTGGCTTCATGACGGCTCCTCTCGTCCTGTTAGCGCAATTGTCGCAAAAGGAGCGCGGGCATGATGGCTCAACTTGGTGAGTGGCGCGGAATTAAGCACGGAATGAAGAGTGCGGCGCTGGCGTGGCGGGGTATGCTGGAGGGGACCATCAACCCAGCGAAAGGGGAGAGCATGACGGATCAGGAAACGCCCGAGCGCGCGCATGTGACGGCCGATGATATCGAGGCCGCCAACGACCTTATCGACTTTATCGAGGCATGCCCCAGTATGTTCCATACGGCGGCGACCATTATGGCCGAGCTCGACGAGGCGGGCTTTACCTACCTGCCCGAGAATGCGGCGTGGGACATCGAACCGGGCGGGCGTTATTACACGCAGCGCAACACCTCGAGCGTTGTTGCCTTTAAGGTGGGCGAGGACCTGGCCGCGACGTGGGGCGAGGACGGCGTCGCCGGTGACTATCATTTTCAGCTCACGGCGTCGCACAGCGATTCGCCGACGTTTAAGGTCAAGGCCGTGCCCGAGCTCGATGGCGCAGGCGAGACGCTGCGCCTGAACACCGAGGCCTATGGCGGCATGATCGACTACACCTGGTTCGACCGCCCGCTGGCGCTGGCCGGACGTGTGCTGGTGCGCGAGGGCGACCGTATTGAGAGCCGCCTGCTTGCCACCGAGCGCGAGGTCGCTATTATCCCGAGCCTTGCCATCCACATGAACCGCGGCGTTAACGAGGGCTTTGCTCCCAACCGAGCCGTCGACCTGTGCCCGCTCATCAGCGCCGGCGAGCTTAAACAGGGAGATTTTGACGCACTGATCGCTGACGAACTGGACGTTGAACCCGGGCAGATCCTAGGTCGCGATCTGTTCCTGGTCAATCGTCAGGATGCGCGCATTTGGGGCTGGGCCGACGAGTTTATCTCGACGCCCAAGCTCGACGACCTGGCCTGCGCCTACACCTCGCTGCAGGCATTTTTGGGTGCCGAGAATGCGCATGACATCTCGGTCTTTTGCTGCTTTGATAACGAGGAGGTTGGCTCCGAGACCAAGCAGGGCGCCATGTCGACGTTCTTGGCCGACGCGCTGCGCCGCATCAACGGATCGCTGGGCTTTGACGACGAGTCGTACCATCGCGCACTTGCCGCCTCGATGCTTGTGAGCTGCGACAACGCGCATGCCGTGCACCCCAACCACGCCGAGAAGTGCGATGCTCGCAATCAGGTTGTGCTCAACGGCGGCATTGTCATTAAGGAAGCCGCCAACCAGCACTACTGCACCGATGCCTTTAGCCGCGCGGTGTTCCAGGCCATCTGTGATGACGCCGACGTACCCACACAGGCCTTCGCCAACAAGGGCGATATGGCCGGAGGCTCCACGCTCGGCAACCTGTCGAACATGCAGGCGAGCATGCACGCCGTGGACGTAGGCCTGCCGCAGCTTGCCATGCACTCGAGCTACGAGACCGGCGGCGTACGCGACGTGATGTACGCCATCCGCGCCCTCACCGCCTTCTACGAGCGCGACCTCCATATCAACGGAGCCGAAAGCGCGGAGCTCTAAAACCTGCCAAAGAGGGATGTTGATTTCGGCAGGTTTTATCTGGGCGAATGCAAAGGGTGAAACCGAGCTAGATCTGTGATACGTGGCCGCCGAGGTGCAGTGTGCCTCGGCGGCTTTTTGTGTACAGAGTACGGCTAATGCTTATAAATGCTATACATGCTTTACGTATCTACCATAGAGTTTTATGATAGTTTTGAAGTATTAAGGAGGGGTCATGACCACAACAGCCGCTCAGATCAACGTGCGCCTCGATGCCGATCTTAAAAGGAGTGGGGACGCCGCTCTCTCCAGGGCCGGTATGACGCCGAGCCAAGCGGTGCGAGCGCTCTGGCAGCTTGCAGCGTCGCTGGCCGATCGTCCCGGTGCACTCGAGGATATCCTGCTGCCCAGTCGTGCCCGGGCGGAACAGCGCGAGCGCGAAAAGGCCGCCAAACGTAAGCTCGAGCTCATGGATCAGGGGTCGAAGCTGTTCGCTGCCGCTTGCCGTGAGTCGGGAATCGATATGGTCAAGGCTCAGCCATCGGACGACGAAGAGCTCAAACGGAATGCCTATACGGATCGCTATGGCGAGGAGATGAGCTGGCTCTATGAGTGAGGCTCCAAGGCGTATCTTGGTTGACACCAACGTGTGGCTCGATTACTTCATTCCCTCACGACGTGGTCGTTCGGTGGCGATTGAGTTTTTACGCGATGCATGCACGGCGCAGGTGGATTTGCTGTATGCGGCGACATCGTCCAAAGATCTGTTCTATTTGATTTCGAGCGAACATAAGGCGTGGTATCGGCGCGAGCATGGCTCACTATCCCAAGATGCCGCCGTGGCGGCGACATCACTTGCATGGGATTGCTTCGACGTTTTGTCGCAACTTGCCACGCCGGTACCCTGCGACCTGAGTGACATATGGATGGCGAGCAAGCAGCGTAATCTCCAGAGCGATTACGAAGACGATTTAATCATCGCTGCGGCAATGCGCGCAAAGGCAGATCTCCTGGTTACTAACGATGCCAAACTCTGTTCACACGCACCCGTCGCAGCAATGAGCG
>URMO01000101.1 GCA_900549085.1 uncultured Collinsella sp. | reverse complement strand
GTGCGGCTTTAACCCCGTGGAGCGGAGCCCCGAGGCTCTTCGCCAACCTGTCGGCAAAGGCGTGGCGTTCCCACTCCGTCTCTTTCATATCGCACAGCACCGGTTCGCCGCCGTCGGGCATCGCTAGCGAATAGGCAATAAAGCCCTCGGCAGAACCAAAAAGTTCAAGTACACAAGAAGGATCGGAAAATCCCCTCGTGACATCGGCCGCATCGCTGTCGTAAGCGCGCAGATGCTCCGCAAAGCTGCTCCAGGGATAACGCTCGATTAGGCTAATGCCCTCCTCCTGCGGATCGGCGTGTACGGAGCGAATAGCCTCCATCACCTGCCAGTCGGTATCGAGCGAGCGGCGCTCAAAACGCTCACGAAATAGGCAGCCTGCGCGCCCAGCGCGCTTATTGAACCGACGAGCATACGTCAACAGCAGCCGCTGCATAGCAGCGCTCATTTCGTCCTCGTAATCCAAAAGCACCAGATCCACGTAGTCGATCATGAGACACCAGGCCACAATCGTCACCTGGGCATCGCGGCAGCAGTCGCGCATCAGTTCCAAAAACTCCCACCGGTCCTCGTCGCTCTCAAAGATCAACTGCCCGCCCATACCGCGGGCACAAACATGGTAAAAACCGGTGATCGTTTTCCAAACGCGCTGCATGGCGCTCCCTTCGCCGGGATCTGCTTACCATCCAATACATCACGATTGAAACGTGCCATCAAATCATTCACGCAAAATGGCACCCGTCGACGGTAAAAGGCGGCAATCCGATGGCGAACGGCAATATAGCCACAGGTCAGGCAACGCTGTCTTGCCAAAAGCTAATCAAAACCTTGATAAAAACTGACACCCTACAAAATGTCGCTTGACCGCAAATAGTCTGGTTAAATCGTTTCAATTGAAAGTTCCGCGCTTCTCGCTACGAAAACTGAGCCGTTCGCCGAATATTCCGTGCATTTCGCGGTATTATAGGGGCTGCATGTCATGTCCCTTTCGAAGGGTCGCCCGGCAATCGCCAGCCACGACCCCCAGACGGGACGCCAACACGATAGAGAGGAGAGGCATGCAGTACTCACAGGAAGTGGAGAACATGTGCCCCGTTGCCAAGGGTGCATACCACGGCCCCGCACCCATCCCCGAGGAGGGCAAGTGGGTCCAGGCTAAGGAGATTTCCGACATCTCCGGTCTTACGCACGGTGTGGGTTGGTGCGCACCTCAGCAGGGCGCCTGCAAGCTCACGCTGAACGTCAAGGACGGCATCATCGAGGAGGCCCTCGTTGAGACCATCGGCTGCTCGGGCATGACCCATTCCGCAGCTATGGCAAGTGAGATTCTCCCCGGTAAGACCATCCTCGAGGCCCTCAACACCGACCTCGTCTGCGACGCCATCAACGTTGCTATGCGCGAGATCTTCCTGCAGATCGTTTACGGCCGCAGCCAGACCGCGTTCTCCGAGGGCGGCCTGCCCGTGGGCGCCTCCCTCGACGACCTCGGCAAGGGCCTTCGCTCTCAGGTCGGCACCATGTTCGGCACCAAGGCCAAGGGCGCTCGTTACCTCGAGCTCGCTCAGGGCTACGTCACCCGCATGGCCCTCAACGACAAGAACGAGATCATCGCATTCGAGTTCCTGAACCTCGGTAAGTTCACCGACGCCGTCAAGGCCGGCAAGACCCCCGAGGAGGCCATCGCTGGCGCTATGGGCCACTATGGTCAGTGGGAGAACGCTGCCAAGTACATCGACCCGCGCACCGACGAGGAGACTCACTCCGTCGCCAGCGTGTTCCCGGTTCACGAGTAGAAAGGGAGGGAAATAACTATGACTGTTACGTTCGAAGGTTACGAGCGCCGCGCTGACAAGATCAACAAGTGCCTCGCCGACAACGGCATCGCCTCCCTCGAGGAAGCTCTGCAGATCTGCACCGACAAGGGCTTCAACCCGCGTGAGATCGTCAACAACACCCAGTCCATCGCCTTCCAGAACGCCGAGTGGGCCTACACCCTCGGCTGCGCTCTCGCTGTCAAGCGTGGCGCCAAGTCCGCTTCTGAGGCTGCTGCCATCATCGGCGAGGGCATCCAGGCCTTCACCGTTCCCGGCTCCGTCGCCGAGGACCGCAAGGTCGGTCTGGGCCACGGCAACCTGGGCGCTATGCTGCTCTCCGACGACACCGAGTGCTTCGCCTTCCTGGCCGGCCACGAGTCCTTCGCTGCCGCTGAGGGCGCTATCGGCCTGGCTCTGAACGCCAACAAGGCTCGTAAGAAGCCGCTGCGCGTTATCCTCAACGGTCTGGGCAAGGACGCCGCTCAGATCATCGCCCGCATCAACGGCTTCACCTACGTGAAGACCCAGTTCGACTACTTCACGGGCGAGCTCAAGGTCGTCGAGACCATCCCCTACTCCGATGGTCCCCGCGCCGCCGTCAACTGCTACGGCGCCGACGACGTCCGCGAGGGCGTTGCCATCATGTGGCACGAGAACGTCGACATCTCGATCACCGGTAACTCCACCAACCCCACGCGCTTCCAGCACCCCGTCGCTGGCACCTACAAGAAGGAGCGCCTCGAGGCTGGCAAGAAGTACTTCTCCGTCGCTTCTGGTGGCGGCACTGGCCGTACCCTGCACCCGGACAACATGGGCGCCGGCCCTGCCTCTTACGGCATGACCGACACCATGGGCCGTATGCACTCCGACGCCCAGTTCGCCGGTTCTTCCTCCGTGCCTGCGCACGTCGACATGATGGGTCTCATCGGCATGGGCAACAACCCCATGGTCGGCGCAACCGTGGCCGTGGCGGTGGCGGTTTCAGAGGCCAAGTAATTCGGGGATTTTTACAGAGCATCGCTTCTTAAATCCTTAGTTTAAGTCAAACAATCAAATAAGCACATCATTTGCACCAAAACGCTGATGATGTGCTTAATCTTTTTTGTTAGCAGCAAGTTAGCTTTCGGCAGCCCGCTTACCCCTACTCCGCCCCATTTACCATTTCGGCGATATCGCTAAAGCTTTCGCCCGTAACATGCTCGGCAACGGCGTAGCAGACGTTAAGGCCGTTGAAGCCGTTGGTGTGGATGAGCAAGGCGTCGCGGGTGGCGGGGTCGAAGCAGACAAGAGACTTGAAGCCGCCGTTGTCGCCCCAGTGCCATATGCGCTCGTTGTAAAGCCCCCAGCCAAGGCCCCACTCCACGCCGTTGCCGGCGCAGTTCCTTACGGAGCGCACACGCGCGGCAAAGTCAGGCTCCTTCAGTATGTTCAAAAGGAACTTCGGATAATCGTCAATCGTCACATAAAGCGAAAACGCGCTGTTCGGCTCCATGCCCGTGGAATGCCGCGCCGAGGAGCGCATGGGCTCTATATTCCCTTCCGCATCAACCGTGCGCGCAAGCGTATTGCGCAATGCACCCGTCCATATAAGCGCCGCCTTGTCCATGCCGAAGGGGTCGAGCAGGCGTTTTTGCATAAGGTCGTCAAGGCGCGTATCGAGCCGCTTTTCTATTATGGATTGCAGGTAATAATACCCCATGCCGGAATAGCCGAACCCGCGCTTAGGCTCAAAGCAAAGCTCCGTTGGCAGCTTGCCCCAGTTGGGCAGACCGCTTGCGTGGCTCATAACATCCTTTGCCGTTACGCATGCAAAGCGCGCGTCGGTGCAGGGCGTCCATGCCTGCTCATATTCGCTCAGCGGCCTGTCAAGGTCTATTACGCCTTCATCCGCCAATTCAAACACAAGCCTGCCGAAAAACGGCTTTGTGAGCGATGCGGCCTCAAAATAAGTTTCGTTCGATACGGGTATGCCGCGCTCCGTGTCCGCAATGCCGAGGCATTGGCTCATCACAAGCTCGCCGTTTTTTATGAACGCCATCGCAAGCCCGGGCACATGCTCGCTGTGCATATTCTCCTGCGCTACGGCTGCCGCGCTTGTCAGCTTGGTCAAATCTATATTCATTGTTTTACCTCTCGTAAACTATTTCCCCGCCAACTATCGTCATAACCGGCAGTATATTGCGTATCTCCATCGGGTCGCAGGTGAAAATATCCTTGTCAAGTATCACCATGTCCGCCATAAAGCCGGGCTTTATGCGCCCCTTTTCGTTTTCCATAAACTGGGCGTATGCGCTGCCCGCGGTATATGCATCGATGGCCGTGCAAACGTCCACGCACTCCTTGGGGAAGAAGCCGCCCTCGGGCCAGCCGTTTTTATCCTTTCGGGTAACGGCGGAGTATATGTTGGGAAAGGGGTTGCAGTCCTCAACGGGGCAATCCGTGCCGTAGGACACCTTGGCATTGAGCCGCGCCATGGTGCCGAACGCATATGACGTGGAGGAAAGCTCCTCTCCGCAGCGGGAAATAACGGCATGCATATCGTAATCAAGGAATATGGGCTGATACAGCGCAAGTATATCGTCCTTCACAATGCGCTCAAGCAGCGGCATATCGGTTATCTGGCAATGCACAAGGCCGTGGCGCAGCGGGTTTTTGCCGCCGTGCAGCACGGATTCGTAGCACCGCACGGTGTCCTCTATGGCCTTGTCGCCAATAACGTGGGTAACAACCTGTATGCCCGCTTCGTCCGCCATGCGGCACATTTCAAGCATCTCCTCATCGTGCGTAGCCTCCACGCCGTAGTTGCCGGGATCGTCCAGATATTCATGGCGCATGGTGGCTGTCCTTCCGCCGAGGGAACCATCGCGGAACAGCTTCAGCGGCCCGAGCGTAAGCCACGGGTGCGAATAATCGCCGCGGGCAAATTCGCCCTCTATAAACGCCCCGAATTCCGCAGGAGTATGGTAACACACCTGATGATGATACCTAAGCTTTGCCCTGCCGCCTTCAAACACGCGCCTGACAAGCGGGAAAACTATTTCCGGCGCGGCGGAGGTGCCTGCATCGTTGGACTGCACGCTGGTAAGGCCGTGCGCGGCGGCGTAGTTCATTGCGTCTATAAACATGGCCTCGAGCTGCGCCTCGCTGTATTCGGGTATTACGGAAAGTATTTCGCCGCAGGCGTTTTCGGTAAATACGCCGCTTGGGTAGCCGTCCGACTCCAGCTCAAACGTGCCGCCGGGGAACTGCGCGGAGCCTGCCTTTAGCCCAAGCAGCTCTATCGCCCTTGTGTTTGCGGTAACCACATGACCGCATATGCGCTCAAGCACGATTGGTATTTCGGTTGAAATTTTATCCAGATCATGCCGCGTGGGTATGCGCTTCTCCCCTTCAAACATATCCTGGTTCCAGCCAACGCCGTGTATCGCTTCGCGGCAGCGCTCGGGATGCTCCTTCATGAATGCCCTTGCGCGCGCTATCATTTCATCTATTGATTTTACGCCGTTTATATCCACCTGATAAAGCCCCGCGCCCATCATGAGCAGGTGCATATGGCTGTCGTTAAGGCCGGGTATTACCGTGCGGCCTTCGCAGTCTATTATCCTTG
>URMO01000100.1 GCA_900549085.1 uncultured Collinsella sp. | reverse complement strand
GTGGACTTAAACGACTTGAAACGCGCCAAAGAGTTAGCTGCATCTTATCCTAGGATTTTAGCGGCAATTCATAATTTAGAAGAACTTCATAAAGTACTTGAAGTCTATGGGATTCAAAAGTATATTTCCTTTGAACTGGGGATTATCAGCAGTTATCAGTATTATACCGGGATTATTTTTTCCGGTTATACATTCGGAAGCGGAGAACCGATCGTAAAAGGAGGACGTTATGATAGACTTCTGACCTATTATGGAAAGACTTCTGCATCCATTGGATTTGCAATTGTCATTGATCAGTTAATGGCGGCATTATCCAGACAGAAAATCAATATTTCTATCGAAACAAATGGTGAGCTGATCGTGTATACAAAGGCAAATCAGGCAAAAGCAATTTTGAGTGCAAAAGAAAAGCGTGCGGCCGGGACTCCGGTCGAGACGATTTTAAAGGATGACACGAAAACAAACGAAGATTACCAAAACTATGCAAAGCGTAATCGTATCAGAACAGTTACTTTTATGGAGGATTAGAAAATGGAAGATATGAGATACTTGACCTTTGCAAGATACCGACAAAAACGGGTCTCAGGGCAGTTTGGCCTATTAGGACCGATGGCCGAGAGGCGACTTGGAGGATCTCCCAGAATGCTCTACAGGCCAAGCTTGATCGCGGGTGCGCAAAAGTAGGTGAGTACAACAAAAAGAGTGATCGGTACTCCCTCCTTTACCTAGGAGATTCCCAAGAGGAGCGTCTCAAGAATGGAGAAATTAAACTCATCGGCAAGGCTGAGGATGGGTCCTTGCTTCTCGAAGAGCAGGGAGAGCGCTCTGCCATTCCAACAACTGTTTGGAGTGGCACGCAGTTCTCTGCCGGTGAATACGGGAGCCGATATATCAAAAAGTTCATCGGCGATAGGCGCTTCACATTTCCAAAGTCCCTTTATGCGACCGAGCTCTCAATCGCTTCCGTTGTTGCCGACAAGCCCGACGCCCTTGTAGTCGATTTCTTCTCAGGATCGGGCACCACGGCACATGCCGTCATGCGCTTGAACCATCAGGACGGCGGGCGCAGGCGCTCCATCAGCATAACGAATAACGAGGTCTCCGAGGACGAATCCAAAAAGCTCACCAAGCGCGGTCTTCGTCAGGGCGACCCCGAATGGGAGGCACTGGGCATCTGCCAGTACGTTACCAAACCTCGCGTCACGGCGGCCATCACGGGCAAGACGCCCGAGGGCGATTCCATCAAGGGTGACTACAAGTTCACCGACGAGTTCCCCATGGCCGACGGCTTCGAGGAAAATGCCGTCTTCTTTGACCTCACCTACGAAGACCCAGACGCCGTCGAGCTGGGCGTGGCCTTCGAGGAGATTGCGCCCCTGCTCTGGCTGCGCGCTGGTTCGCGTGGCAGCATCATCAAGCACGAGCAGCCGGGCTTTGCCATGGCCGACGCCTACGCCGTCCTTTTCGACTTTGCTTCGGTCGGCGCTTTCATAGACGCCGTCAAGCAGAATGCCAGCATAGGGTGCGCCTATGTGATCACGGACGACGCGGCTCGATACGCCTCCGTCAAGGCACAACTGCCTGGGCTCGACGTCGTCCGCCTGTACGAGAACTACCTGCAATCGTTCAAGATTGCCGCCGAGGATGCGGTGAGGTAAACATGAGAGTCGAACTTAAGGATTTCCAAGCCGGTGCGGTCGCGACCCTGGCGAACAAGTTGCAGTCGATGCGCCGACGCTACGAGCAGGACGGCGAGCTGTCCTCGGTATGCCTCGCATCTCCCACGGGGTCGGGCAAAACGGTCATGTGCGCAGCGACGATCGAAGCGCTCTTCTTCGGAGACGACGATCTGAGCCTCATGTCCGACGAGAATGCCGTCGTTCTTTGGCTCTCGGATTCCCCGAGCCTGAACGAGCAGACGAGCGTGCGTTTCTCAAACGTGGCGGACAAGCTAGCAGACAGCATCCTTGACAGGCGCCACCTGGTCACAATTACCAACGACTTCGGAGCCGCGCACGACATTCTCGAGCCGCGCCACGTCTATTTCCTCAGCAAGGACCTACTCAGTAAGAACGGCCTGCTCACCAGGGGTAGTGAGGCCAACTCCGGCCGCGTGTTCTGGGACATCCTTGACCGCACCATCAGGGACCCGGAGCGTAACCTCTATCTGTTCATAGACGAGGCCCATCGCGGTCTGGGGGCCAATGCCTCGAGCGAGCGCGGCACCGCGACGATCTACGCCAGCCTCATTGATGGGCTCGACGGCCGTGCGGCGATGCCCATCGTCGTCGGGGTCTCTGCCACGCCGCAGAGGTTCGAGGCGGCCATGGACCAGCGCGCCGATCGCGTGCGTATGCCAAAGGTCGCTGTGACCCCTCGCGAGGTCCAGGAGTCAGGTCTGCTCAAGGACATCATCGAGTTGCGCGTGCCAGAGAAGGACGACCCGGTCGAGCACCAGTACCTCACTATGGCGTGCGAGCGCTATGCCCTGACTTGCCGCGAATGGGGCGAGTACTGTGCCCGTGAGGGCGAGAGTCCCGTCAACCCGCTGCTGCTCATCCAAGCGGCGGACAACGTGAGCAACTCGGCCCTGGCTGAGATGTGCGACCAGATCACGGGCCTGGTCCCCGGCCTTTCCGAGGCGATGTCGTTCGCCAACGTCTTCGGCGAGCATAAGGACATCGCGGCGGGAAAATACCTCATTCCCTATGTCGAACCCGAGTTCGTTCAGGACACCTCGCGCATTCGCGTGCTCTTCGCCAAGGAGGCTGTCTCCAACGGATGGGACTGCCCGCGAGCGGAGGTCATCTTCTCGCAGCGCAGGCGTTCGGACTCGACCTATATCGCACAGCTCGTGGGACGTATGGTACGCACTCCACTTGCGCGGCGCATCGAATCCGATGATCTTTTGAACACCGTCGCCTGCTACCTGCCCCAGTTCAATCCCGAGAGCACTCAGGACGTGGTCGACTACCTCATGGGCCGCAAGGACGACATGGGCGAGAGCTCCATCGGCAAGCAGAACATCGTTCTCAACCCCGTGACTATCACGGCGGCTGCGCCCAAGTCCGAAGCCGACTACCAACAGGAGCTCAAGGCGTACGAGGAGAACGAGAAAGCCATCGAGGCGGCGCGGCAGGCACAACCCGGCTACCAGGCGCCGCTTGCCGGCATCGCGATTCAGGAACCGTTGGACATGCAGGGAACGCAGCCCTCGCTTGCCTCGGCGGTCAGGCCCGTCGACGTCCCGGCGCCAGAAGCGGAGCTGGCGCCTCAGCCCGCAACGGGCAACTACGTTGCAGCGCCTGCCCCGCAGCAACCTGCGACACCTGAGCCAAGTTCCGCACAGATCGAGCCGACCCAGCCCGTCTCGGTCGTAAAACCCGTGCCCATGGCAAAGCCCAAGCCGCCCACCAAGCGCGAGCAGTCTTTCACGCACCAGGAGTGGCAGGGCATCCGCACAGCCTTCGATTCCATCCCCGTGCAGCGCATTCCAAAGAAGGCCAGGAACGAATTCCAGAGCCTGGTTAAGACGGCGACTCTGCTTGTCGAGACTGGCCTCGATGTCAATGCCGCGGCCGACGTGAAAAAACAGTTCGTCCAGAAGCTCAAGGGATACATCGTTGCTAACGAGGACGAGTACCGCGAAACCAAACACGACGTAGAGGTTGCCGAGACCGTCAAGATTACGCTCGACAAGCTCAACGAGACCGAGGACCAGGAGCAGGAGGAGGCCCGCACGGACGCCGAGGGCCTCAGAAAGGCCGCCCGCGACGCCGACATGCATTTCACTAAGGAGTTTGCGAATGAGTATCGTCGCGCCAACTTCAAGGAGCTTGGGCGGCCCGAGTGCGACCTACGCCTTGCCGCAGCGGTGCGCACACAGGCCATCGTTGATGCGCTCGAGGGCTGGGCGGCTCAATGCCGAAAGGAATACTTCGATAAGGTCGATGGATCTGGTGATTATGACTACCTTAACGACGCGGCAAAGCAGCGCTACGACGAGCTGGCCCGTGAAACCGAGGGCAAGCGCCTCACAAAGATAGAGTGGCCCACGTCTACCAGCACGTCGGACGACTTCGCTAAATATCCGTGCCATATCGTGCAGAAAGAGGACGGCCTCTGCCCGCTCGACCTGAACCCGGCGGAAGACTATATCGTTAGGAACGAATTGGCAAAGAATCGCACGGTTGCCTTCTATCGCAATCCGTCGGGCAGCATGTCTGCTAAGGCGTTTTCGATTCCGTACATGTCTTCGGTGGGACGCAAGGCCCTGCATCCAGACTTCCTCTTCTTCGTGAAGGACGGCGACGGAACGATCAGACCGTCGATCGTCGATCCGCACGGCGAGTTCCTCGGCGACACGCTGGCAAAGCTTAGGGGCTATGTGACCTATCTGCGCGATTATCCCGACGTGTTCAAACAGGTGCTCTTCGTCGGGGATATGGGCGAGGGCGTGTACAAGGTGCTCAACCTGCTACGCACCGACGTTCAAGATGCCGTCATGGCCTACAGCGACGTCGACTGTAAGGCGCTCTTCTACGGTTCCTTCGCAAACGATTATCACTAGGAGCGTTGGGATTTGCCCGGCAGGTGTCTCGCACCATATACCAGAAGCGAAATAGTAAGGCACGCTAAGGCGGCCGTCCGTTAGTGGGCGGCCGCCTCTCTTCAGTCTTGACCAATGATTTCAAGCGTTTCGGTGGCATTCGCCGGTCATGACCTCGTATCCGTTGCGCGGGTGGCACCTCCGCTACGCCGCGTCAAGGGGCCCATGAGACCCCGCACAAACCTCCGCTTCGCTCCGGTTGGTGGAGGTCGTCATGGACTCCCTTGACCCGTCTTCGCTCCGGTGCAGCTTTGCAGGGAGCAAAGCCGACGACGACGCGCGGCGTCGCCATTCGGCTTTGCCCGCAAGGGCGAGATGTTCAGGGCAGCGTGCCCGGAAACGGAGGAAGACATGCAGGAGCTGATGACGAGGGAGATTGCGGAGAGGCTGCCGAGGCTCTATGAGCAAGACGGCGCGGAAGACCCCACGGTATACGTCCACTACTTCTCGTGCGTGAACGGATGGGACTGGTGGCTGCTCGAGTTCGATGGGACGGACGAGGCGTTCGGCCTCGTCGAGGGCTACGACGACGAGCTGGGTTATTTCAGTCTCAAGGAGATGGCCGAGCTGAATCGTTCGATGGGTTTCGCCGTTGTCGAGCGCGACGAGCACTTCTCCCCGAAGCCGCTCAGCGCCGTCAGGAGGAGGTAACTCCATGGGGATGTTCGAGTGCAGCGCCGTAGGTTGCTCGGACGAGGTTCCGGGCGAGGGAAACGAGCTGACGGTCGTCGTTGAGTACGAGACGGACCTCGAGGGAGGGGCGTATGAGGTGGGTGTCGCGCCGGAAGGGTCGCCCGGGCTCGAGCGTCTCGTCTCGGAGGCGTGCGGCGAGGCCGATGCCCTGGTGGGGGATGAGGGCGGATGGGCCGCCGTCCGCATCGGGCGCGGCGACGTGGAAAGCATCGACTGCGAGAGTGGGCGGACCATGTACGTCGCCGGAGAGGGGTATGACCCTTTGAAAATATTGGTTTCTCTTGCACATTCACACAAATTAAAAATTCATGCCTGGATGAATCCGTACCGGGTTTCATCGACGAAAATTCTTGACCCGGCAAGTGAAACGACAACAGTACGAATTGTTAACCAGGTAAAGGAAATT
>URMO01000099.1 GCA_900549085.1 uncultured Collinsella sp. | reverse complement strand
ACCGACCAAAATAAACCTGTCCCTTTTTGGCAGGTTTCGGGGTAACAAGGGCTTGCACTTTAGCGTGCGACAGCGGATAATGCCGAGCATTCGACAATACGCTTATTGCTCTTTCTATAGATTGAGGAGGCCCCGCATGGCCATGGATTTCAAACGCAGGCTGCCGATCCCCATGGAGATCCGCGAGGAGATGCCGCTTTCCGCCGAGCTTACTGCTAAAAAGCAGGCATTTGACGCCGAGGTCGCCAAAGTCTTTACCGGCGAGGACGCGCGCAAGGTACTCATCATCGGCCCGTGTTCTGCCGACCGCGAGGATTCGGTGCTTGAGTACATGAACCGACTGGCCAAGGTCGCCGAAGAGGTCAAGGACAAGCTCATCATCATTCCGCGCGTCTACACCAACAAGCCGCGCACCAAGGGCACCGGCTACAAGGGCCTGCTGCACAACCCCGACCCCGAGGCGCCCGATGACCTGCTCGAAGGCGTTAAGGCCATCCGCCACATGCACCTGCGCGTCATCGAGGAGACTGGCTTCTTTACCGCCGACGAGATGCTCTACCCCTCTAATTACCAGTACCTCGTCGACCTGCTGAGCTACGTTGCCGTAGGCGCACGCTCGGTCGAAAACCAGGAGCATCGCCTGGTGTCGAGCGGCATTTCGGTGCCCGTCGGCATGAAGAACCCCACCTCCGGTTCCACCACCGTCATGCTCAACTCCATCTACGCCGCGCAGGCGCATCAGAGCTTCATCTTCCGTAACTGGGAGGTTGAGTGCAACGGCAACCCGCTCGCACACGCCGTCATGCGTGGCTACATCGGTCTCGACGGTCGTACCTACCCCAATTACCACTATGAGCACCTGGAGCGCCTGGCCGAGCGCTATACCGAGCATGCCGGCTACGCCAATCCGGCAGCGGTCATCGACTGCAACCACGACAACTCGGGCAAGCGCCCGCTGGAGCAGTACCGCATCTGCAAGGAGGTGCTTGACAGCTGCCGCCGCAACGAGTCCATCTCCAAGCTGGTCAAGGGCTTTATGATCGAGTCCTACCTGGAGGACGGCAACCAGCCGGTCGATGGCGGCGTCTTTGGCAAGTCGATCACCGACCCGTGCCTGGGCTGGGAAAAGACCGACTACCTCATCCACGAGATCGCGGAGCGTATTTAGTTACGCGGTTTTACCAAACCGCGTAACAGCTCGACGCTGCAAACGCCCCTAAGCGGCAATCTGACGTTCAATCGTCGGTCGCGTACCGAAGTACGCTTCCCTCCTCTTTCGCGTCACCTTGCTCGCTTAGGGGCGTTTTCGCTGACTTATGCTCAACCTGCGATAATTCCGAGCTGAACGAGTTACTCGCTGTAACGGGTGGCTATGGCAGCTCGCACCATTCCGGTGCTCATGAGGTAGGTCACCAGGAAGTAGCCACCATAGGCTGCCAGGAAGATTGCACAGGTGAGGCCCACGGTGCCGCCGATGCTCATATTTCCGAAAATGCTCACCAGCTCGATGATCACCTTAAGTGCCACAAAGGAGTGCGTCAAGCCCACCGCCAACGGGAACAGGAAGAACACCGCTTGTTGCGCCATCACCGAATGGCGAATCTGGCGGTCGTCGCAGCCGATCTGTGCCAGCACACGATAGCTGCGGCTGCCGTCGGCCACGTTGGAGAGTTGCTGGATCGACAGAATCGCCGCGCATGCAACGACCAATACAAAGCCGATGTAGATGGCTAGGTAGCTAATAAGACCGTTCATTTGCGCTGCTTGCGTGTACATCTCGGAGCGTGTGATGAAGGTTCCCCACGACCCCGACTCCTTGCCGTCAACGAGCAGATTGTCGAGCACAGTGTATTTAATGCTCTCGTCTGCCTCGGTTGTATCCATCCCCTGTTTGTAGTTAACGAGCAGGCTACTGGAATACGGCTGCAGATTAAGTTGGGACAACAGCTCGTCGGCAACGACGACGGTACCCGGATTACTGCCCATCGACGAGTTGGCGATGGCCGCCGTATCTTCGTCCGACTTATCGGTTGCGGGCTTGAGCTCATGCCCGCCCAAGGTAAGGGCATGGCCGCCAGCCATATACTTGGTGTACAGGTCGACCAGCTCGCCGCCCATATCACACGTGAGCAGATACTGGTCGTGACCGATGTGCACCGGCTCCTCGCCCATCATCTGACGCAGTTTGTTGTACTGGCTCGCCGGCGTCACAAACAGACCCATCGCATCGGCATTGCTACCCCCGAACGCCTTGGGAAGCTTTTCGCCCATGATCTTGCACATCTCACTTGGGGTCACCGAAGGATCCGAACCGCCAAGCGGGTAACTCAGATACGAATCGATCTGCACATGCTCACCGGCAACATCGGCAATATTGACCTTCTTGCCGGTCTCGTCGTTGTTGTCCGCCGACTTGCCCTTACGATCGCCGTGCCATGGATCGCCGTGCCATGCGGAGTACAAATCGACCGTACTATCGGCCAGCACCATGCGATCGGCTTCAGACGGATTGATGTACTCTTTGTAGTAGTCAAGCGTATCGGGCGTGTAATAGACATACGTCTGAGACACGTCAACAGGGTTATAGCGCTCCAGGTTCTCGTTCATCACGTTGGCAATCGACATACCGCACGTCACCGAGGTGATGGCCAAAAACAGGAGCATCGCGATGACGCCCATCGAAAAGCACACCGTGTTGACCTTGGCCGCAAGCTGGCGCACGGTAAACATGTTGAGGCCGCGCCAATACACGCCGCGCAGGCTCTGCAGCAGCTTGATGAGCATGCCCGAGAGTCCCCAGAACAGGGCAAAGGTGCCCACGGTAACCATAGCGGTCGTAATACCAAACTGGTTCATGGCCTCTTGCAGCTTGCTGTCCGTCGCGGTTAGCGGGAACCCATCACGTAGCAGACGGTAATAGGCCACGCCCACAAGCACCACGCCCACGGCAAAGATGGCAATCGCGATCCAGGGGTTGCGTGTCTTGATGCTCTCGTTGCGACGCTCGGCACCCATAAGCTCGATGAGTTTGGTACGACGCACGGCGCGAAGGTTCAGCAGTAGCGTGAGCACAAACATTACGAGCATGCAGGCAAGGGTCAGGTTGAACGCATGCACCGAGAAAAAGAAGTGGAAATTGGCGATCTGTGTCTTAAAAAGCGAGGCCGTAAAGAACGTCATGAGCTGGGAGAGTCCCACACCCAGCACAATGCCGGCGACAAAGGCCACGACCGATACTATCACGGTCTCGAGCGCCATGATCGTGGCGACGCGCCCGCGCCCCATGCCGAGCACCTGGTACAGGCCAAACTCCTTCTTGCGGCGTTTCATGATGAAGTTATTGGCATACACCATCAAAAAGGCCATGACACCGGCCAAAAAGTACGTCAGGTCGCCGAGCATGCTGCCCATAACCTGCGCCAAGCCCTCTTCATCGATTCCGGCGATGTCGACCTGCATCGAGATGGTGTTAAAAGCATAGAAGACCGTGACGCCCAGGGTGAGCGTCAAAAGGTAGACGAGGTAGTCGCGGCCGGCGCGGCGGACGTTGCCCCAAGCGAGTTTACAGAGCATCGGAGCCCTCACCGCCCATCATGGCAACGACCTCCATAATGCGGTCGAAGAACTCTCGGCGGTCGGTGTCGCCACGGCGCAGCTCGGTGAAGATCTTGCCGTCGCGGATAAACAACACGCGGCTCGTGTAGCTGGCAGCAAAGCTGTCATGCGTGACCATGAGCACGGTGGCGCGCAGGCGGCGATTGAGGGCCTCCAGGCTCTCGAGCAGCAGGCGAGCGCTCTTGGAATCGAGGGCGCCGGTGGGCTCGTCGGCCATGATCATGGTGGGATCGGTTACGAGCGCGCGAGCCGCGGCAACGCGCTGCTGCTGACCGCCGGACATCTGGTAGGGATACTTGTCGAGCACCTGACTGATGGAGAGGCGCGCTGCCACATCCTGCACGCGGGTCGAAATCTCTGCCGAGTTTGTGCGGGCGATGGTGAGCGGCAGGGCGATGTTCTCGCGTGCCGTGAGCGTATCGAGCAGGTTGGAGTCCTGGAAGATAAAGCCGAGCTCCTCGCGGCGGAACTGCGAAAGCTTAGCCTGCTTCATGCGTGTTACGTCCTGCCCGTTGATGCGGATCGTGCCACTTGTGGCGCTATCGATGGTCGACACGCAGTTGAGCAGGGTCGACTTGCCCGAGCCCGAAGCGCCCATGATGCCAACAAATTCGCCGCGGTTGACGGTAAAGCAGACGTCGTTGAGCGCACGGGTCACGTTGCCCAGCGCTCCATATACCTTTTCGAGATGCGCGACCTCCAGTACCGGGGTCGCCATGTGCGTGGTTTGCATACCGAGTCCTTTCTTGCAATTAGTCTACGGCATCTATAGTCGCAAGAAGACGAGTCGGCTACCATCGATATGGCTTACGCTTGCCTTACCGTTGTGTAAGGTACGCGTAGCTACCCTGCCACGTGTTGATGTTGAGAGAGGACTCCTGTTGAAGACTGTTCATGTTGCCGCTGGGATCATTCGCAAGGAAGGATCTGACGAGCTGCTTGCCGTGCAGCGCGGCTATGGCGACATGCAGGGACTTTGGGAGTTCCCCGGTGGCAAGCTCATGCGCGGCGAGACACCCGAAGACGCCGTGCGACGCGAACTTATGGAAGAGCTGCAGGTAAAAGTCACTAACCTGCGCGATTTCTATACCGTTGAATACGATTACCCCGATTTCCATCTCTCCATGGAGTGCTACTACTGCTCGCTCGCCGATGAATCCGACGAGCCTCAGAAGCACGACCGCCAGCTCGATATCCGCTGGATTCCGCGCACCTCGCTTGCCACGGTGGAATGGATGCCCGCCGACAAGGGGCTTATCGATGCCCTGATTGAGCTGAAGGAAGATCGGCTTGAGGCCAACAGCACTGCCAAAGATGCCAAGGCCGCCACGACCGAACACCCCGCCGCCAAACCCAAGCGCGCACCTAAGCGCCGCAGCAAAAAGCGTCCCAAGCCCGGTCTGCTCGACGGCATCGATACCTCGGACCTCTCCGCTGACGAGCGCGAACTGGTCCGCCGTCGCGCCGCCATCAAAAAGTCCATGAAGGGCAACAAGCGCGCCAACACCAAGCCCGAGCTGCTCGTTCGCCAGCGCCTGCGGGCAGCAGGCCTTACGGGTTATCGCTTGGAATGGAAGGTTCCCGGCAAACCCGACATCGCCTTCCCCGGGCGCAAGATCGCCATCTTCGTCAACGGCTGCTTTTGGCACCGCTGCCCCAAGTGCAACCCTAGCCAGCCCAAGCGCAACGTTGAGTTTTGGGAGGCAAAGTTCCGTCGCAACGTTGAGCGCGACCGCGCTGCCGTGGCAGCACTCACTCAAATGGGCTGGACACCCATAACCATCTGGGAATGTGAGCTCAAAAAAGACCGCATCGATACCACCATGGAAAAGGTCATCGAGCAGGTGCGCGCCGCAGAGCCGCAGCGCTAGGAACGAGCCATCCACACGCCCCACACAGGCGAGCCACATCCGCGCCACAAACCTTAGAAAGCCCTTAAGCCCCCAACCTTTCAAGAGTGTTACTCGATTGCTTTGACCTGCGGTTTCATCGTAACATCAAACCAGGTTAAGCCTTTCTTTAGCGCTTCTTTGCAGCAGTCGCGGCATAATACTGCCAACACACGGGAGCTAGCAGCACACCCCGTGCGCAACCTTTTGGTGGATATCGAGGAGGCCGCATAAGCATGCATTCTTCCAACGACGCAGCACAGCAGCCATCCCTAAATCATGCAAACCTTTTCTCCTTCCCCCCGACACAGAGAAACGGCCTCCTCGACTCCCCCACCACAAAAGCCAAACGCTCTGCAGACCAACACCTCAACCTGCAGACATCCTTCGAAAAACTCCAAGCCTCACTAGACC
>URMO01000098.1 GCA_900549085.1 uncultured Collinsella sp. | reverse complement strand
GGTCTGGAGAGCCGGGTGGGCTGATATATATGGACAAGGGGCTCCCCCGTTGGTGAACGGGGGAGCCCCTTGTTGCGTTTGGGTTGTTGGTGCGAACTAGAGGTGGCTGATGATCAGTTCCATCTTGCCTTCGAGGTCGATGGAGCTGACGGTGCTCGGGGCCAGCAGGTGGCTTCCCTTGTGGACGGGGTCGCCGCAGACGGTGCCTTCGCCGTCGATGACCGACAGGCACATGAAGGGCCAGCGCTGGTCGAGGGTCTTGCTGCCGTCGACGCGCACACGATCGACGGTGTAGCAGGGGTTGGACTCGAGCTCGGTCACGCCGTCGACCTCAGGCGCGTTCACCGTGCCGTCGGTCGGGGCCTGAACATCAAAGTCGATGCAGTCGAGGCTCTGCTTAATGTGCAGCGGGCGCAGCTTTCCGTCGGTGCCGGGGCGGTCGTAGTCGTACAGGCGATATGTCACGTCGCTCGACTGCTGAGTCTCCAGAATCAGCGTGCCGGTCTTGATGGCGTGAACGGTGCCGGAGTCGATCTGGAAAAAGTCTCCCTTGTGAATCGGCAGCACGTTGAGCATCTCGTCCCAACGGCCCCCCTCGATCATCTGCGCGGCCTCGGCGCGGTCGTGCGCGCGCTGGCCGACGATGATCGTGGCACCGGGCTCGCAGTCCAGTACATACCAGCACTCGGTTTTGCCCAGGTTGCCGTTCTCGTGCTTGGCGGCGTACTCGTCGTTGGGATGAATCTGGATCGAAAGGTCGTCCTTGGCGTCCAGAATCTTGATGAGCAGCGGGAACTCCTTGCCCTCGCAGTTGCCAAAGAGCTCGCGGTGCTCGGCCCACAGCCACGACAGCGTGTGGCCGGCGTACGGTCCCTCCGCAATCTGGCAGTCGCCGTTGGGATGGGCCGAGATGGCCCAGCACTCACCGATGGGCCCCTCGGGAATGTCGTAACCAAATACGGTTTCGAGCTGGCGGCCGCCCCAGATCTTCTCGTGGAAGATCGGCGTCAGTTTAATCAAATCGGACATATTCATACCCCCATTGTGTTGCGCGGGGCGCCGCGTAAAACTGCTCAAAACGAGCGCCCGCGTGACTACAAAAACCTATGCCAACGTTACGTTGTGCAACTCAAAGCGATCGCCAACGTTGCGCGAGATCGAATACTCAAAGGCGGCGCCGCTGTCCAAAAAGCCAATCTGGGTGAGCTCGAGCAGGGGAGAGCCAAGTTTGGTGTCCAGACGCTCGGCTTCTTCCTCGGTTGCTGCCACGGCGCGAATGGTACGGTGGAAGCTCGAAATCTTCAGCCCACATTGCTCGCGGATGAAGCGGTAGACCGATCCGTACAGGTCCTTCTTTTTAAGGCCTGGAATCAGCTCGAGGGGCATGTAGGTGTACTCGATAACGATGGGCTTCTCATCGGCCTGACGCACGCGCACGACGTGATAGGCAAAGTCATCCTCGGCAATTCCCAGCTGGGCTGCGATGTCCGCTGGTGGATTAACGATCGAGAAATCGTAGACCACCGAGGTCACCTTCTCCCCGCGATGCTCATACGAAAAACCCTGGGTACGGTCGTTTTTGCCCTGGAAAAACGCCTGGCCGGGAAGCCCCGCCGTGTCCTTAACGTAGGTACCCGATCCACGCCGGCTGGTAATAAGACCTTCTTCGGTGATTTGTTCAATAGCTCGTTTGACGGTGATTTTGGAAACGTTATAGAGCTTGCAGAACTCAACGACGGTAGGAAGCTTGTCGCCCGGTTTAAGAGCGCCATCCTCGATAGTGCGACGAATATCTGCAGCTATCGCTTCGTATTTGGGAATCATGGAACCTCCTTTCAAACTTGGTTGAGTATAAAAGAAAGTATAGTCAACACCTAAGTATCTCTATTGATTTATTGAAAAGTTCGAGAAAGATAAAATTAAAAGTCGCCCCGCTTGAAAAATTAGAGCGTTTTAAATGATAAACATCTGAGTAGTGTCGTGTTGAGAAATGATCGGTCCGAGGACGGGGCCGAACCGATATAACACCCAGCGAACCGAATCTCGTACTCTGCGCTTCCCCAGATAAAACCTGCCAAAACAAACCTGTCCTTTTTGGTAGGTTTTTGCCTTGGGAGCGGTACCATACAGGCAATGTTTAAACGAGAAAGGCGGGCTCCCATGGAACCTAAGCAGTACTACATCGGCATCGACGTCGGCGGCACTTCGGTTAAGGAGGGCCTGTTCGACGAGGACGGCAACCTGCTTGCCAAGGCCAGCGTGCCCACGCCTCCTATCGTTGACGCTGCGGGCTTTGCCGCGGTGACCGAGGCTATCGACCAGGTGGTCGCCAAGGCACAGATTCCGCGTGCCTTTGTGGCGGGCATTGGCCTGGCCGTTCCGTGTCCCATCCCGGCGTCGGGCGATGCCAAGGTCAAGGCCAACATTGCCATTAACCTGCCCGAGCTGAGGGTCGCCATTCAAGAGCACTGCCCCGATGCGGTCGTTAAGTATGAGAACGATGCCAACGCCGCTGCCATGGGCGAGGCCTGGCTCGGTTCTGCCAAGGGCGTGCAGAACGTGGTGATGGTCACCATCGGTACCGGCGTGGGCGGCGGCGTTATCGTCAACGGCGACGTGGTGTCGGGCGTTGTGGGTGCCGGCGGCGAGATCGGCCACATGTGCCTGAATCCGGCTGAGGAGCGCACCTGCGGCTGCGGCGGCCATGGCCACCTGGAGCAGTATTCCAGCGCCACCGGTGTGGTGAGCAACTACCTTGCCGAGTGCAAGAAGGCTGGCGTCGAGCCCATCGAACTCACTGGCCCCTCAGATTCCAAGGACGTGTTCCGGGCCTGCCGCGAGGGCGACAAGCTCGCGCTGGCCGCGGCCGATACCATGGCCGACTATCTCGGTCGCGCCCTGGCACTTATCGCCAACGTGGTCGACCCCGAGATGTTCCTCATCGGCGGCGGCGCCTCCGCCTCGGCCGATGTTTACCTCGACAAGGTTCGCGAGCACTTTAAGCAGTACGCGCTCTCCGCCTCGCGCGAGACGCCCATTAAGGTCGCTTCGCTCGGAAACGACGCCGGCATCATCGGTGCTGCCTACGTAGCCCTGCGCGCTGCCGGTAAATAGCTGGTGCAAGGGGGACAGGTTACATTGCACCAACATGGTGCAAAAGGGACAGCCTTGGCCCCCGTGCCTGCGCCCCAAAATATGCCGTGGCCCTTCCGTCTGCGAAGGCTCGGCATCGGCGTGCTACCATAGCTACGTCCAAGTACACATATCAAGTGGAGGATATCCATGGCAAACGTTCTTGTCTTTGGTCACCAGAACCCCGATAACGACGCCATCATGAGCGCCGTCGTCCTGTCCCAGCTGCTCAACCAGGTTGAGTATGCCGGCAACACCTACGAGGCCTGCGCCCTTGGTCAGCTTCCGGCCGAGTCCGCCAAGCTGCTCGCCGACGCCGGCATCGCCGAGCCCCGCGTGATCGAGTCCGTCGAGGCTGGTCAGCTCGTCGTCCTCACCGACCACAACGAGTCTGCCCAGTCCGTCGCCGGCCTTAAGGACGCCACGGTCTTTGGCGTTGTCGATCATCACCGCATCGGCGACTTCGAGACCGCCGGCCCGCTGCACTACATCTGCCTGCCCTGGGGCTCCAGCTGCACCATCGTCACCAAGCTCGCCGGCGTGCTCGGCGTTGAGCTTTCCGACGTCCAGGCCAAGCTGCTGCTCTCGGCCATGATGACCGACACGCTCATGCTCAAGAGCCCCACCACCACCGATGTCGACCGCGCCGTCGCCGCCAAGCTCGGCGAGCAGGTGGGCGTCGACCCGGTCAAGTTTGGCATGGAGGTCTTCCTCACCCGTCCGTCCGGCTCCTTCACCGCAGCTGAGATGGTCGGCAACGACATCAAGATGTTCGAGCCCGCCGGCAAGAAGCTGCTCATCGGCCAGTACGAGACCGTCGACAAGAGCCGCGCGCTCGGCATGATCGACGAGATTCGCGAGGCCATGCGCGCCTACGCCGCCGAGAAGGGTGCCGACGGCATCGTCCTGTGCATCACCGACATCATGGAGGAGGGCTCGCAGGTCCTGCTCGAGGGCGAGACCGAGGCCGCTCAGAAGGGCCTGGGCATTGCCGACGAGCACGACGGCGTCTGGATGCCGGGCGTCCTCTCCCGTAAGAAGCAGGTCGCTGCCCCCATCATGGCCGCCTGCTAGGTTTAGTTGACCAAACGCCACGACCGGATCGCGGACGCCCCGCGCTCCGGTCGTTTTTTGTGCACGTCGCCGCGTCGTCTCTTGGACAGGCGTGCCCGTGCCGTTGAGCAAATAATGTTCAACCTGTGGTTCCGCTTTTCGGCCACGCCTGCGTGCTTGTCGTGCAGGGTAGGCTAGATGCAAGCGTAATACGTTAGAGCGCGGCGCCGCCACTTGGGCGGGCCGTGCTTTTTTAAGACGGGAGCCATCCCGTGAAAGGAGCCGCCCATGGCAGCAACTGAGCAGCTGTTCAACGTTCGCGAGCGCAAGCGCTTTGAACGCCACGACATCTGGGAGCGCATCACCGAGAACGGCACGATTTCTGCCGCCGTCATGGTCTTCGCCGCCATCGCCGCCGTCATTTGCGCCAATACCGATGCCTACGAGGCCATCCATCACTTTTTGGAGACCCCGCTGTATGTGGGTCTGGGCAACCTTACGGCCGGTCTCACCGTTGAGCTATTCGTCAACGACTTCCTCATGGCGATTTTCTTTTTGCTGGTGGGCATTGAGCTCAAGTATGAGATGACGGTCGGCGAGCTCAAAAACCCGCGCCAGGCTATGCTTCCCATGCTGGCGGCCGTGGGCGGCGTCGTCGTTCCCGCCTGCATCTATCTGATCTTTAACCATGCCGGCGCGCACAACGGCTGGGCCATCCCCATGGCAACCGATATTGCCTTTGCGCTGGGCGTGCTGTCGCTTTTGGGCAATCGCGTGCCCAACGGCGTGCGCGTGTTCTTCTCGACGCTCGCCATCGCCGACGACCTCATTTCCATCGCCGCCATCGCCATCTTCTACGGTCAGAGCCCCAATCCGTTTTGGTTGGGCGCCGCCGCGCTTGTGACCTGCGCGCTCGTGTGGCTCAACAAGACGCAGCACTACCGTCTCGCCCCGTATTCGGTGCTGGGCCTGCTGCTGTGGTTCTGCATGTTCAAGAGCGGCGTACATGCCACGCTTGCTGGCGTCATCTTGGCCTTTACCATCCCGGCCAAGTGCGGCGTCAAGCTCGATAGCCTCACCGATTGGTTGGGCGAGTGCCTGCCGCTGCTCGACGACCGCTACGACGACGAGGCGCACATCTTGGGCCAGCATGACTTTACCGTCTCGACCACCAAGGTCGAGCGCGTCATGCACCGCGTGACCCCGCCGCTCATCCGCATGGAGCGTCTGATCTCCACGCCGGTTAACTTTGTGATCCTGCCGATCTTTGCGTTTGTCAACGCGCAGGTTCGCCTGGTGGGCGTGGACATGAGCACGCTGCTCACCGACCCGGTGACGCTCGGCGTGTACTTTGGCATGCTGCTGGGTAAGCCGATCGGTATCTTTGGCATGACGTTTGCCCTGGTCAAGCTCAAGATCTCCGAGCTGCCGCATAACGTTAACTGGCACATGATTGCCGGCGTGGGCATTCTGGGCGGCATCGGCTTTACGATGTCGATTCTCATTAGCGGCCTCGCCTTCCCGACGGCCCAGTTTGAGGTTCTGGCCGCCAAGGCCGCTATTCTCGCCGGCTCTGTTACCGCGGCCGTACTTGGCATGATCTACATGAGTGTGATCTGCAAGCATCCCGCGCCCAAGGACGAGTAAGAGCGCGAAAACCGGCTCCAGAACCGATTCGGGCGCGTTCAAAATGCGGATTCGGGCGGTGCTTGCCGCCTGCCAGACACCCCCGTGGTCAAAAAACGCCGTTTGTGAGTACTGTCACAAACGGCGTTTCATTTTAGGTGTGGAAAATAATGAACACAATCATGCTATCTGTATGTTAACGAGTAATCGCT
>URMO01000097.1 GCA_900549085.1 uncultured Collinsella sp. | reverse complement strand
GAAGCGAAGCGAGAATGTTTGAGCATGGAATGATATGTGTGGGCGGCCTGCGCCACGGCGGACAGTCCGGTGCTAGCGGATATGCGCAGGTTTTTCGCCCCAGTAGAAGTGGCAGAAGGCTCGCTTGCGCTTTTGGGGCTTTCCTGCAAGCTCCATGGTTGCGATGGCGATATCCTCGGCTGCGTGTGGGCGGCGAAGGACTTCGCCGTTGATGAGCAGTGCCTTGAGCGACTCGGGATGATCGTGGAGATGGCGCAACGTCACGATCAGCTCGCGTGCGGTGGTGACATGCATGCTGGCACCCATGCCGGTGAGCATGGTGGTGTTGGCCTTTTCCTGGCCATACGACTTTCCCAGCAGAATCATCGGCAGGTGTGCGCACAGGCATTCGGTAACAGTGAGTCCGCCCGATTTGAGAATTGCCAGATCGCAGCCGTGCATAAGCGCGGCCATGTCATCGACATAGTCAAGAACTGTAACGTTCTCGAGTTTCATGGCGTCGAAGAGCGTTTTGAGACGGCTGGCATATTCGACATCCTTGCCCGGCAAAAAGACGAAGTGCATGTCCTCGAAGCTTCGCAGGAAGGGGAGGGTGCGGTCCATCTCCGCGCGAAAGCGAACGTACGGTTGAGGCAAACTGGCGCCGGCCATTACCAGCACAATGGTCTTGTCTGCGGGGAGATTGAACTTTTCGAGTTCTTCCTCGCGATTGTAGTCCGTATCAAACCCGGCGCGAATGGGGATGCCCGTAATGCGGATCTTGGTCTCGGGAACCTTACGGGGGCGAAGTGTCTCGGCCATAAACTCGTTTGCCACGCAGAATAGGTCGGTGTCCTTATGGGGCCACCAACCCTCGACCTCGTAATCGGTCGGTACGCAAATGACGGGATAGTCGATGCCCGTAATGACGCGCGCGCCGACGGCGACGTTGGCTGCCGTGATATGTGTGGCTACCACGGCAATGGGCCTGCGAGTTCGAACGTATTCGTTAAATGCGGGGAACATGATGCGCGACCATGCCGTGCCACCGCCCCAAAGCAGGTGTCCGGTAAGGGTATAACGCCAGGTCAAGTCATAAATTGGGCGCGTGGCGCCGGTAAACGAGGCGGCCGTTTTGTTGCCGTCGAATTTTATGCGTCCAAAATTAAGGATATCGAGCACTTCAATCTCAACATCCTCGGGGATGCCATTGGTGCCGCGGATGAGGTCGAATGCCTGCGCAATCGCATGTGCGGCGGCCTTGTGGCCCGAGCCGACCGAGGCGTGCACGATAGTCACGAGAGGTTTTTGCTGAGCCAAGAGCGTGGTCTGTTCCGATTGGGGAGTGCTGTGCGTGAGCAGGGGAGCGTCGTCGCTCGTCTGCGTCTGATCCATCGATATCTCCCCTTCATCTTTGTTTCACGGAGAATCATTGTAGTGCATGAGTGTCACGTTCGCATAAATTTGGGTATGAGCGCAAAGAACGCCAATCTTTCGACAGGAGGTCTCTTCATGACTACTCATCAGCCGATCGATGTTGCGATTATCGGTGGCGGCCCTGCGGGCTATGCTGCTGCCATTTACGCGGCGCGCTCCAACCTAACGACGACCGTGATAGAGCAAGGCATGTCGGGAGGACAGATCGCCACAACCAATGAGGTCGAGAACTATCCGGGCATTCCGCTCTTGAGCGGTGCCGAGCTTGGCGAGCGTTTTCAGCAACATGCAGAGGGCCTGGGAGCACAGGTTGCATGGAGCATGGTGACGGGTATCGATTACGATGCGGATGCGGCGCTGTTTACGGTGCATCACGATATGGGCGATACGCTGGCCTCGAGTGTTATCGCTTGCATGGGTGCTACGCCGCGATTTGCGGGTTTTGTTGGCGAGGATACGTATCGCGGTCGCGGCGTTTCGTATTGCGCGACGTGCGACGGCATGTTCTTTCGCGGCAAGCAGGTTTTTGTCATCGGCGGCGGCAATGCTGCCTGTGAGGAAGCCCTGTTCTTGTCAGAAATCGCCAGCAGCGTGACTATCGTCTTGCGCCGCGATCGGTTCCGGGCTCCCGATGGCGTGGTTCAAAAGGTGCTCGCAAAAGATAGTATTTCAGTTAGGTACCAAACTAGTATCGTGGAACTATCGGGCGAGGCCATGCCCACGACTATCACCTTTAAGGACAACGCTACCGGTGGCACCTATTCCGAGTCCTTCGATCCTGGCTCGTTTGGTATCTTTGTCTTTGCTGGCACGCAGCCCCATACTGAGCTTGTAGAGCGTCTGGTGGATCTGGCGCCCGACGGCGGTATTGTGACCGACGAATCGATGGCCACCCGCACGCCTGGCTTATTTGCTGCTGGCGATATCCGTTCCAAGCGTTTACGTCAAGTTGTGACCGCTGTTTCGGACGGAGCCATAGCGGCTACCAGCGCATACGCTTATTTACGCGGATAAGTACGATAATATATCTTATGTAAGGTTGTTATGTTACTTAAACGTCCAGCAGTAACGAGCTTGAGGCAACGTTGCTGCTGGACGTTTTGTTGTGTAAAAACAAGCCAGTTATCCTGCGGCCGGACCCGAGCTAAAGCCGACGATCATACCGTTCATTGTGGTATGCAAAACTAGATTATCTAGAATACAATATTTAAAACGAACGGAGGTACCATATGAATCACGTTAAACATGTCATTCCTATGTCCGATACGTCGGTTAGCATTAGCCCAGAGGATATTCAGCCCACGGTGCTACCTGATGCATTTATCCAGTCTGATATAGTCCGTAAACTCAATACACTCAGCTTGCCGCGCTATAACCAGTTGCCGAATGTAACGCTCTACCGTGACCAGGTCATTGAGTACATCGAGCTGTGGATGGAGCCGCTTTCGATTTGTGTGGAGCAGCCCGTCATTACGCCATCGATGATCAATAACTACGTAAAGGTCGGCCTCGTTCCCGCTCCGGTTAAAAAGCAATATGGTCGCGAGCAGATTGCGCGTCTCATCTCCATTTGTATCTTTAAGCAGGTGCTGCCCATCGCAGCGGTTCAGGCACTCTTTAACATTCAGCGCCTGAGCTATGATGCACCGACCGCCTTTGATTATGTGATTGATCAGCTCGAGGCATCGATTCGCGCGGCTTTTTCCATTGAGCAGGTTCCTGTACCCGATACGGCTCATCAGGTCACACGCGAGTCGCTGCTCGTACGCAGCGCGGTATCGTCTTTTGTATCGAAGGCGTATCTAATGAGCTACCTAAAGTTCAACGGGTTTAATAGCTAGCCGACGTCCAAGACGGGCGGGACAAAGAGTCATCAGACACTTTGTCCCGCCCGTGTTTTTGGTTAGTTGGATTTTATCGGCCCGAAGCAACGACCATGCCGTAGCCGATAATGAGCCCGTGCATCTCGGCATAGTATGAATCCAGTCCGTTGCAGGGCATGATGATGGTCTTGGAACCGGGCCAATGCTCCACAATGCGGCTGGCAAGTGCCTGGGCGCCCGCCTCATTTTCGACATGGTCGATTACGACCTCGCCGCCAGTAAAGCCTTCGGCCTCCATGGTGTCGACAATCTTGGTGAGCATCTTCTTTTCGCCGCGGGTGTGACCAACGAGTTCAATTTTGCCCGCTTCGCTCGCCGTGCCCAAAATGCGGATATTGAGCTTGTTAGCAATAACGCCGGCCGCCTTAGGGATACGTCCGGCCTTCGCAAGGTTTTCGTAATTGCACAAACTAAAGAGGATCTTGCTGTTCTGCTCCAAGCTATCGAAATAGGCGCAGGCGTCCTCAAAGGAGGCATCTGGGTTGCTTGCAAGATAGCGGTCGAACAGCAGGAAGATCAAATCTATTTTGCCACCTGCGGCTCGCGAGTTAACCAAATGAATCTGACGGTCCGGCTCCTCGGCAAGCACCATGTCACGTGCGGTGGCCGCGGCATTGTAGCTTCCCGAGACTCCCTCGGAGATGGGCATGCAAATCGTCTTGTCGGCAAGCCTAAAGAGTTCGGTCCACTCGCCTACGCTCGGACAGGCGCTCGAAGAAGCGCTCGACTCCGCCTGCACGGCGCAATTGAGTTCGTGAACATCGAGCGTGAGGTCATCGACGAACTCGCGCTCCCCCACTCGAATTTTGAGGGGTGCAAATGCAAAGGTGGTATGGGGCGCGGTCGGTTGCCAATCGCGGAGGTTGCAGCTCGAATCGGAGATAAGTGCCCAGCTCATAGAGGGTCCTTTCTAGATGTTTCTCATTTATTATAGCCATCTTGCTTACCTTTGAAACGTGCATCTAGTATTGAAAACTAGCTCATTGGGGTCATGTATGGAGCACGGTCACAAATAAATGAACCTCGCAGCCCAAAGGCCACGAGGTTCACATTCGTTTGCTATACAGAGTGACTTAGTAGCGCACGAAAATGTAGTTGTTGTTCATGCCGGCTGCGACGGAGCTGATGATGACGCCCGTCTTGTAGTCGGAAGCATGGATCATCTGACCATTACCGATATAGATGCCAGTATGGTAGGAGTTAACCACGACATCGCCCGGTTGCGGGTCGGACACGCGGGTCCAACCCATGAAGGTGCCGGTGGTGCCCAGACGGCAGTAGCGGCCCGTGAGACAGTAGCTTACAAAACCGGAGCAGTCAAAGCTGTCCGGTCCAATGCCGCCCCAGGAATAAGCGCAACCCAGCTTGCTGTAGGCACGCGAAACAACGGAGCCGCCGTCAACAGACTGGTTCGGTGCGGAAGGCGTCGGAGCCGGAGCCGGAGCCGGGGCGGGCTGCGGCGTAGGGGCCGGAGCGGGCGTAGGAGTGGGCGCGGGCGTATTGCCGCCATCGTTGGTGTTCTCAGTCGTACCGGCGGTGTCGTTGCTCACCGTAGCCTTCTCGGCGGTGCTGGCGTTAATGCCGGCCTGAAGTGCTGCGTTGGCTTCAGCCTCGGCGGCAAGCTCGGCCTGCAGCTGGGAGTCCAGGGAGCTCACGACACTCTGGGCCTCAGCCTGCTGGGCGTTGAGCTCGTCGACCTTCTTCTGCGTCGCGGCGACGTTCTTCTCCTGCTCGGCCTGCTTATCGGTGAGCTGCTGCTTAAGGTCCTTGACATCCTGAATGGTCTGGGCCTGCTTGTCGGAAACCTTGCCGTAATAGAACAGACGGTTGAGCATGTCGCCCAGATCGTCGACGCCCGTCAGAACCTGAAGGAGACTCAGACCGCCGGTCTTGTACTCACCGGCAACGTAGCTCGAAAGCTTTGCCTGGCCCTCGGCAATCTCTTGCTGCTTTTGCGTGATCTCGCCTGCAGTCTGATCAAGCTCCTGCGTCTGTGCGGAGAGTTCTTCATGAATTTGCTGGGTTTGCGTGCCGATCTGCTCGAGTTTGGTACGAGCGGCGGCAAGGTCGGATGCGGTATCGGCATAGGCAGGAGCCGCGAGGCCCAGGCCCAAAACACAAGCGAGGGTTGCCGTAGCAGCGCAGCGTGCCATGTTTTTATGCGTGTTTGCTGTGCGCATGGAGCTTCCTTTCCGGTATCTAAGGGTAACGTCTAGTCCACCGTTACCAGGCTAAAGAGCTCAACGTCCTCGTTGGAAGGCGTGAGCTTCTCGCGCGGGTTGAGAAACGCAAGCTCGAGGATACAACCGTAACCCACAAGCTTTGCGCCCATATCTCGCACCAGTTTACCTGTTGCCTCGACGGTTCCGCCCGTCGCGACCAAGTCATCCAGAATCAACACGGTATCTTTAGAGGTAATGGCATCGGCGTGGATCTCGATAGAGTCGGTGCCATATTCGAGCTCGTAGCTCTCGCTTACCGTCTTGCGCGGCAGCTTGCCCGGCTTGCGTGCGGGCACAAAGCCAGCGCCCAGGGCGACGGCCACGGGCACGCCGACCATAAAGCCGCGGGCCTCGGGACCCACGACCTTGGTGATGCCCATGCCGGCAAAATGCTCAGCCAGGGCATCAACCATGGCCTTTAGCGCCTCGGGATTACCAAAGAGCGGCGTGATGTCCTTAAAGATGACTCCGGGCTCGGGATAGTCGGGGATGTCGACGATGTGAGATTCGAAGTCGTACATGGCATGACCTTTCAGGGGAGGCTGGTTTGTAGCAGCGTCTATTTGGCCGCGCTGGCGGTGCCGGCGCGTGAGGGGGCGACAACCTTGAGCGGCTGCACGAGGGATTCCTCACGCACGGGGACCGCGGAGGTAGATGTCTCTTCGCTTTTGGCCTTGGTTGACTCGGAGCGTGCGATCTCCTCGTCGAGGGCATCGATATCGGCATC
>URMO01000096.1 GCA_900549085.1 uncultured Collinsella sp. | reverse complement strand
GGTAGCCCGTACCAGATTCGAACTGGTGATCTCCGCCTTGAGAGGGCGGCGTCCTAAACCGCTAGACGAACGGGCCACATGACATCTGCACTGCCGTGCTGCGAGGAAATATATTACGGGACAAAAAACGCGAGCGCAAGAAGAAATTCCAAATTGCCGAAAAATTGTCGGCAGGTTATGGAAAGCGCAGGTCAACCGGGCAGCTCATATGGAATGGAACCACCTGACTACCCCAGGTTGAGGTGGGCCAGGAGGGCTTCACGTTCGTTGGGAATGTTGTCTTCAATCACGGCGTCGAGGGCCGTGTTGAGTAGCTGCCCCAGTTCCGGCCCGGGCTTGACGCCGGCGCGAATCAAGTCGCCGCCATTGATGGCAAGCATCTTAAGCGTATAGGGCTCCCCCGCCGCAAGCAGCTCGTGAGCCAGCGCGCGCATCTCCTCGATCGTCTCGACGTAATAGAAGCACGACGGTGCCTTGCCGAGCGTATCGGCACGCTTAAGGTCCATGAGCTCATCCATCAGACGCGGCGTATCGACACCCTCGCCCGAAAGCGCGCGCATCATATTGAGCAGGCAGGATCGCTCGGGACGCAGCGGCTTGTCATGGTATTTGATCAGCAGGCACACATCGCGCACCAAATCGTGCGAGAGCGCCAAGCGATCCATGATGACACGCGCCTTCTTGGCGCCGAGCTCGGGATGACCGTAGAAGTGACCGCTGCCGGCGTGGTCGACCGTAAAGCAATCGGGCTTGGAGACGTCGTGCAAAAACGCCGCCCACATAAGACTCGACGAGGGCGCGACGCCATCGCACAGTGCCAGCTCCCCTGCCACCGTCAGCACGCGGGCGATATGCTCGTAGACGTTAAACGCATGATAGACACTGCGCTGGTCAAACCCGCGCGCGGGCGCGAGCTCGGGCACGGCGGCGCAAATAAGCTCGGGGTAGCGCAGCATCGCGTCTCCCCCGTGGCCGGTCGAAAGAATGCCCTCAAGCTCAATACCAACGCGCTCGCGTGCCACGGCATCGAGCAGCGACGCGCACTCGGCAAGCGCCTGTTTGGTCGCGGGTTCAATCATAAAATCCAGACGGCAGGCAAAACGCACCGCGCGCAGCATGCGAAGCGCGTCCTCGTTAAAACGACGCTTGGAATCTCCAACGGCGCGGATGAGCTTGCGCTCCAGGTCGCCCTGGCCATCGTAGCGGGCGACAAGGCCCCGCTCGGGATGCCATGCCATGGCATTGACGGTAAAGTCGCGACGCGCCAGATCGTCCTCAAGCGACACCGCACGCTCCACACTCTGGGGATGTCGACCATCGGTGTAAAAGCCGTCCAGGCGGTAGGTGGTGACCTCAATGCGCTCGCCATCGCAAATAGCCGTAATGCCACCGAATTTAATGCCCGACTCAACCACAGCAATATCAGCCGCCTCGAGCGCCGCTTTAGACTCCTGCCACAGGCCGCTGCAGCACATATCAACATCGTGGCTGGGGCGCCCCATCAGGGCATCGCGCACCCAACCGCCTACGTACCAAGCCTCAAGACCGGCTGCCTCGAGCGCGCGCAGGACACGGATGGAGGCATCTGATGGCTGCGTACCGTTGAGCGAAACATTGCACATACCTATGGCCTCCTACGCCTGCAAGCGTTAATCGATGGTTCTCAAGAAGTCTAACAAGAAACGAGTATGCGCGCACATGCAATCGTATCGTCGATTCGATAAAACGAGACAGCAGACGCCACAAACGTTCAGCGCGCAAAAAACCCGCCTCGGAAATCCAAAGCGGGTGTTCGGCAACGATGTATCGATGCGGCTAGCAGACCTGGCGAACCTCGATGTGCTTCTTGTATTCGTCCACCTTGGCAAAATCGCCCAGACCCGGGCACTCAACCACGTTGGCGCCGGTTGCCATCGAAAGGCGCAGGGCGCCCTCGACGCGCTCGGGGGCATCGTGCCACACGGACAAGAAGGCAGCAAGCGAGGAATCGCCGGCGCAGACGGTCGACAGCAGCTTGACCTCAAAGGTTCGGTTGGCAAACCAGATGTGCTCGCCGTTGGAGAAGTACGCGCCGTCGCCACCGAGGGTCAGCAGCACATTCTTGGCGCCCTTGGCGTGGAGCTCGGCCATAGCGCCCTTGACGGACTCATCGTCGCCACCGCTCACCTTAATGCCAAAGATGTCGAGCAGCTCGTCGTCGTTGGGCTTAATGAGCAACGGCTCCATGGCAATGAGATCGGCCAGCTGATGGCTCGAGATGTCGAGCACGAACTCGGCGCCCTTGGCCTTGACGCGGCGCAGGACCTCGGCCAGGAAACCCTCGGAGGTGTTGGGGGGCAGCGAGCCGCTGATAACCAGGCAGGTCATGTCGTCGAGCGAGTCAATAAGCTCAAACATCTCATGCTCGTTGGCTTCGTTAATGGCGGCACCGGCGTTGACCATGTTGTACTCGGTATCGGGACCGGCGTTGAGGAACACGTTGACACGCGTGATGCCGTCAGTCCACACGGGCTTAACGGGCACACCCAAGGCCTCGGCGCCCTTAACGATGAACTCGCCCGAGAAGCCGGCAAAGAAGCCCAGGATCGTGGTGTCGACGCCGTAGTGGTCGAGCGTAAACGAGACGTTGAGACCCTTGCCGTTGGGGGTATAGACCGCGTTACGGGTGCGCGTAACGGTATTGGCGGACAGACCGTCGCAGGAGATGTTGTAGTCAATGGCAGGATTTGCAGTGAGCGTATAAATCATGAATGTTCCTTTCACGAAGCAACGTGTTAATGAAAGTATATTCCACGCCACGTGAAAAGGCTATAGCAACTCGGCGAACGGTGTAGAACGCGTGCAGGGCGGCAGAAAAGCGGCAAGGCTCGGCAAAAAAACAGGAGCGCTTGCCCTGACACTCATTTGCAATTTACAAAAATGGCGCCCCGGCCAAAACCGGGGCGCCGTAGAACAACGAATATGTCGTGTTTCGTTTACTTGCGATCGAGCTTACGGACAGCAACGCGCTTGCTGTACTCATCGACGTGACCGAAGTCGCCGATGCCGACGGACTCGGCAACGTTAGCGCCGGTAGCCATAGCGAGCTTCATGGCCTCCTCGACGTTGTCGCGATCCCTGTACCACTTGTGCAGGAACGCAGCGAGGGTGCAGTCGCCGGCGCAGACAGAAGAGACCAGCTTGATGTTGAACTCACGCTTGGCATACCAGATGTCCTCGCCGTTGGAGAAGTAGGCGTCGCCGCGGCTACCACGGGTGAGCAGCACGTTCTGGACGCCGGCGTCGTGGGCGAGCTTCATGGCAACGCGGACCTCGTCGTCGGTGTCGACCGGCACGCCGAAGATGGCCTTCATCTCGTGATGGTTCGGCTTGATGAGCAGCGGCTTCTTGTGAGCGAGCTCCTTGAGCTTGTCAGAGGACAGGTCCAGGACAACGTCGGCGCCACGGGCCTGAGCATGCTCCATGACCTGAGCCAGGAAGTCGGGCGTAGCTTTGGGAGGCACGGAACCAGAGACGATCAGGCACTCAAGATCGCCCGCGGTGTCCAGGATGTTGTAGAGCTCCTCCTGGTGCTGCGGCGTAATAGGAGCGCCGGGGTTGAGGATGCCGTACTCGTGCTGGCCATCGTTGACGTAGGTGTTGATACGCGTGATGCCGTCGGTCCAGACCGGGCGGCACAGGCAACCCAGGTTCATGACCTCCTCGACGATGAACTTGCCCGTGAAGCCGGCGAAGAAGCCGAGTGCGACGGTGTCGACGCCCATCTTCTTAAAGGCGAAGGACACGTCGAGGCCCTTGCCGTTAGCCGTGTAGCTGGCCGAGCCGGTGCGGACGTTCTCGTCAGGCTCGAGCGGAGAGCTCGAAACCGTCATGTCGACAGCCGGATTAGCGGTTAGCGTGTAGAACATTTACAGTACCCCCTGTATATGTGAGGGCCGCGTGGCCGGCCCATTCCAACCACGCGGTTACCTCTGATACCAAATTAACGAGCTGCGGACTCGAGCAGCGCCTTGACCTCGGCGGCAGTGTTGCAGGCGAGCGCCTTCTCGGCGAGCTCGTCGCACTCGGCCTTGGTCCACTGGCTGATGGTCTTGCGGGCGCGCAGGATCGACGGAGCGCTCATCGAGAACTCCTCCAGGCCCCAGCTGATCAGCAGCGGCTCAAGCAGCGGATCGGCAGCGGCCTCGCCGCACATACCGACCATGATGCCGGCCTTCACGCCGCTCTCGATGATGTTCTTGAGCGAGCGGAGCACGGCGGGATAGTACACCTGGTACAGGTTGGAGATGGTGTCGTTACCACGGTCGGCGCACATGGTGTAGCCGATCAGGTCGTTGGTGCCGATGGAGAAGAAGTCGGCGACCTCGGCAAGACGGTCAGCGAGCAGCGAAGCAGCGGGCGTCTCGACCATGATGCCGACCTCGATGTTCTCGTTGAACTTGCGACCCTCTTCGGTCAGCTCGGCCTTGCACTGCTCGACGAGCTCCTTGACAGCCACGACCTCCTCGACGCAGGTGACGAGCGGGATCATGATCTTGACGTCACCGAAGGCGCTGGCGCGCAGCAGAGCACGGAGCTGGACCTTGTACTGGTCGGGATTAGCCAGGCAGTAACGCACGGCGCGGAAGCCCATGAAGGGGTTGTCTTCCTTGACCATGTGCAGGTACGGGATCTCCTTGTCGCCACCCACATCGAGCGTGCGGATGATGACCGGAGCGCCCTTGAGCGCGCTGGCGACCTTGCGGTAGGCGTTGAACTGCTCCTCCTCGGAAGGAAGCTCGGCAGAGTCCATGAACAGGAACTCGGAGCGGAACAGACCGATAGCCTCGGCGTCGTGATCGAGCGCGTTGGGCACGTCATCGGGGTTACCGATGTTGCAGGCAATGATCTTCTTGATGCCATCGGCAGTCACAGAAGGCTTACCGCGGAAGGCCTCGAGGGCTGCCTTCTCGGCAGCGAAGGCCTCGGCCTTGGCGGTGTAGGCAGCGAGCGTCTCCTCGTCGGGATCGGCCTCGACAACACCCTTGCCACCGTCGACGACGACGGTCATACCGTTGCGAAGCGCGGTGCAGCTGTTAGAGACCGAAAGGACGGCCGGAATCTCGAGGGCGCGCGCGATGATCGCGGAGTGCGACGTGCGGCCACCGGTCTCGGTGACAATGCCGGCAACGTGGGCCTTATCGATCGTGGCGGTCATGGACGGCGTAAGGTCGTGCACGACAACGACGGTGTTCTCGGGCAGGACGGAGAGGTCGACGACCTCCTTGCCCAGCAGCTCGGCCAGAATACCGGTGCGGATGTCGGCGATGTCGGCCGCGCGCAGACGGAACATCTCGTCGTCCATGGATAGGAACATGTTCTCGAACATGGTCGAGGTGTCCATGAGCGCCTGCTCGGCGCAGGTGCCGCCGTCAATGGCGGCGTTGATGGCGTCGGTCATGCCCGGATCCTGAGCCAGGACGATGTGTCCGCTCATGATCTCGGCCTCGGCCTCGCCCACCGTCTCCTTCATGTGGTCGGCCTGAGCCTGGGTCTTCTCGCAGAAGACCGAAAGAGCGGACTGATAACGCTCCTTCTCTGCTGCAGAATCAGCAACCTCGTGCGGTTCAAACGTCAAGTCGGGATCGACGGCGACCATAACGGTGCCGATACCGATGCCCTCGGATGCGTTGACTCCCTGATACATTCCCATTCCTCTCTCCGTGTCATGTGATAAAGCGTTTTGCCATATCCATGACAAAAGAGCGCAGCTACCTTGAACAGGTCACTGCGCCCCCAAGTATGAACTTAATTGTTCAACATGCGACCCGTTTGAGTTCTACTCGCCAAGACCGCTCTTGATGAGCTCGATGGCAGCAGCCAGAGCCTCGGCCTCGTCGGCGCCGTCGCACTTGACCTCGACCTCGGTACCGCAAGGGATACCAGCAGCCATGAGGGCCATCGGGGACTTGCCGTTGACCTCCTTCTCGGGGGTGACGACAGTCACGTCGCAGGCGTACTTGCCCATGGTGGAGGCGAAGAGGCCGGCCGGACGCATGTGAAGACCCTGCGGATTGACGAGGGTAGCCTTCTCAGAAACCATAATTGACTCCTTTTTTGTGTTTAACCCCTGTCGTGCATGCGGCAGGAGTCAGATAAACGACGTTGTTTATATTAACTCACATCAAACTGTTTTTCATTATGTTTCGGACGAATTGTTGGACAGATGTGTTTGTCGTCCGCTTGCTCGCCCACAGGGGGCCGGGCGAGCTGCGGAAAGTGAGATTTCCTGCTCTACAGTCCTGCTCGCACGAAGAGCACATTAAGGGCCGTTC
>URMO01000095.1 GCA_900549085.1 uncultured Collinsella sp. | reverse complement strand
GCCGGCGCCTGGGGACGTTCCTTTGCTGTCGGCAGTTTGGGACGGTCCTTAGAGTTGCAGCGCGCCATGAGTGACGTGGTGAAGCGGATCATCCTGTCTTTGAAGTTCTAAGTAGAATTCCCCGTCTCTGAGCAATGACTAGTGCGCATTTGTGCGTATTTGCGTGCGCAGGATTGCGTGACCATGCGTGTATATGCGCCGTCTGCGGTTGTATTTTGACCGTTTGGCGGTTATATACGCAGAAGTACGCACATACACGCGTATTTGTGCGAATATATAGCTGTCAGAATTGAAAGACTTTTCACGACGCAGGAGGCATTCATGGCAGATTCCAAGCAGGTTCCACTCGACTCCGCGGCAGCCGCAAAGGCGGCGTTTGCCTCGGTCCAGGATCAGCCGTTCCCCGATGATATCTTTACGACCCCCGAGCTCCGCTGGGCCGTGATCGGGTGCGGCGTTATCGCCAACCAAATGGCCCAGTCCCTCGCTCTGGCCGGTCGCAAGCTCGCGGGTGTCGCCAACCGCACGCTGTCCAAGGCCCAGGCTTTTGCCGAGCAGTATGGCGTCGAAAAGGTGTACGAGACGGTTGAGGACCTCTACGCCGATCCGGACATCGACGCCGTCTATATCACCACGCCGCACAACACGCATATCACCTATCTGCGTGCCGCGCTGGCTGCCGGCAAGCACGTGCTCTGCGAGAAGGCCATTACCCTCAACTCTGCCGAGCTCGACGAGGCCCGTGCCATCGCCGACGAGCACAACGTGGTCCTTATGGATGCCACCACGGTGCTCCACATGCCGTTGTATCAGGAGCTGCGCCGTCGCATGGATGCAGGCGACTTTGGCCGCATGAACCTCGCCCAGCTCAACTTTGGCAGCTATAAGGAGTACGGTGACCTGACCAACCGCTTCTACAACCGTAGTCTTGCCGGCGGCGCCATGCTCGACATTGGCGTGTATGCGCTCTCCGTCATGCGCCTATTTATGGCCAGCCAACCCGCCGAGGTCGTGTCTCTGGGCAATACCTGTGAGACCGGTGTCGACGTTGCGGGCGGCATTGTCTGCCGTAACGCCGAGCAGCAGCTGGGCGTCGTGAGCCTTACGCTCCACTCCAAGCAGCCCAAGCGCTCGGTTATCAGCTTCGATAAGTGCTATATCGAGGTCAACGAGTATCCGCGTGCCGACCATGCGACCATTGTGTGGACTGCAGACGGTCACCGTGAGGAGGTCCACGCTGGCACCGAGGCATACGCTCTGTGCTACGAGATGGCCGACCTGGAGAAGGCCGTTGCCGGCGATGATTCGAAGCGCGAGCTTCTGGGCTATGCTTCTGATGTTATGGAGCTGATGACCAAGCTCCGCGCCGATTGGGGAGTCGTGTACCCCGAGGAGGAGTAAGCGATGCTTGCGGAAGATAGGCTCAACGCGATCGTGTCGATGGTGCAGCAGGCCGGCTCGGTTACCGTACCGGAGCTTGCCGAAGCCCTGGGCGTGACATCGTCCACCATTCGCCGTGACTTGCAAACGCTCGACCGCGCGCACCGTATCGCCAAGGTGCACGGAGGCGCGACGAGTCTGGAGCGCGCGCACGTGACGCGCGACCTGACGATCAGCGAGCGCAGCGATCTCCATAACGACGACAAGGAGCGCATCTGCGCCCGTGCCGCGGCCCTGGTGGAGCCTGAGAGCTTTGTGTATATCGATTCGGGCTCCACGACCCTCAAGCTCATCGAACATCTCCCGCATCTCGACGGCGTCACCTATGTGACCGATTCCGTGCTCCATGCTCAGCATCTCGCCCTGCGCGGTATGCGTACCGTGGTGCTGGGCGGCGAGCTCAAGCCCGAGACCGAGGCGCTCGTCGGTCCCGATGCCTTGGCAACCCTAGACCGCTATAACTTCAACTGCGGCTTTTGGGGTTCCAATGGCATCGCCGCCGAGCAAGGTCTCACCACACCGGATATCGAGGAAGCGCAGGTCAAGCGTATCTCGATGCGCCATACCGCCAAACGCTTCGTAATCTCGGACGCCAGCAAATTTGGTATGGTGGCGCCCGTCAAGTTCGCGGACTTCCGCGATGCAACGATTATCACCGCGGGCGAGGTGCCCGCCAAGTACCAGATAATGGACAACGTCATCACGGTCTAGCGATGGGACAAGGCCAAAACCACCACAAAGGTGCCTGTCCCCATTGTGGTGGTTTAGGGCTCCCAGGGGCAGGGGGCTTCGATGTGGATGTGCTCGCCGGTTACGGGATGCGTGAAGGACACGCTGTGGGCATGGAGCATCAGGCCGCAGGGACGCGGCGTGCCGTAGAGCTCGTCGCCTACCAGGGGATGACGCTCGCTTGCCAGGTGCACGCGGATCTGGTGCTTGCGGCCGGTGAGCAGCTCGACATCGATATACGAGCGCGCGGGCAGGCCACGACGGCTCTTAAGACGCTTGAGTACCTTCACGCGCGTTTGAGACGGCTTGCCGCTGGCGCCGACGCGCATCTTGCGGCTGTCGTGACGGTCGCGGGCGATGGGTTTGTCGATGAGCTTTTCGTTCCAGTCGATCTTGCCCTCGGCGAGCGCCAGGTAGTGCTTTTCGAAAGCGTGGTCGATGACCATCTGGTCAAAGGCGGGCTGCGTCTGCTTGTCGAGCGAAAACAGCACCACGCCGGTGGTGTCGCGGTCCAGGCGGTTGAGCGGCTGCATGTCGGTCGCGGCAAAGCCGTCGCCCATCGCCAGCAGCAGATCGCTGGCGTAGTCGGTGAGCGTGCGCTCGCCGGTGCCGTCGCCGTGGACGATCATGCCGGCGGGCTTGTCGATGGCCATGAGCCAGGCGTCGCAGTAGAGGACTTGAGGTTCTTCGTTCACGTGTAAGCCTTTCGGTTAGCTGATTCCCACAAACATGCAGCCCGAGGTCGCCCCGCGTAGGCGGGCGGCGGGCTTGCGGCCGGCATGCGCTGCTTCGACGGCACGACGGACGCGGGCGACGGCACGGCCCACCTCATCCGTCTCGAGCAGCGTTCCGTCCACCATGAGACGACGCACACCGGCATCGAGCAGCTGAGGAACCTGCGGCGTGAGGTCGATGGGGTAGGCATCGTACAGGCGAGAGCGGCCGTGGATGTCGGTGCGGACGGGCATGACCTTTCCGTCGATATTCTTGAGCGAGAGCTTGCGGGCACGCAGGCGGCAGTTGGCACAATCGTGGATGCAGCCATTGGCAACCTGCAGAATGCAATGCTCGCTTGTCATGACGCGCGGGCGGCCAAAGACGGTGATGCCCAGAGCAGCGGGCGCGGCGGCGCCGAGCGAGACAATCTCGTCGAGCGTGATCTCGGGCGAGAGCCAAAACGCACCGGCGCCGCGCTCGGCAAGTGCCTCCATGCAGGGCGTGTTGTGCACCGGCAGGCAAGAGCGAATCTCGGCTGTGGCGCCGGCCTGCGCGGCTACGGCGAGCTCGGAGATATTGCCGACGGCGACGGTGGCTCCAGCATTGATCCAGGGATCGACGCGCTCGTGGTCGACGGTGCGGCAGACCTCGTCGAGTACAGGCACGATACCCTGCTCAAATGCATCGGCAGGGGAGAGTCCGACAGCCTCGAGCGCATCGGTGGTCATATAGATGCGCGCGGCGCCCTCGGCACGAGCTGCCTCGGCGGCTTCGAGCGTGGTGACGGCGGCGCAGATTTGCGGCTCGTCGCGGTAATGCTCGGGCATGGCGCGCGTACATTTGTCGAGCACCGGCAACTCGAGCGTTTTCGCACGCTCCTCGTACGGTGCCAGAATGGCCTCCTCGAGCGCTTTACAGGCGGCAGCGCGCACCTTGTGCACAGCGGAGAAGCCCATGCCGCAGCCCTCATCGAGCGTCACATCAAAGCTCGCAGCCTCAAAGGGCGAGGAGCCCATGCGACCGACGTGCTCCACCAGGTCGGATGCCTCAACCGCACGGGTCTTGGCGGCCTCGACGGTGAAGCCCGTGGCGGTGGCGATGAGCGCGGGGTTATCACAGCAGGTGAGTTTGACAGTAAACGGCTCGCCCAGGCGCGCCACGACGGACACATCAACAGCTCGGCGGCGCAGCACATCGCGCTTGAGCGCGGCGCCGGCGGCGTCAATGGCACGCTGACTGCGAATTACGCGGACGCGGCAGCCTTCGGGCATGCTGCGGGGAACGCGACATTCGATGATGTCGCCCGCGGCGGCATCATCGGTAGCGATAGTGGTTAGGAACTGGTCGAACTCGTCATCGTGGCGAAGTTCCAACAAGTCGCCCTTGCCCACGGGTTCAAACAGCTCAATGCGGGCGATGGCGGCGCGGCGACGGCGGTCGTCGGGCTTGAGGCCGCGCACATCGCGGTTGGCCGGGCGGCTGCCCAGCACCGTGCCCACGATCTGGCCGCGGTTGTTGGAGCGCTCGTAGCTCATCATCTCGTCGCCCGAGGTGCCGTCCTGATAGGCGTGCGTAAAGTCGCGGTTGAAGCAGCGCTTGAGCTGGCGCTGGCGGGCGGCTTCCTCGTCCTTGGCAACGGCGACCCCTGCCAGCATGTCGTCAATTTCGTGACGATACACATCGACGATTGAGTACACGTAATCGGGCGCCTTCATGCGGCCCTCGAGCTTGAGCGATGCGGCGCCGGCGTCATACAGACGGCGAACAAGCTGTGAAGTGTTGGTGTCACGCGGACATAGCGCACGCTCGCGGCCGGCGGGGGAGAGCGTGCGGCCGTTCTCGTCGATTAGCTCGTAAGGCAGGCGACAGGGCTGAGCGCACATGCCGCGGTTGGCCGATCGTCCCGCCATGGCAAAACTCGAAAGCAGGCACAGGCCCGAGTAGCAAAAGCAGATGGCGCCATGGCTAAAGACCTCCAGGTCCACATCGGGCGCGGCATCGTGAATGGCGGCAATCTCGTCGATGGAAAGCTCGCGCGAGAGGGTCACGCGGTCGGCGCCCTGCTCGCGGCACCAAAGGGTTCCGCGGTCGTCGTGGATGTTTGCTTGGGTTGAGATATGCGTCTCGATGCCGGGCATGGTGCGCTTGACCTCAAAGAACAGACCCCAGTCCTGGATGATGAAGGCGTCGGCGCCCAGCGTGGAGCAGCGATGGATGAGTTGCAGCGCATCGCCCATCTCGGACTGCTTGATGACGATGTTGACCGTGACGTAGACGCGCGACCCGGCCAGGTGTGCAGCACGGCAGGCCTGCTCAAAGGCCTCGTCGGTAAAGTTGGTGGCCTTGCGGCGGGCGTTGAAGCTTCCCATGCCGCAGTAGATGGCGTCTGCCCCGGCAGCGAGTGCGGCGGCAAAGGGCTCCGGGCCTCCGGCGGGGGCCAAGAGCTCGGGTCTGCGGTTGGTGGTTCGACTGGCGGTTGCGGTCATATCCTGCCTTTCAAAATGCTCAGATATTCAAAAGTATAGTGGTGCTGTTGCGGCAGACGAGCCCTGTGGCCCAAGCAGGATAAAGTCTTCAGCAGCCCTTGCAGCAAAAATGATCCGTTTCCCTCTGTCCCCTATGGATCGCCTGATCCGATGGGGACGGAGGGAAACGGATCATTTTGAGCTTCACCGTCCGGTCGTGCCGTTCAGCGGCTGACAGGCGCCGTTGGGCGATAAAATATTCTCGCAACGTGATAATAATCTTGCATCGCGCGGAAACCTTGAGTAGTATCCCAAATCAAGCGCGGTGTTCAGACCGAATTGTGCCTCCCGGTGTGAACGCCGCGCTCACGCTCTCTATCTGATCGTAAGGAGAAAAACATGAGCACGACCGTCGTGTCTTCCGCTAACGCGCCCGCAGCCATCGGCCCGTATTCCCCCGGCATCCAGACCGGCAACATGGTGTTCCTGTCCGGCCAGCTGGGCATCGACCCCGCAACCGGCAAGATGCCCGAGGGCGTCGAGGCCCAGGCTAAGCAGTCCCTTGCTAACGTCGAGGCCCTGCTGACCGCTGCCGGCGCCACCTTTGCCGATGTCGTCAAGACCACGGTCTACCTGGCCGACATCGCCGACTTCGCTGCCGTGAACGAGATCTACGCTTCCAAGTTCGAGGCTCCGTTCCCCGCGCGCAGCGCTTTCCAGGTTGCCGCTCTTCCGGCCGGCGGTCTGGTCGAGATCGAGGTCGTCGCCGCTCTCTAAGACGTTGGCGAAAACAAAACATGACATGCAAAAGACCCTGCAGTGCGTGTGAACTGCAGGGTCTTTTGTCAAGCGATGCGACAAAAATGATCCGTTTCCCTCTGTCCCCAAGGGATAACGTTTAGCCTTCCTTGCGGACTTTTTGCAGGTAGCGGTAGACGCTGGGCTCCGAGATGCCCAGCGCGGTGGCGGCGCAGGCCACGGCGCCCTTGAGCATGAACACCCCGTTGCCGTTGAGGTGGCGAATGACGTCCACACGGTCGCTCTGACCAAGCGACGCTACATCCAGCCCGCGCGCGCTCAGCAACTCGGCAATGCTGCGGTCGATGAGCTCCTGCGTAGACTCCGAAAGGCTTTCGACCTCGATAGACGCGGGCTCTGCCTGTCTAGGCGCCGCGTCGAAGCACGCCATGAGCTGCTGCGCTATGG
>URMO01000094.1 GCA_900549085.1 uncultured Collinsella sp. | reverse complement strand
TATCGCGAGTTCCGCACGAACAGGAGGCCACTTAATGTGGCCTCCGTCGTGAGCAGGACTGTAGAGCAGGAAACTTAGCCCGTGCCGGGGCCGCTGAGCCCAGACCGGCGGGATACACAGGTTCAGATGGGGCTTTGATGCATGGGTGGTCTGTTGGTGGGCAAATGGGTATCATACTGTGGTTACTGCATCGACTCTATGGTGCATGTTTGTACGTTCCCGGCGGTCGGTTTGCCAGAAGCGCCCCGTCGGTTGTTCCAGACCCGTTTCGAAGAAAGGAAACCACACGAACCTATGGCAGCTAAAAAATCATCTCCCTTGAAGATCATTCCGCTCGGCGGCCTTGACGGCATCGGCAAGAACATGACGGTCTTCGAGTGCGGCGACGACATGGTGCTCGTCGACGCCGGCCTCATGTTCCCCGACGACTCCCAGCCCGGTATCGACCTGGTGCTTCCCGACTACACCTATGTCCTGGAGAACGAGGAGAAGCTCCGCGGCATCGTCGTCACCCACGGCCACGAGGACCACACCGGTTCGCTTCCGTACCTGCTGCAGGACCTCAACAACAAGGTGCCCATCTTCTCGAGCAAGCTGACGCTCGGTTTTATCGAGGGTAAGCTCTCCGAGTTCCGCATTCGCGCGCCCAAGTTCCGTGAGGTCAAGGGCGGCAGCCACGTCAATCTCGGTGGCATCTCGCTCGACTTCTTCTCCATGACGCACTCCATTCCGGGTGCTTTGGGCGTGTTTATTCGCACCAACCAGGGCACCGTTATGCACACGGGCGACTTTAAGCTCGACCAGACGCCCATCGATGGCGTCACGCCCGACTATGCCGCCATCAGCCGCTTTGCCAAGCAGGGCATCGACCTGCTGCTTTCCGACTCCACCAACGCCACGGTTCCTGGCTTTACCAAGTCCGAGGCCGAGGTCGGCCCCAACCTGCTGCACGCCATCAAGAACGCGCCGGGCCGCGTGTTCGTCGCGTCGTTCTCGAGCCACATCCATCGCCTGCAGCAGATCTGCGATGCCGCCCGCAAGTGTGGCCGCAAGGTCGTCGTGACCGGACGTTCCATGCTCACCAACACCCGCGTGGCGCGTGAGCTTGGCTATCTCAACATCGACGATGCCGATATCATCGATGCCTTCGACATTGATAACCTGCCCGACGATAAGATCGTCGTCATGTGCACCGGTTCTCAGGGCGAGCCGCTGTCGGCCCTGTCCCGCATGGCCAACGGCGAGCACAAGACGCTCTCCATCCACGAGGGCGATACCGTCATCCTCTCGGCAACTCCCGTTCCCGGCAACGAGAAGGCCGTGCAGCAGGTCGTCAACAGCCTGGCCAAGCTTGGCTGCGACGTGTGGGATAAGAATCGCGCACTCGTCCACGTCTCGGGCCACGGCAGCCAGGAGGAGCTCAAGCTCCTGATGGCCATGGCCAAGCCCACCTACTTTATGCCGGTTCACGGCGAGGCCGTTCACCTGCGCGCCCATGCCCAGCTAGCCCGCAAGATGGGCCTTAAGGACGATCACATCTTTATCCTCGATAACGGTGACACGCTCGAGATGCGGGGCGGTATCGTCAAACGCGGTGCGCCCGTCGAGTCCGGCGTCGTTTATGTCGACGGTCTGCGCATCGGCGACACCGACCCCATCGTCCTTCGCGATCGCCAAAAGCTCGCCAACGACGGTATGGTCACGGCTGTTGCCATCGTCTCGCTCAAGCACAAGAAGATCGAGGCTATCGAGTTCTCGGGCCGCGGCGTTTCGTTCCTCCACCATCTGTTTGCCATCGACGACCAGTTCTCCGAGGATGCCTCCGCAGCCATCATGAAGACGATCGAGAAGGGCAAGTTTAGCTTTACCAGTAGCGGCTCCGATGCCATTCGCAAGGCCGTGCGCGATTCGCTCTCCAACTTTATCTGGAGCCGCACGCGCACCCGTCCGATGATCATCCCAGTCGTCATGGAGGTTTAGTTTGGCGCGCGGATCTGCACAAAACGCCAAAGGCAACAAATCCAACAACCAACCGGCATCTGCTAAGGGTGCCGGTTCCCATCTGCGTGCCAATAAGGGCCACGAGTCCGAGTTCGATGAGTTCGAACCCCTGGTCGAGCCTTCGGCCAATCGCGATATCGCCGGCGTTATCATTGCCGTTTTGGCGATTGCGTCCTTCATTGCCGTGATTTCTCCGGCAACGGCACCCGTGACAGCTGCGGTTGCCGGTTTCTATCACCTCGGCTTTGGCCTGGGCGCCTACGTGCTGCCGATCGTCATCTTGCTGTTTGCCGCCACGCTCTTTTTGGGTGAGGACTCGCCGCTCAACATTCGCTCGGTCGCGGGTGGTGCCGTGGTCTTTGTGGCCATTGTTTCTATCCTATCGTTGATGGTTCCGGGTACGATCGACTCGTGCGACCTCATGTTTACGCCGCAGAACCTTTCCGCCTCGGGCGGCTACATTGGCGCCTTTATCGCAAGTGCCTTGCAAAACGCCCTGGGTAAACCTATCGCTATGGTTGTCTTGCTGGGCCTTGTCGTCGTTGGCCTGGTCATCATTGGCTTTTCGGTGGGTGGCGTTTTGCGCTCCGCACGTGATCGCGCCGCCGATTTTGCCGAGCGTCGTCGTGCCGATGTCAATGCGAGCCCGTGGGGCGATGAAGAGGCCCTGTCGGTTCCCGGCGTCGCCCGTCCGCACCTGAGCATTCTGCTCCAGAAGGGAACTGACGCCGCCGTGACCACGGTCATGGGTGGCGATGTCGATGCGGTTTTGGATGATGACGAGGACGATGATCCGTTTGTCGACGTCTCCGAGGCCGTGGAGGCCGAGCGCGCCAAGACCACGCTGCTGCCGCGTCGCCATGCCAAGAAGGGCAAGGCTGCGCCCAAGCTCAACACGAGCGAGCCCGACCCGTCTTGGTCCGATAGCGAAATCGAACTCACCGAGGGCGATGACGAGGACGACGAGACTCCGCTCGAGACCGCCAAGACAACCTTGCTGCCGCGTCGCCGTGCCAAGGCAGGACAGGTCACCGGACAGTTTTCGATAGAAGACGACCCGGACAAGGCTGATGAGTCCGAACCGCCGTTTGCCGTGAATCCCGTTTCGGCAGCTCCGCAGATCCCCGACTTCCTAAAGCATCCCAAGGTTGCCGATGCCTCTTCTACGGCTTCCGCAGCTCCTGTTGCAGCCGGCGATGGGGGAGCGGATGGCACCGCTACCGATGCCGAGGGCGAACAAGAGGACGGCCTCAAGCTCCCGCCGCTCGAAATCCTGCACGCCAATCCGCAGTCGGCGTCCTCCGCGTCTTCTGATAAGGAGCTTGAACAGACTGCCGAGTCGTTGCAGTCCACCTTGCTCGAGTTTGGCCGTAGCGCCCGCGTTGTCGGCTGGATTGCTGGCCCCACGGTCACGACCTTTAAGCTGCAGCCCGGTGAGGGCGAGCGCGTGAGCAAGATCTCGAGCCTCGAGGACGATATCGCGCTTTCGCTTGCCGCCCAGTCGGTGCGCATCTTCGCGCCGATCCCCGGCACCTCGCTTGTTGGTATCGAGATTCCCAATCGCAAGCGTCAGAACGTCAACCTGGGCGACGTGCTTCCCTATGTGAAGGGCGGTCCGCTCGAGCTTGCTATCGGTCGCGATGCCGAGGGCACGCCGGTTGTCGCCGACCTCGCCAAGATGCCCCACCTGCTTATCGCCGGCACCACCGGTTCGGGTAAGTCGGTCATGATCAACTCCATCATCACGACCCTGCTCATGCGCGCTCTTCCCGAGGACGTTCGTCTGATCATGGTCGACCCCAAGCGCGTCGAGCTTGCGGGCTATAACGGCCTGCCGCATCTCTACGTGCCCGTGGTGACCGAGCCCAAGCAGGCGGCCAGTGCACTGCAGTGGGCCGTGTCCGAGATGGAGCGTCGCCTGAAGGTCTTCGAGCGCCTCAACGTTCGCAAGATTTCGACCTATAACGAAAAGCAGGCCGCCGGCGAGTTTGAACACTACGATAACCCGCCGCAAAAGATGCCTTACCTGGTCATCATCATCGACGAGCTTTCGGACCTGATGATGGTCGCCGGCAAGGATGTCGAGGCCTCGATTGTCCGTATCGCCCAGCTGGGCCGTGCCGCCGGTATTCACCTTATCGTGGCTACGCAGCGCCCCAGCTCTAACGTGGTGACGGGCCTTATTAAGGCCAACATCACCAACCGTATTGCCTTTAACGTGGCTACGGGCATCGATTCCCGCGTCATTATCGACCAGATGGGCGCCGAAAAGCTTACTGGTTTGGGCGACATGCTGTTCTCCAAGGTCGACTGGGGCAAGCCCCGCCGTATCCAGGGCTGTTTTGTCTCGGACGACGAGATCAATGAGATCGTCGAGTTCGTTAAGTCGCAAAGCGAGCCCGACTATCACGAGGAGATTCTGTCTGCCGTGGCGCCCGCTTCCATGTCCATGGCTGGTGGCGGCGGCATTGTCCGCACGGGCGTTGCCGAGCCGCAGGATGACGACCCGCTTATCTGGGAAGCCGCCCATATTGTGGTGGAATCTCAGCTTGGCTCCACATCTGGCCTGCAACGCCGCCTCAAGGTTGGCTACGCGCGCGCCGGGCGTATTATGGACATGCTGGAAGAAAAGGGTGTCGTCGGCCCGCCCGACGGTTCCAAGCCGCGCGAGGTCCTGCTGGACGAGGAGGGGCTTGCCGCGCTGGAGTCTGTCGACGCCGAGATGGCACGTGAAGATCGTGAGTTTGGAGGATTCTGATGGCTGCACGCTTTGGTGACATGCTGCTCGAACAGCGTCGCCGGATGGGCCTTTCCATCCAACAGGTCGCCAACACCATCAAAATCAGACCGCAGATCATCGAGTTTTTCGAGACCGGTAACTTTGCATCGATGCCCCCGCGTGGCTATGCGCAGGGCATGATTTCGAGCTACGCTCGCTATTTGGGGCTTAACCCGCGCGAGGTCGTCAACGCTTATTTTGACGACCTCATGGCATATGAACGCGAGACCTCGCAGCAGGGCGGTCGTTTTCAGGATGCTGCCGGCTACGTTAACTCGCGTTCGTCGGTCGATAACGGACGCTTTCTGATGGTTCAGGGTGGTCGCTCGACGCGGTACGGTCAGCGTCCTCCGCAGGCGGGCTATATCACCGAGACGGGCTCCAGCGAAGAGATTCGTTCTCAGCGAGATCGCTTTCGCAGTACGCCCATGCCGGATGACCGTGCGCTTCCCGCCGCTCGCGGGTTGAGTCGCGATCCCCGCGCCGGTTACGGCGACGGTGGCTACTCCGGTCGTGGTTATCGCGGAGTTTCTGCCGGGCGTTCCCACGGTGGTTACGCCGACGCCGATATCACGCAGGTGACGCCGCGCCTCCGTTCGCAATCGCAGCCTTACGGGCAGCGCTCTTCGGCGCCTCGCTCTGGCCAGCGTGGCTATCAGAACCGTGGCGAGCTTGCGCCGCGTTCGGGCCAGCGCGGCTCGCAGAGCCAAGGCGGATATCGTGGTCGTCCCGATAGCGGTCGCGGCCGTATGCAGCAGGGGAATGGCCGTGGCGGCTCCAGTCGCGCACGCAGCGGCGGGCGCGTCTCCCTGAACAACGGACTCGATCCGCGTATCGTTTACGCTGGCATCGGTGCCGTTGCGCTGCTGCTGATTCTGCTCATCGTGGTTCTCTTGCGTGGCTGCGGCTCTTCTGCACCCGAGTCGACGCCCGAGACGCCCGCGGCCACCAAGACGACGACCAAGAAGTCTTCCAAGAAGACCGAATCTGTTGAAGAGGATGAAGGCACCGACGAGGCGACGGATTCTGCCGATTCCGATGCCGCCAAGGCGAACGCGAAAAAGAAAGAGGACGAGGTCATCAAGGTCAAGGTCTCCGTTGCCAAGGGCAAGACCGCCTGGATCGAGGTCAAGGTCGACGGTAAATCGGTCTTCGGCGCCCAGGCAACCGGTCCCTTTGAGCAGGAGTACACGCCCGAGTCCTCGATCGAGATCACCACGTCCAAGCCCTCCGATGTCACGGTTACCAAGAACGGTGAAAAGGTTCGCTATGACACCAAGACATCGGGCGTGGCGCGCGTGACCATTACCGTTCCCAAGAAGGAGACCACCGACTCCGAAGACGGCGAGAGTGCCGACGGCACCGATACTGCCGACGGCACCGATACTGCCGACGGCACCGACCCCCAGTCTACCGACGGCACCGACGCCCAATCTGCCGACGGTACCGACACGGCATCCGATGACCAGACTGCAAACGATTCAGATGACTATTCGTACGACAGCTACTAAGGCTCCCCGTACCGAAAGGAAGAACCATGGCTAAAGATTCCAGCTTCGACGTTGTGTCCGAGGTCAATATGCAGGAGGTCGATAACGCCTTCCAACAGACCACCCGCGAGATCTCTCAGCGCTATGACCTCAAGGACTCCGGCGCCACCATCGAGCTTTCGAAGGGCGACAAGCTCTTTACGATCAATGCCCCGGCCGATTTTGTCTCCAAGCAGATCATTGACGTGTTGAGCTCTAAGCTCATCAAGCGCGGCATCGATCTTACCGCCGTGAAGTGGGGGGATTCCACGCCTTCCTCCGGCGGCGGGGTGCGCCGGTGCGCCACGGTGGTCAACGGCATCGCCAAGGAGACCGCGGGCAAG
>URMO01000093.1 GCA_900549085.1 uncultured Collinsella sp. | reverse complement strand
CGTTGTTCAGGCCGCGCTGGATGGTTGCGCACATCGTCTCCCAGACCGTGTCGAGCGCAGGCTGCAGGCGGTTCGAAGAGTTGAACATGATCAGCACAGCATCTTCGTCCTCCATCACCACCGCATACTGGCCGAGGAAACCGTCGGCGCGGAACGCGCCGTTCCGGCAGCGCCAGAACTGAAAGCCGTAGCCTGTCTTCCAGTCAGGCTGGTCGTTCATCGAGTTGTCGGCCTGCACGCTCGTCGCCAGCCTGAAGTAATCGGCCGGGATGATCTGCTTCCCGTCCCGCCGGCCGCCTTCAAGCAGACACTGGGCGAACGAGGCGATCTCTTCGGTGGTCAGGTTGAATCCCCATCCGCCGGCCTCGATCCCCTGCGGCGACAGCTCCCAACAGCGCGGCGCGATGCCGAGCGGGTCGAACAGCCGCGGCCGCAGGTACTCCCGGAGCCCCTTCCCGGTTGCCCGCACGACGGAGGCGGCGAGCATGTAGCTCGCGCCGGAATTGTAGCAGAAGCGCGTCCCCGGTTCATATGCGAGCGCGGTCTCGAAAAACGCCCGGGCCCAGTTCGGCCGGAACTCCAGGTCGTCCATCGCACAGTGCTCGTGCCCGGACGTCATCGAAAGCAGATGACGGATGCGCAGACGCTCGAACTTTTCGTCGTAGCGATCCGGCAATTCATCCCGGAACAGGTCGACCAGCCGCGCATCAAGCGAAAGCTTCCCTTCCGCGCAGGCGAACCCGCCCGCGCAGGAGGTGAAGCTCTTGCTGAGCGAAAACAGCATATGGGGGAGTTCGGGGGCATACGGTTTCTTCCACCCCTCCGCGATCACCCGGCCGTGCCGCATGACCATGAAGCTGTGGACGGAATCCAGTTCTTCGATCGCCCGGAAAAACGCGAGCAGCGCGGCGGACGAGATCCCCTCCGCCTCCGGCGTCGAACGCGGCAGCAGTTTTCTCATGTTCCCCTCCCCTTGCCAATCAATTGTAGGTTTTACGCAGATAATTGACTTCCAGAGCCTTGCCGAGTTCGGCGGCCGTGGCCTTCTTTGCGTGCGGAACTCGCGATCAATCAAATATATTGCGGGCGGGCACGCGGCCCTCTCGGGTCCTGAGCGCGACACACCGGACTGGGTTATCTGAATAAATATGGTGAAGGCCCCTTTCGGGGCCTTCTTTTTTAGAGGAATTCGCCTACTCGGTGGACTTCGGGTTCTAGGTCTACGTTGAATTGGTCTTTGACGGTTGCCTGGATGTGGCGGATGAGTTCGTCGACGTCGGCGGCGGTGGCGTGGTCGGCGTTGACGATGAAGCCGCAGTGCTTTTCGCTTACCTGCGCGCCGCCAACGGCGTGTCCTCGCAGGCCGGCATCCATGATGAGCTTGCCGGCAAAGTAACCCTCGGGGCGCTTGAAGGTGGAGCCGGCACTCGGCATGTCGAGCGGTTGCTTGTCCTCGCGACGCTGACGGTAGTCGTCCATGTCGGCCTTGATCATCGCGGCGTTGCCCGGGGCGAGATTGAAAGTGGCCGAAAGCACGATAAAGCCGTCGTCGGCGATGCGGCTCTTGCGATAGCCCAGGTTGAGCTCATCGACATCGAACTCGATGATGTTGCCGCTGCCGCGGGTGCCGTCGTCGAGCATGCGGGCGCGCTTGTAGACGCGCACAGACTCCAGCACGTCTGCCATGCAGGCACCGTAGGCACCGGCGTTCATGTAGCAGGCGCCGCCGACCGATCCGGGGATGCCCGAGATGGGCTCCATGCCGGTGAGACCGGCCTCGGCTGCCGCAGCGGCGACATCGGAAAGCAAGGCGCCGGCCGCCGCCGTGACGTGCGTACCGTCGACCGTAATGTTGGAGAGGCCTTCGCCCAGCGCCACGACGACGCCACGGATGCCCTTGTCGCCGACGAGCAGGTCGGAGCCGTTGCCCACGATGGTGAGCGGCAGGTCGCAGCGATAACAGGTGTCGAGCGTGGCGACGAGGCCCTGCTCGGTATCGGGCGTGACAAAGACGTCGGCCGGGCCGCCGATCTTAAACGTGGTGTGCTCGCGCATGGGCTCGCTCATCAGCACGTTGTCCTCGCCGGCAACGCCAGCAAGCGCGCACAGCAGGTCCTCGTTAAAAAAGTCGTTCTCGTGCATACGAATATCCGCCTTTTGGTGGTCGTTGTCATCAATCGATTGCAATATACCCCACCCGGACGGATTTGGTGCGCTGGCGGCGATAAAACAGCCGTCTACCGGATTGGTAAAGTGTTTATCACCGAGGTAGAGGGGTGGTCGCTATACTTTCAAGAGATTGCGCGTAAACCCGGAAGGAGCGAGATGGCCAACAAAGTCACCCTCAAGCAGATCGCCCAGGAGGTGGGGCTTTCCCCCTCGTCGGTCTCGCTTGTGCTCAATAATCGGCCCTGTCGCATCTCGGAAGAAAACCGCAAGCTCATCAAAGAGGTCGCGGCGCGCAACCACTATGTTCCCAACCAGATCGCGCGCAGCCTGGTCATGCGCGAGTCGCGCACGCTGGGCCTTATCGTCCCTAACATCGAGAGCCGCTTTTTTGCCTCGCTCGCCGGTAGCCTGGAAAAGCGCTGCCGCGAGGACGGCTATGCGCTCTTCATTACCAGCTCGGGTGGAAGTGCCGACGACGATCTGGAGCTGCTGCGCCAGCTGGTGACGCGCGGCGTTGATGGCGTCTTCCTGGTGGTGGGCGACGAGTTCTCCGACGACCGCGCCCTGCGCGAAGAAGTCAGCCATCTGCCTATCCCTGCCGTGATGGTCGACCGTGCCATTGAGGGGCTCGAGTGCGACAAGGTGATGTTCGACCACGAGATGGGTGGCTACATGGCCACTCGCTATCTGATCGAGCAGGGCCACCGTCGCATTGCCTGCTTGGTTAACGCGCGCCGTTCCAATACGGGGCGTAAGCGACTTGCCGGCTATGAGCGCGCGCTGCGCGAGGTTGGCCTGCCTATCGACGCACGTTTGGAGTTTGAGAGCGAGTACTACATTCCGAGCGCCTATGAGGCCTCGGAGGCGGTGCTCGCAACTGACGCCACCGCCGTGTTCGCAAGCTCGGATAACATTGCCCTCGGTCTGCTCAAGCGCTTGCACGAGATGGGGAAGAGCATCCCGGGCGATATCTCGGTCGTAAGCTATGACAACTCGGCAGCCGACGTTCTCTTTGAGCCGGCGCTGACCGCGATTGAGCAGGATCCTGGTGTCCTCGCGGAGCATGCTTTTGGCTGCATGTCCAAGCGTCTTGCCGGTAGGGGCGGTAGACGTGCCGAAGAGGTCGTTCTGGAGCCGGCGCTTATCGTGAAGGGCAGTGTGCTCGATCTTACCGAATATAGTTAAGCACACTTGTTTGTTTGCATAGATTGCATGCGGAGTGTCCGCTATTTGCCGGCGGGGCCGGGGTGCCTGCTTTGTTTTGAGAGGTGGGCTTCGCGAACTTCTCAAAACAAAGCAGGCGCCCCGGCCCTCGTCCGTAAGCTCTTCCGCTGGGCGAGCCATAGACGCCGCGCACCGATCTGCTAAAGCATGAGCTTGAAATTGGTGCTATATTCGGCTTGAGTTGTTTAATGCTAGTACGGGAGGCTGATATGGGGCTGTTCAAGAAGAAAAACCCGCAGGATGCCTTTGATCCCGATGTGTTTACCATCACGGATACGATTTTGGACCCGCCGCGGTTTACGTTTTTGCCGGCTATCTACCAGGATGCCACGCGTCGCAAGTGGGCCGTGCATCAGCGTGGTGCGACCCCGAGGATTTTTGACTACGCGGATGTGCTGCAGTGCGAAGTGGCCGAGGCGGGCGATCCGGAGGCCGAGGAAGTGGCCTCAAAACAGGAATTTGCCCAGCGTATCCTGGCAAATCCTGCCAAGGCGGCGAAAATAAACGCTGCCAAGCGTAATATGTGTCTTGGTATGGGCGTTGTTGTGGCGGTTCAGACGGGAAAAGACGAGGTTTCCAAATTAGAGATTCCCGTTATGACCGACGAAGTCAAACGCGATTCAAGTCTATATAAGTCGTATCGGAATGTCGCTGAGAAGATCAAGGCCGAATTTGATGCCATGGGAGGGCTGGTCTAATTTTGGCGGCATACGTTTCTGAATGAGGAGTCTGTGCAATGGCAGGCGAATCTTATGCAATTCCCCCCAAAGATCGTGCTGTTGAGGGAATTCTTTGGTATATCCAGCACCACCAGCTTGCCGGCGGCGATCGCCTGCCGGCTGAGCGCGTGCTGTGCGAAGAGATTGGCGTTTCGCGTACGGCGTTGCGCGCCGGTATCACGCGGCTCATCTCGTGTGGAACGCTCGAGAGCCGTCGCGGATCGGGTACGTATGTGTGTCCTCCCAAGCCGCTGAATATCTTCCAGGAAACGTATAACTTTTCCGATGCTGTGCGGACTGCCGGCCTGCACCCCTCTTCTCGTCTGGTTTCCACCGGGACCATCGAGGCGGATGAGGCGCTTGCCGACAAGCTTGGGGTGGCTGTGGGCGCTCCTTTACTCCGCATGCAGCGCATTCGACTTATAGAGGGCGAGCCGGCGTCAATCGAGACCGCTCACGTTAACCTGTCCCTGTGCCCCGCGCTTCCCGAGCACGATTTTGAGTGTGAGAGCCTTTACGATGTCTTGCTCAAAGAAGGTGGCGTGCGTGTTGAGCATGGACGTGAGCATATCTCCATCTCGCGTTTGAACGCCGAAGAGGCCGAGCTGCTCCAGCAAGAAGAGGGAACGCCGGTGTTCTATGAGAGCTCGATCGAATTTGATAAGGACATGCGTTTTGTGGAGCATTGCAAATCGGTGATTTTGCCCACAAAGTTCCGCTTTGCCGATAACGGCGAAGAGAACGGCATGAGGAGCGTGGCAGGTGAACAATGGCTGAAACAGTAGATGCCACCCCGGTTTATATGCGCATTCGACGCCGCATCGAGGAACGTATCGAGCGCGGTATATATCCCACGGGTTCCATGATTCCGTCCGAAAAAGACCTTGCCGAGGAATTTGGTACGACACGCTTGACCATCCGAAGCGCTGTCGATGAGCTGGTTCGGCGCGGGCAGATTCGCCGTGTTCGGGGAAAAGGTGCCTTTGTGGCGCAGAAAGTACCTGCTTTTTTTGAACGCACGGTCGGTTTCCGTGAATCGGTCCGTGCTTCGGGCGGCGAGCCGTCCGTCCGTATTCTCGCGCGTTCCAAGCGTTATGCGGGGCCATATTACGCCGACCTGTTTGGCATCGCCGAGGACGACCTGCTCTATTCCGTTCGACGCCTGAACTGCATAAACGGTAGCCCCGTATCGATTGAGACGGCGCTGATTCCCTGCCTGCTGTTCCCAACCATCGAAGATATTGACGTGTCGGTCTTCAGTTTGTACGAGACCTATGAGATGCTGGGCCGAAAGCCAGTCATGGCACAGGAAAAGCTCGATATCGAAGCGCTGGGCGCACGAGATGCCGGCCTCCTTGGACTGGAACAGGGCGATCTTGTTTTGCTTTTGGAATGCGTGAGCTATGACGCGAGCGGTCAGGCTATCGAGTATGTAAAGTCCTTCAATCGTGGCGATACGGGCGGCTACACCTATACGTACTAGCTGGTATTTTGTGAATAACGGCTGGGAAACTAACCAGTTTTGATCGTTGGGTCAGCTGTATATACAACCTTACAGGGCTCAAAATCGACCGTTCGCCGATGGGGATAAATTAATCGACAAAGAGGTATCAAAAAGCCGTAACCTGTAACTGTGATTGGTATCAAATACTAATGATTTGTTACGAGGTGAGACGATGAAGATGCTCGATTACGTTCAGCTTGCCCATGTGCGTATGGGGGAGAACCTCGAGCGTTCGTCTGAGCTGGTAGCGCAGCTCGTTGATATTTTCCAGTCCGGTTCTTTTGACGCGCTGCGCATCGTTGCTTCGGGTTCGTCGCGCCATGCCGCCGATTGCGCCCGCGATTACCTGCAAGATGCCCTGCAAATGCAGGTGTCCGTTGTGACGCCCGAGGCCTTCGTCGATTTTGAACACACCTATCCGCAGCATGTGCTCAACATTGCCGTTTCGCAGAGTGGCTATTCGACCAATACGATTGCGGCGCTCGATTACATGCGCGCACACGATATGGCTGCAGTTGCGCTCACGGCAAACGTCGAGGCACCCATCAAGGAACACGCTGACATCGTTCTTGACTACGGTGTGGGCGTCGAGTCGGTGGACTTTGTGACTCTGGGCGTCGAGGTGCTCGTTGAGTACCTGGTGCTCTTTGGTATTTACGGCGGTCAGGCGCGCGGAACGATTGACGCCAAGGGCGTTGCCCAGCGTCTTGACGACCTGCGTGAGGCTATCCAGGCCAATGCCGTGATGTGCAAGACCGCCGAGGCATATGTCCAAGACCACATGCTCGAGCTTTCTGAGCACACGCCCGCCATGGTCGTCGGCAACGGCCCCAACTATGGCGTTGCCGAAGAGGCGGCCCTCAAGCTGAGCGAGACCATCAAGATTCCTGCCATGCATCACGAAGGCGAGGAGTTCGTCCACGGTCCCGAGATGCAGATCGTTCCGGGCTATCTGGTGTTTATCGTCGACGATCCGCAGGGGTCGGAGCGTCTTGCGAATATCGCTGATGCGCTATCGAACGTTACGACAAAAACGGTGCTGCTCACGGCCCATCCCAAGGGTAGGGCTCACGAGGTTGCGGTGCCTCAGGTGGCTCCGCTGCTCAGCGCAATTCCCAATCTTGTGTTC
>URMO01000092.1 GCA_900549085.1 uncultured Collinsella sp. | reverse complement strand
TAGCGAATTCATAGTGGCCGCCCTGGAAATGGTCGTGGCTGAGAATGCTGCCGCCCACGATGGGCAGGTCGGCGTTGGAGCCAATAAAGTAGTGCGGGAACAGGTCCACAAAGTCGAGCAGGCAGGTCAGTCCCTTACGGTCGACGTGCATCGGGCGATGCTCGGAGCTCATGGCAATGCAGTGCTCGTTAAAGTACGCATACGGGCTGTACTGGAAGCCCCAGCGCTCGCCGTCGAGCTCAATGGGGATAATGCGCAGGTTCTGGCGGGCGGGGTGAGCGCCGCCGTCGGCTGCGGCGGAACGTCCGGGATAGCCCTCGTTTTCGATGCAGAGCTGGCAGGCGGGATACTTCTCGCCCGTGTTCTTGGCGGCGCCGGCCGCGGCAATATCGCGCGGGTCCTTCTCAGGCTTGGACAGGTTGATAGTGATCTCCAGGTCGCCCCAGTTGGTGGAAGTGCTCCATTTGATGTTGCGCGCGATGGCGGCGCGGCGCACGTAACCGGCGTCACAGCACAGGCCGTAGAACCAGTCGGTCGCGGCGCGGGGCTCGTGGACGCCCATACGTCCGTTGAACTCCTCGTTTACAACCGAAGGCCTCGGCATGAGCCCGCCCATGATGCGCATGGCGATGCGGTCGCGGCCCGACGCCGTGTCCTCGGCAGCACCGTTGGCCACGGCGGCCTCGGAAAGCACGGCAAGCGTGCCCTCCAGGTCAAAGTCGGGGAGTGTATCGGGGTGCAAGAGCGAGAGTTTCTCAACCTGGAGCGCCCAGGCCATATCGAGTGCGGGGCCCGTGGCGCCGATGCACTCCAAAATGGTGTTGTATGCCCAGATGCGATCGTCCTGGCCGATCATCGATCGGTGGATAGCGTACTCGATCAGGTTCTGCGCGGCCTCGCGCACGTCAGTCATTACAGCCATGCCGCGTAAGCCCCCTTGTCAGAGATGGCGTAGTGACGGGCAGAGCCTTCGCCCAGCCAGCCGTTCATCTTGGCGATGAAGGTGTCGACCAGGTCGAGCGGCACGAAGGCCTGGATGGTGCCACCAAAGCCGCCACCGTGGATACGAACGGCGCCGCGGCCGTCGAGCACGTGCTCGGCCAGCGCCAGGGCATACATGGAAGGCTGCTCGGAGCCCAGCTTGGCAACGACATTCTGCAGGTACATGGCAGAGCTGGCGCCGGACTCGCGCGTCAGGACCAGGAACTGGTCGATGTCGCCGGCGTTCAGGGCTGCCCAGCGCTTGTCGACCAGGCCGTTTTCGTACCAGTAGTGAACGGCGCGCAGGCAGGCACGGTCGCCCAGCTTGGCGCGCAGCTCGGGGAGCTTGGCGTCAAAGTCCGCCACGTTTACCTCGCACAGGCGTGCCTTGCCAAACTCGGCGGCGACGTCCTGCATCTCGCGCGGAACGGCGGCGTAGTCATCGGTGGCGGCCACGTGGTCGGCACCGACCTTAACGAGCACGAGCGCATAACCGTGATCCTCAAAGTTGAGCTCGAGCTTCTGGGTTTTAGGCTGAGCCTGGTCCTCAAAGTCCATGTAGGCAAGGCCGCCCAGACATACGGCGGCCTGGTCCATCAGACCGCAGGGCTTGCCGTAGTAGTTGTTCTCGGTGCGCTGGCTCATCTGGGCGAGCGCGACGGGCTCGATGGCAGGTGCGCCCCAGAGGGTTTCCATGGCACGACCGTATGCGGCCTCGACGGCGGCAGAGCTGGAAAGGCCGCCGCCCGAGGGGACGGAGCAGGTGAAGGCGAAGTCGAAGCCGTGGGGCTCAACGCCAAGAGCTGCAATCTCGTGGGCCATACCGCGGACGAGGCTTGCGGAGGTGCCCTTCTCGGACTCCTGAACATCTAGCGTATCGAGTGTGATCTCAAAGGTGGGATAGCCCTCGTCGGCTACGCGAACCTTGTTGGAGTCGGTTGCCACGGCGATGCCGTCAACGGCGACATCAAGCGAGCCGGCGATAACGTGGCCGCCCTCGTGGTCGGTGTGGTTGCCACTGATCTCGGAACGGCCGGGCGCGTGCACATAGAGCACCTGGCGGTCGCCGATGGGGCCAAACTCCTCCTCGAACAGCTTGGTGAGCGTGGCGAATGTCTTTTCGTCGGGGGTGGTCATGGGAGTCCTTTCCTTGGTGCGCACGGGCGAGTTTTGCGTCGTTATGAGTACGTTAACAACTTGAAGCGGCGTGAACCAAGTGTTCACGATACCGCATGTTACGGGCTATGTTAACGTACTCATAACACAACGCTTGTCACTTTTTGAGAATCTGGTAATCGGTAGAAATACAGCCGTGAACGGTACTGCTGTATGGACTTATAAAGCAGAAGAGTTGCGGATTGAAAAAGTAGAGTAAGTTAACATGCGTCCGACGATAGCGGGCTTCGGCGCGGGGTGTGTTTCTGCCCGGGCCGGCATGCACGCTATTCAGATCTCGCAAGGGTGAAGGTGATCCTGTGGCAAGGCGCCCGTCCAACGATACAGGTACGCGTCCGGTCTCCATGGCCGACGTCGCCCGCGCTGCTGGCGTTTCGCAGCAGACGGTTTCGCGCGTCGCCAACGGTTTGCCCAACGTTAACGAGCAGACGCGCCAGCGTGTGCAGGCCGCTATGCAAGAGCTCGGCTTTCGTCCGAGTTATGCCGGTCGCTCGCTGCGCGACGGTCGCTACCATTCGGTCGGCCTGTGCGTCAACGATGTCACCAAGTTCGGCAACCTCTCAATGATCGACGGCATCGCCAGCGCTGCTCGCGAGCATAATTGCGCCATCACGCTGGTCGAGATGTCCAAGACCGAGGAGTTTTCGCTTGCCGAGGCCACGCGTCGTATGGCCGCATTGCCGGTGGACGGCATCATCATCGGCATGAGCCGCATGGCGCCCGATTTTGAGACGTTTGATCCACTGCCGGGCATTGGCACGGTCATCGTTACCATGTACGCGCACCCGCGGGTGACCACGGTCGACTCCGATCATTACGGCTGCTCGCTATTGCTTATGGACCACCTGTTTGAGCTGGGGCACGATCAGATTCGCTATATTGGCGGCCCGTCGTTCTCGGTCGACGAACAATTTCGTCGCGCCGGTTGGCAGGATGCACTCGAGCGTAAACACATCGAGCCGGCAGAGCCGCTCGAGGGCGACTGGTCTGCCAACAGCGGCTACGAGGCCGGCAGGTACCTGGCCGAGCACGACCGCACCATGACGGCGATTTACGCGGCAAACGATCAGATGGCAAATGGCGCGATTGCAGCGCTGCGCGATAGCGGTCTGCGCGTGCCCGAGGACGTAAGTGTGGTGGGCGTCGATGATTCGCTCGATGATTTTGTGGCACACAACGAGCTCACGACCGTGCGATTCGATCTACATCAGCGCGGACGCGAGGTGTTTGAGCATGCGGTTCCCGAGGCGGGTACGGCGGGCAAAACCGTTGCCATTCGCATTCCCGGTCAGCTCATTATTCGACATAGCACGGCGATACCGCGCGCATAGTTTGTGCAGGTAAACGGCGATTTATTGCATTTCAATAACAATCGGTATGGATGCTGACGGATAGCCGTGGCTATGAAGGCGAGTGCTATGATAGACGGGTTCTTTTGTCTATCTAGGAGGCTTTGCCTGATGGAGATCACCAAGGATATCCGCTACATCGGTGTCGACGATCACGACATTGACTTGTTCGAGGGCCAGTACGATGTGTCCGAGAACGGTATGGCATACAACAGCTACGTTATCTTGGGCGAAAAGATCGCTGTCGCCGATTCAGTCGACGGCGGTTTTGTTGACGAGTGGCTCGGCAACCTCGAGGCCGTGCTCGATGGCCGTACGCCTGACTACCTGATCGTCCATCACATGGAGCCCGATCACTCCGCCGGTATTGCCGCCTTTATGGAGCGCTATCCCCAGGCACAGATTGTGGCCAGCATGGGCGCCTTCCGCATGATGGTCAACTACTTTGGCACCGACTTCCCCGAGCGCAAAATGGTCGTCAAAGAGGGCGATGTGCTCGATCTGGGCGGCCACAGCCTGACCTTTATCGGCGCCCCCAACGTGCACTGGCCCGAGGTGCTGTTCTCTTACGAGGCAACCGACAAGGTGCTCTTTAGTGCCGACGGCTTTGGCAAGTTCGGCGCCAACGACATCGAGGACCCGGAAGGCTGGGCCTGCGAGGCGCGCCGCTACTACTTTGGCATCGTCGGTAAGTTCGGCAAGTTCGTGCAGGCCGTGCTCAAGAAGGCCGCCGACCTGGACATTCAGATTATCTGTCCGCTCCACGGCCCCGTGCTGACCGAGAACCTGGGCTATTACCTCGACACCTATAACACCTGGTCGAGCTACCAGCCCGAGGACGAGGGCATCACGATCGCCTATGCGAGCGTGTATGGCCATCTGAAGGCTGCCGTCGAGGAGCTCGCATCTGCGCTCGAGGCTCGCGGCCAGAAGGTCTCCGTCTTTGACCTGGCTCGCGACGACATGGCCGAGGCCGTTGAGGATGCGTTCCGCTACGACCGTCTGGTGCTCGCCTCCATTACCTATCAGGGCGAGATCTTCCCGTGCATGAGCACCTTTATCCACACGCTCGCCGAGCATGCCTACCAGAACCGCACCGTAGCGCTTGTCGAGTCCGGTTCCTGGGCGCCCGCAGCTGCCAAGGTTATGACCAAGGAGCTCGAGGGCATGAAGGACATCACCCTGACGCAGAACAAGGTGACTGTGCTGGGCTCGCTCAACGACGCCTCGCGCGCTCAGATCGAGGTCCTCGCCGACGAGCTGTCCAAGTAGCGACACGTTCACTTTTGACGCTCAACCATCACAACCACCACAAAGGGGACAGGCACCTTTGTGGTGGTTTTTGTTTAAGCGCCGGCGATGATGAGGGCTGGACGTGCGCTGTCGGTGGCCTCGGCGATTGAGGTGGCGACGGCATGATCGGGGTCACGGTCCATCACGATGGCGTCGACATCGCTCAGCTCGGCAAAACGGTACATGCCACGTCCGTTAACCTTGCTGGCGTCCATGAGGGCGACGCTTTGATGGGCCGCGCCGATCATAGCCGTTTTGGTCTCGGCCATCTGGGGAAAGTCGGTCGTAAAGCCGCAGCTGGGGACAAAAGCGCCGGGGCACATGACGGCAAGGTCGGTGTGGACCATTTGGAGTGCCTGCATGGTAAGTGGGCCGTACAGATAGCGATGACCTTTGCGCAGTGCCCCACCCAGCATGACGACATCGACCGAGGGCATGCTCTCGTCGATATAATCGGCGATGGTAATGTCGGCCGTGATGACGGTGATGCCGTCGCGCTGATCGAGGAGCCGGACAAACTCGAGAGCGGTGGTGCCGGAGTCGACGAGCAGGGTGTCACCATTGCCGACGAGCTCGATGGCGCTTTGCGCGATGGCTTGCTTGGCGGCGACATTGACGTTGATGCGGCGATCCTGGGTGGATACGGTCAGTCGCTTCTGGAGAGACACGGCGCCACCATGCGTGCGGCGCAACTTGCCGGACTCGGCGAGCGCGTCCAGGTCGGCGCGGGCGGTAACGGAGGACACGCCAAAGGTCTGGGCGATTTCTGCCACTTGCACCGAGGCGTTATGCTCGAGCATCTCCATGATGGCGGAACGACGCTCATCGGCGAAAGCTCGGGTTGTTGCGTGGGCCATGTTTGCTCCATTCTCGGCTAAATATGCAGGAATTGTGTTGACTCTATTTTCGTTCATTTTCTTTTTGAGTAAGAAAACACCTTTCGATTACTTATCTTTTCTATAAAAGAAAGACGCCGAACGCTCAAAATTCAATATCGAACATGTCCACTCGGCTTAAATTCCTTCCGTTTACTTTTCAAAAACGACTGTATTGACCTGCATGGGCTCAATATCTCGCACGTGCAAAGCTGCTGAATTTCATACAATGAGCGCAGTAAAACGCAAGGTAAAACGCCTTGTGAACAACTACGCCCGATGTCCAGATGCGGGCGAGGGAGAGGAGCAAACGCTCATGGCACTTGTTACCACCGAAAAGATGCTCAAGGACGCTCAGGCCGGCCACTACGCTGTCGGCGCGTTCAACGTCGAGAACCTCGAGTTTGTTATGGCCGTTCTGGCCGCTGCCGAGGAGACCAAGTCCCCCGTCATCATGCAGACCACCCCGGGCACCATCAAGACCGCTGGTCTGGACTACTTCTACGGCATGGTCAAGGCTGCCGCCGAGCGCGCTTCCGTGCCCGTCGCTCTGCACCTCGATCACGGCGATGGCTATGACCGCTGCATGCAGGCTTTCCGCACGGGCTACACCTCTGTCATGATCGACGGCTCGCACGAGTCCTTCGAGGACAACATCGCTCTGACCAAGTCCGTCGCCGACGCTGGCCGCGCCATGGGCGTGCCCGTCGAGGCCGAGCTCGGCAAGGTTGGCGGCAAGGAGGACGACGGTCCCGCGGTTGAGGGCGAGAGCCCCTACACCGATCCGGCCGAGGCCAAGGAGTTCGTCGAGCGCACCGGCTGCACCTCCCTCGCTATTGGCGTTGGCACCAGCCACGGTGTGTACACGAGCGATCCGCACATCGAGCAGTCCGTGGTCAAGGCCATCCGCGACGCCGTCGACGTGCCGCTGGTTTTGCACGGCACCTCCGGTGTGCCCGATGAGCAGGTCGCCGAGGCCGTGAAGAACGGCATCTGCAAGGTTAACTACGCTACCGAGCTGCGTCAGGCCTACACCAAGGGCTTCATGGCCTACATGGCCGAGAACCCTGCCTGCTTCGATCCCAAGAAGCCGGCCAAGGAGGGCATGCGTGAGATCACCGAGCTGGTTAAGATCCGCATGACCAACCTCAACTCTGTGGGCAAAGCAGAGTAACAGCAAGGGTACTCCGACTCGCTACATATCCCGGGGAGGGACGAGGGCTTAGTTCCCCAATCTTTCCGCAGGGGGCAAAAAGCCTCGCCGCACGAAGTGCGCAGCGAGGCTTTTTGCATGCCCGAGGACGA
>URMO01000091.1 GCA_900549085.1 uncultured Collinsella sp. | reverse complement strand
CGATTTGCTTGTACACCTTGTCGAGAGATGCCATTTGCACCCCTACAGCTTAATGTCAAAGTTGATCTCGGGAACGGCGGCTAGGTCGGCCAACGTCACACCGTCGACGTACTTTTCGATTACGTCGTCCAGACCGCGCCAGAACTTGACCGTTGAGCATAGATCGCTACGGGTGCAGCTGTTGTCAATGCCATCGCACGCCACCGGGGCCGTGCTGCCCTCGACGGCACGCAGGATGTCGCCGGCGCGCACCTCGGCCGGGTCCTTGGCCATCATGTAGCCGCCGCCCTTACCGCGCACACTCTTAAGCAGGCCCGCCTTCATAAGCGGACGGACCAGCTGCTCCAAATACTTTTGCGAGATATGCTCACGGTCGGCGACCTCGCGCAGGGCGATTTTGCCCTCGACGTCGCCAAGCGCTGCGATATAGATCATCAGACGGAGGGCATAGCGGCCCTTAGAAGAAATGAGCATACCTACCCTCTCATCGTTGCCGGGACAAAATACCAGGCTTGTTTATCCCAAATCTTATGCACGCGGGGCAAACAAGCCTGATTATTATGTCCCACATCTAAAAAGTCGAGTGGATTAGTCGGGTTTTCCCTTGACTAACGCCGAACCCATAGTAACTTTATTCCGAGAAGATTCCTAGGGTTTAGTACACCTATGAGTACACCATACATAGAGAGGGACAGCATGAGCGCAAATCCGCTGCTTTCCATCGAAGGTCTGACCGCCTCCGTGGACGAGAAGACCATCCTCCACAACGTCAACCTCAACGTCGCCGCCGGCGAGACCCACGTGCTGATGGGACCCAACGGCGCCGGCAAGTCCACCCTCGGCCACCTGGTCATGGGCGACCCCGTCTACACCGTGCAGGACGGCCGCATCGTCTTTGACGGCCAGGACATCACCGAGCTCACTACCGACAAGCGTTCGCGCGCCGGCCTGTTTCTGAGCTTCCAGGCCCCGGTCGAAATCCCGGGCGTGCCGCTGTCGAGCTTTTTGCGTGCCAGCATCGCCGGCCGCCCCGGCCTGGAGATGAAGGGCAAGGAGTTCCGCCGCCGCGTGAAGGAGCTCGCGGCCGAGCTCAACATGGATACCGCCTACCTCAACCGCGAGCTGGGCGTGGGCTTCTCGGGCGGCGAGAAAAAGAAGGTCGAGATGCTCCAGCTTCTGCTGCTGCAGCCTAAGCTCGCCATCCTGGACGAAACCGACTCGGGCCTGGACGTCGACGCCCTGTCCACCGTCAGCCATGGCATGGACGCCTACCGCAAGAGCTGCGACGGCTCCATGCTCATCATCACGCACAACACGCGCATCCTGGAGCACCTGGATGTCGACCGCGTCCACGTTATGGTCAAGGGCCACATCGTGCGCGAGGACGACGCCTCGCTGATCCCCTGGATCGACAAGAACGGTTTTGAGACCTTCGAGCGCGAGGCCGCCGAGCAGCACGCCAAGGCCGAAGCCGCCGCTGCCGAGCAGCAGGCGTAAAGGGGCGACGCAATGACCAAGAACCGCACCGAGGTCGCAGACATCGACCGCAGCCTCTACGACTTCACCTATGGCGAGGAGGGATTCGAGCGCCTCGACGCCGGCATCACGCCCGACATCGTGCGCGAGATCAGCGCCAAGAAGGACGAGCCGCAGTGGATGCTCGACCTGCGCCTCAAATCCCTCGAGATCTTTAACCGCTTCCCCAATCCGACGTGGGGCCCCTCCATCGAGGGCCTGGACATGGACAACATCGTCACCTACGTCAAGCCCAACACCGACCAAAAGCACGACTGGGAGTCGGTGCCCGACGACATCAAGAACACCTTTGAGCGCCTGGGTATCCCCGAGGCCGAGCGCAGCTACCTGGCGGGCGTCGGCGCGCAGTACGACTCCGAGCTCGTCTACCACAACATGCAGGACACCGCGTCCAAGATGGGCATCGTCTACTCCGGCATCGAAGAGGCCCTGCACGACCCGCAGTGGGAGCCGCTCATCCACGAGAAGTTTATGACGCTCATCCCGCCCACCGACCACAAGTTTGCGGCCCTGCACGGCGCCGTGTGGTCGGGCGGCTCGTTTGTCTACGTGCCCAAGGGCACCAAGCTCGATTTTCCGCTGCAGAGCTACTTCCGCCTCAACGCCAAGGGCGCCGGCCAGTTTGAGCACACGCTCATCATCGTCGAGGACGACGCCGACCTGCACTTTATCGAGGGCTGCTCCGCACCCAAGTACAACGTGGCCAACCTCCACGCCGGTGCTGTGGAGCTCTTTGTGGGCAAGCGTGCACACCTGCGCTACTCGACCATCGAGAACTGGTCCAAGAACATGTACAACCTCAACACCAAGCGTGCGCGCGTGGACGAGGACGGCGACATCGAGTGGATCAGCGGCTCCTTCGGCAGCCACGTGGGCTACCTCTATCCCATGAGCGTGCTCAACGGCCGTCGCGCCCGCTCGAGCTTTACCGGCATCACCTTTGCCGGTGCCGGCCAAAACCTCGACACCGGCTGTAAGGTCGTACTCAACGCGCCCGATACCTCGGCAACCGTCGAGACCAAGGGCATCTCCAAGAGCGGCGGCATCCAGACCTTCCGCAGCTCCATCGTGGCCACGCCTAAGGCCGAGGGTTCCAAGGCAACCGTGAGCTGCCAGTCGCTCATGCTCGACGACCAAAGCCGCTCCGATACCATCCCCGCCATGGACATCCGCGCCAAGAATGTCGACATCGGCCACGAGGCCACCATCGGCCGCATCGGCGACGACAAGGTGTTCTACCTGATGAGCCGCGGCATCTCGGAAGAAGAGGCCCGTACCATGATCGTCAACGGCTTTGCCAACCCGGTCTCCAAGGAGCTGCCGCTTGAGTACGCCGTCGAGATGAACAACCTGATCAAGCTCGAGATGGAAGGAGCGATCGGATAATGAAAGAGACCACGAACACCGCTGCTACCACGCTCGAGCAGGTTAATGCGATGCCTGCCGCCACTTGGGGTTGGCTGCGTATGAACCAGACCAAGCTTGAGCTTTCGGACGAGCTTGCCGCCGCTCCCGCCGAGGCCGTTGAGATCGAGGGGCTGGACGAGCAGTTTGCCGGCTCGGCCGACGCCTTCGACGCCGCCATGGATGCCATGGCCGAGCGCTTCCCCGAGCGCCGCGCCTCCGCCCCCGGCGACGCCGCCGATCGTGCCCGCATCACGCCCGAGACCGAGCTCGACGTGCCCGCCACCTCTGTCTACCAGGCCGGCGCCATCAAGCTCGAGGAGGAGCTCTCCCCTGCCGAGGCCTTCGAGACCGGCATGGGCGAGGCTGCCTATACCTACCTGGCCGACCACGCCACCAAGCGCATCGTCATCGATGTGTCCGCATACAAGCACGCCACGGTTACCGTGCGCGTGAGCGGTGTCGATGCAGCGGTTGCGATTGCCGCCATCGACGTCGTCGCCCGCCCGCAGGCAACGCTCGACCTGCAGATCGCCCTAGACTCCCCCGTCAACGGCCAAGGCGTCGTGGGCTCCGTGCTACGCGTGTGCGCTTACGAGTACGCCACTGTCAACGTAACCTGCACGCAGACGCTCGATGACAGCTGGATCGCGCTCGACGACACCGGTCTGTTCCTGGACGAGGGCGCGCGCGTCAACGTGCAGCACACCGTCCTGGGTGCCGGTGCCAGCGCCACCGGCCTTGCCGGCGACCTGCTGGGCGACACCGCCAAGGTAACGATCGATACCGATTACCTTGGCGCCCGCGAGCAGGTGCGCGACTTTAACTACGAGCTGCGCCACCGCGGCCGCAAGACCGAGTGCGAGATCGACGCCAACGGCGTGCTGACCGGTACGTCCAAGAAGGTCTACCGCGGCACCATCGACCTCGTGCACGGCTGCAAGGGCGCAACCGGCACCGAGCGCGAGACGGTGCTCTTGGCCAACAAGGGCGTCGACAACAAGACCGTTCCCGTCATCCTCTGCGACGAGGACGACGTCGCCGGCAACCACGGCGCCACCATCGGTCACGTCCGTGACGAACAGCTGTTCTATCTCGCCTGCCGCGGCCTTGACCAAAACGCCGCCGAGGACCTGTTCATCCGCGCCAAGCTGGAGGACGCCGCGCTTTCCGCCACTGACGAGCGCACCCGCGCTGCCGTCGTCCGCTTGGGCAATAACCTGATCGACAACTTTGAGGAGGAGCTCGCATGATCGACACCGAGCACGTTAAATGCGATACCTGTACTGCCCCCGAGCCCATGGAGCTCGACGCCAGCGACGAGGCCTCGCGCGGCTGGCCTACCGTCGACATCGAGACCAACCCCTACAAGGCGCAGTTCCCGCTGTTCCAGCAGCACCCCGAGATCGCCTTCCTCGATAGCGCCGCCACCGCGCAGCGTCCCGCCTGCGTGCTCGACGCCGAGCGCGACTTCTACCGGCGCATGAACGCCAACCTCCTGCGTGGCCTGTACTCGTTGTCCGTCGAGGCCACCGAGGCCATCGCGAAGGTGCGCCAGCAGATCGCCGACCTCATCGGCACCCCCCAGGCCAACGAGGTCGTCTTCACCCGCAACACGAGCGAGTCGCTCAACCTGGTCGCCAAGAGCTTTGCGCCCACGGTCCTCGAGCCGGGCGACGAGGTCGTCATCACCATCATGGAGCACCACTCTAACCTGATCCCGTGGCAGCAGGTCTGCCGCGAGACCGGCGCCAAGCTCGTCTACCTCTACCCCACCAAGACCGGTCAGCTCACGACCGAGGAGGTTCTGTCCAAGGTGGGTCCCAAGACCAAGATCTTGGCCGTGGGTCAAGTCTCTAACGTGCTGGGCGTCGAGAACCCGGTCAAGAATCTCGGCAAGCTCGTGCACAAGTACGGCGGCTATCTGGTCGTCGACGGCGCGCAGTCGCTGCCGCACATGCCGGTCGATGTGGCCGATCTGGGCGCCGACTTCTTTGCCTTTAGCGCGCACAAGGCCATGGGCCCCATGGGCATCGGCGTGCTGTGGGGCAAGATGGACCTGCTCAACGCCATGCCGCCCATGCTCACCGGCGGCGAGATGATCGACTCGGTCACCGAGCAGGACGCCGTCTGGGCGCCCGTCCCCGAGAAGTTCGAGGCCGGCACGCAGGACGCCGCCGGCATCTTCGCCACGGGCGCGGCGCTTGACTACCTGGTCAACACGGTAGGCTACGAAAACATCCAGGCACGCGAGCAGGCACTCGTCCACTACCTGATGGGCGAGCTCATGCAGCTCGACTTTGTCCAGATCATCGGCTCCATCTATTGGGACAACCACCACGGCGTCGTCAGCTTTAACGTCAAGGGCATCCACCCGCACGATGTCGCGAGCATCATGGACATGGACGGCGTTTGCATCCGCGCCGGTCACCACTGCGCGCAGCCTCTGCTCACCTGGCTGGGCGTCGAGAACCTTGCCTGCTGCCGCGCCAGCGTGGCCTTCTACAACGACAAGGCCGATATCGACAAGTTCATCGCCGGCCTACATCACGTTTGGAGCACGTTCAATGGGTAATCTGTACACCTCCACCACGTTTATGGAGCACAACTCGCACCCCGACTACAAGTACGAAATGGATGCCCCCACGCACGAGCACGACGGCATCAACCCCAGCTGCGGCGACGAGCTCACCTTGCAGCTACGTGTCGAGAACGGCGTGATCGAGGAGGCCTCCTTTACCGGTCACGGCTGCGCCATCAGCCAGGCCAGCGCCGATATCATGGCCGACCTCATCACCGGCGAGACGGTCGAGGAAGCACGTCGTCTGGCAGAGCTTTTCCTCGCCATGATCCGTGGCGAGCAGCTCTCCGAGGAAGACCTGGAAGATCTGGACGAGGCCGCCCAGCTCCAGGACATCTCGCACATGCCCGCCCGCGTCAAATGCGCCGAGTTAGCCTGGCGCACCCTCGACGGCATGCTCGAAGGGTAAACTAGCCAGAAGCGGATGCCCCAGATCAAAGGGTTTGATTGCCGAGCCGCCCAATACGGGCGGCTCGGCTTTTTCATAACGCCTCGGACACACAAAGTTCGCGCGTCCGGCGCTCGCCCTGTCATCTACCGAACAGCCAGCCGCAAACACGGACGTTTTCCACAGTGTCAACGGCTAGCGACAGAGCCACGGGCACCCCAAGCAACGCCCCATGCCTCGTCCTGCTGGGCTCCGGTTCGCTTCGCGCCCGCCACAGACGGGTCCCATAGGGTGCGGCGTGCATTTTTGCGAGTTTTCAGCACGCCAAGTTGCGTGTATACGCATTGAAAGCGTTAATCAACGTCTCCAGGCACCCTTTTATATCGTTTTAGAACAAGCATAGTGGTCTCAGGGGTCACAAGCATGCGCTTTGGAGGCACATCGGCAGGCATAAATGGCTTCGGGACCCATATATTTCAAGATTACGGCGGTGCCGACAGCACCACGATGCTGAAAACTCCGCTTTTTGCACGGTGTGGACGGGGGTAGGCGCGGGTAAAACCGGACTGAGCCGTATTTTTATGCAAGACGGCAATCGTTCTATGCATATCAAGAAGTGCAGTCAGCGTACCAAGCATTTAGAACGCAGGTTGCGGCGCATGAACGACCCCAGCCGCGGTGCACAGGCAGCCCTACATCACGTTTCCGCCAGCCCGCATCGCCGTCCCCGTGCGGGTCCGCACAATACGAGAAACCGTACTTTTGCCAATCCCGGTATAGTGCTCAATCTGACGCACCGTAAATCCGGCATCGCGCAATCCAACGATAACGGCATCGCGCCGCGCCGGCGGTGCGGGCATCGAACGTCTCGTCGACTTCGAGCCATTCTTGCGGCGTGGGCTCCTCTTCCTCCTTGCGCTTGCGGAAGCGCAGCTTGTCGAGGAAGCGGTGCGCGCGCGACTTCGGCATTTCCACGTAGCCGGTGCCCGCGAAGGCACCCGTTTCGGTGTACTCGCCCTCATAGGCGGAGTCATCGGCATCGTCCACGTAGATGTCGTCGGGATCGACGTTTTCGAGCAGTTCGTCGCCCACCGGGGCGAATGCGCCGGTGGCGCCGGCCGGAACGAAGGCGCCGGCCGTGCTCACGGCGGTATCG
>URMO01000090.1 GCA_900549085.1 uncultured Collinsella sp. | reverse complement strand
ACAATCCGATCGCCCTTACGCCCGCAGCTGCCCTGTGCCAACACGTGTAACGGGGTGCCCAGGAAATGTTTGACGAGCGGATGCTCACAAAGACGTTCCCTGCGCGGATCGTCCGCAGAATCGGGCAGGTCCGGCATTATTGCCAAGACCTGTGGAGGTATCCGGTGATACCGAAAGGCGGATATGTCGCACAGCATGTCGTCCATGAAGGATACGTACCCGCTACGTCGTTTGCGAGCCCGCCCGGACGGCAAACGCGATGGCTCGGCCTGCGAACGGTAAATGCTGCTACGTGCACGTCGCGAATCTGCAGGTGACTTACAATCGGTTTGCAAAGCAAACTGATTCTAAGGTTTCATATGGTTGATGATGACGAGGGCGGCTATCGCCCCTTTGTCGTGCCCGACCACGCCAAGGTCTGGGTCGACATGCGCCTGACGCCGCCGACCGATACGGCCGCCGCGATCAACATGGTCGAGCAGGCCACTGCCACCGCCGAGGCCGCGGTTCCCGGTTGCCATGGCAGTTTCGCCGTGACGGGCGATCGCCCCGCCATCGAGCGCGACCCAGGCTCTCCCCTCCTAGCTGCGCTCAAGCGCGCCGCCGATGACGTGACAGACGCGGACGTGCCCGCCAGCTTCTTTACCGGCTGCACCGATACCGCCGTCATTGCCGGCAAGACGGGTAACCGCAATTGCATGAGCTACGGCCCCGGCTCGTTGGTGCTCGCGCATAAGCCCAACGAGCCGGGGCCCATGCCGATATCGTTTGCTGCCAGAACGTACTCATCGCGCTTGCCGACAACACGCTCTGGGACGCAAGCGTCCAAGTTGGGGCATAATAAGCCGCGAACAAACCGACTCGCGCGTTAGGACCGCCCATGAAAGCACTTCCGTTTCCCTGCATCCGCCCAGCTCAGGACCGCGTGCTCGAAGCGCTGCCGCAGATGGGCGGTATCCTGAGCAGCAACGACGCCCTGCGCGACGCCATCGCCGACGGGCCTATGCTCAAAGATCCGGGCGCGGCGTATTACGTGTACGAGTGCTCGGGCGAACCGGGTCGCGTGACGGGTGTCGTGGCGATTTGCCCGGTCGGCGTACTGGCGGGCGACGGCGCGACCCCCGCAGGTGCGACCGCAGCCGCCCGCGCAATCGCCGAGCTTAAGGTCCAGCCGCGCCCTGTGTCGCTTACCTACGAGGCGTCGCCCGTCATGGATATCATCCTGGGCGCCGCCAAAGAGGGTGCGTCGCTCTATGCCGTCACCGACCCCGCCGGCATTACGCACCGCGTGTGGGAGGTCAAGCGCGAGGATGCCGTTGCCGCCATCCGAGCCATGCTCGACCAGGCACCGGAGCCGACGCCGGCTGACGATCCCACCTATGCTGCCGCGCTGGCAGGGGCGGCGCAGCTCCTGGCAGACGAGGCACGCACAGCCGGCACCTACACGGGCAAAGAGCCGTTCAACTTTACCGTTGCCGCGCTATTCCCCGCCGCGCAGGTCACCGGCGGCGCACCGCAGGTTCCAACGGGTCTGCTCACCCACCAGATCGCAAGGTTCTAACAGGGCGTAAACGCCCAGTACAAAGACTCGGCAGCTCAACAAACAAGGGGCGGGGATACATGCGCATGCATCCCCGCCCCTTTCGCATCGAGCAATTACGTCGGCGATCCGCATCGCCGCGCCCGCGCTACCCGCGTTGCGGACCCGCGGCAGCCACGAGCGGCTCAAGCCCCAGCTCGCGCGCATAATCTTCCTGTGTAAAGACTTCGACCAGATCAAACGTATCGGCTGCATCGTCAAATGCAAAATGCAGCACTGAGCAGTTGCCCGGCACGCGCTCGCGCTCGTCGGCCGCCGCTCCCCTCACGTGGTCCAAAAATTCCTTGATGGCTGAGGCATGGCTCACCGCAAGCACGCACGAATGGTCCGGACGTTGCATAAGATCAGTCAACGTCGCCACCATGCGCTCGCGCACCTGCATCTGCCCCTCGCCGCCAAATTGGCGGTAGAAGTCACGCCACGGACGCTCGGGCATGAGCATCACGCGCTCGGCCTCAAAATCGCCAAAGAACCACTCGCACAGACCGTCCAGACGCTCGTAGGCAAGGCCCGGCCACAGGTTGGCGATAGTCTGCTCGGTGCGATGCAGCGTCGAGGTGTAGGCGTGGTCGGGCTCGATGCCACGCGCTCGCAAGAACATGCCAGCGCGCGCCGCCTGCTCGCAGCCCAACTGCGTGAGCGGCGAATCACTCCAGCCCTGAATAATGCGCTTGAGGTTAAATATCGTCTGTCCATGACGGACCAGATACAGATCTTTATTCATAGGGGGGTCCTTTCGCTCGTTACCAATCAAGGAGCGAAAACGCCCCATCACAATAGCCAAAATGAAGCACGGCGCCGTTGTCGGGCTGTTCTCCCCCGCCGACCACATACTCAAGAAACTCCTGGCAGGCAGAGCCATGGGAAACGGCCAGCACGCAGTCGTGCCGAGGCCGGGCCATAATACGAGACAGCGCCGCGACCATACGTGCGCGAAGCTCACTTTCCGACTCGCCACCAAAGGCGACCGGATAATCGCCCCAGGGTTGCGCCGGCATCTCGCGGTTTGATGTGCCCTCCAACGATCCCAAATGCCACTCGCGCAGGTCATCGACCAGCTCTATGGAACGGCCCTCGCCAACGATAAGCTCAGCCGTACGCTGCGCCCGTCCCAACGGAGATGAATACACGTGGTCAAAGGTCACGCCGCGCGCCTCAAACGCCGCGCGCGTCGCCAGCGCCTGCTCGCGCCCGCGCGCCGTAAGCGGCGAATCGTGCCAGCCCTGCAAAATGTTCTGCACATTGAGCTCAGTCTGCCCATGCCGCACCAAATACAGATCGGCCACATGCCCTCCCCTCGTACCACCACAAAGGGGCCAGGCACCTTTGTGGTGGTTTTGCCGCCGGATCGCGCCGCAACGACGCAGCTACACCAGCACGTCGGCAAGCGGACGCTTGGGCACGTGATGCACCTGCACCTCATCGCGCCAGTAATTTATAGAGCCGTCGGGGTTGGAATCAATCGCGTCGATAACCTGCGTCTCGGCCGGAACGCCAAACGCCATAATCAGCTTGAGCTCGTACTTGTCGTTATCGAGCCCCATCGTATCGATCGCGCGGGGCGTAAAGGCCTTGAACATGCAAGCCGCCACCTCGGGTGTGGCGCTGCGAGCGGCGAGCATCATCGTCTGGGCGGCAATGCCCGTGTCGACCTCGGTGATAGGCGCGGCGGGCTTGCCGGGAACGGCGCGCTCGGCAAGAATTGCGATGTAGCCGGTCGGGCGCTCGCCCTCAACAGGGCCCGGCCAGTCCTTGAGCGCGCCGGCCCATGCGAGCTCGTCAAACACACGAGCACAGTCCTCGGCACCGCTCACCACATGAAAACGCAGACGCTGAGCATTAGCGCCGCAGGGAGCCAGGTGCGCCAGCTCTGCCAGCTCAAGCAAAACTCGCGCGGTACGCGCATGGACTCGTCAAAGCGACGGCATGTGCGGGCACGACGGACCAGCGCGTCAAACGATTCCAGACCGAGCTTTTCGCAGCCCTGCTTTGCCATCGATTCGACACTCGACGGTGCCTCGGGAACTGCTTCGTTCATAGGAACCCCCAATACAAGCCAATTGTTCTTAGGAAAATCTAACCTAAAACGCAGGCAATAACGAACAGAGCTGCAATGTTCTACATCTGTTGAATAAAATGTCGCGACATGGGGAACAACGAGAACAAATCGGGACCTTTGGGTTACACTTCGCCCTCCCCGACCCATACGCCGGTGCCTTTAGGCGATACTTGTTGTAGCAACTGCGGCATACGCCGCAAAAACAACAATGACGGCAAACGCCGCGCGGAAAGGAGACCTCATGGGCATCTTTAAGAACGACGACCAGCAGTCGAACCTGTTTGGATTTGACGAGAAAAGCATGGCAGGCAAGGCAATCAAGGCCGTGCGCTGGATCTACGCCGTCACGGGCGTCATCGCGCTGCTTGCCGGCATCGCGCTGCTGTTTGCGCCCGCCAAGTCCCTCGTCTTTTTGACGACCGTCCTGGGCTTCTACTTTGTGATCACGGCTGGCGTCAGGCTGTTCACCGCCATTTTTGAGCCGCTACTGCCCGCCGGCTGGCGCGTGACGAGCATCATCTCCAACCTGCTCATCATCCTGGGCGGCGTCATAATCCTGCGCAATCAGGCCTTCTCGACCGCGACGCTCACCACGCTCGTGGTGGTCGTGGCTGGCTTTGGCTGGATCGTCGAAGGTGTCATGTCCATTCTGGAGTCCGAGCTTTCGTCCAACCGCGCCCTCGCCATCCTGAGCGGCGCGCTCTCCATCATCGCCGGCATGTTCGTGTTTATCTATCCACTGTGGTCGGCAAAGATGCTCGTCATCTTTAGCGGCGCCGCGCTCCTGGTGTTTGGGGTGACGCTGATTATTCGCGCTATCCGCTTTGGCAAGCTGGTGCGCTAGATGCCGCGAACGCTGTTTATTGATGCTGACGCCTGCCCGGTCACGCGTGAGTCGATCGACTGCGCGCGGCGGGCGGGCGTCGCCGTGGTGATTGCCGGCAACAGCACGCAGAACCTGGAGCGGCACATTCGCCGCGACGATCCACGTGATGCCGAGCACGCGCGACGCGGCTTTTGGGTCACCACGCTCGATGTGAGCGTGGGCGCCGATAGTGCCGACTTTGCCATTGTCGAACGTCTGCAGGCGGGCGACGTGGTCGTGACGCAGGACATTGGCCTGGCGAGCATGGTGCTCGGCCGCGATGCCTCCGCCATCGGCGTGCGCGGGCGCGTGTACGACAAGGCGACCATCGACATGCAGCTGTTTATTCGTCACGAAGAAAAGAAGGTGCGCCGCGCTGGCGGTCGCACCCGCGGGCCAGCAGCCTTCACCAGCGAAGACCGCGCCCGCTTTAAGCGCAACCTCACCGAGCTGCTGCGCTAACCAAGGTAGATTTTTGGGACATGCCCGGAAATCTGCCTTTTTGTTTTGGACGGTGTGAGCGCTCAGGATCCGTGGCTCAACAAAAAAACGGGCTTCAAAATGCCATGCGTCGCCGCATTGTGCAGACGCCGTGCGTGGCTATTTTGAAGCCCGTTTTGTTAGGCCTACTTAGAGGCCGAAGGCAGATAGGACGAGGCCCCAGCCAGCGCCGATGACGTACATCATGACCAGGAACACGGCGTTTTCGCGAGCGCTGCGGTTGGTGCGGAACAGCACCAGATAACCCACGCCGGCGGAAATGAGCGTGCCGGCGAGCATCGGCGCCAGTTGTAGCGCGCCTTCCAGATACAGCTGCGTAATGACCACGCTCGCCGAGCAGTTGGGAATCAGACCGACAAGCGCCGAACCAAGAACGGCGAGCGTCTCGTTGCCGCGCAGGAACTGCTCGATTGCGGACTCGCCAAAGGTCTCGAGCACGGCGACCAGAATCAGCGTCACCAGGAAAATGAATACCGATACCTGCACGGTATGCGAGATGGCGCTGCGGATAATCGACAGGACGGGCGCACCTTCGTGTGAGTGGGAGTGACCGTGGTCATGATGGTGTTCATGCTCGCCCTCATGACCGTGATCGTGGCCATGTCCATGTTCGTGCTCGTCTTCGTCGTCATCACAACCGCAATGGTCGCGCTCACACAGCTCATGGATGTGGTCGGCGCTCACGCCCGCCTCGGCCACCTCGTCGATGATGTCACCGCCGCTGTGGTCGTCATGCGCGCAGTTAACGTGCGCCGGATTGACAGCGGTTCCCAACACGGTACGACGAATCGCCGCATGCGCGCGGGCGTTGCGACGCAGGCCACGAATGGCAGCATCCACGATAAAGCCCGTGACCAGCGCGATCAGCGCTTTCGAAGCCAAAAGCATCGCCATAGTCTGCACGGGAACCTGCTCGGCAAGTAGCAGCGGCAGCATCTCGTCGGAGGTCGAGAGAAACACCGCCACCAGGGTGCCCAGCGTCACGACGCGACCGGCGTATAGCGTTGCCGCCATGGCCGAAAAGCCGCACTGCGGCACCATGCCCAGCAACGAGCCAACCACGGGGCCAGCGGCGCCGGCACGCTTGATGGTACCGTTGACGCGATCGCCTGCCACATGCTCGAGCGTCTCGAGGACCAGATATGTCACCAACAAGAACGGCACCAGCGAGAGCGTGTCCTTGCCGGCGTCGAGCAGAATATCAATCAGCAAATCCATGACGGATGGAACCTTTCGTGTCTTTCGGCAGCATTGTAAAAGTCCTAGCGGTCAACTAGGGTATTGTAGTTGTCCTAGGCGCGATGCCAATAGTTGCCCATGGTAAACTATCATCTCGCCATAACTTGACAAACCCGAGCCGCACAACGCGGCCCGTCCAAGGAGCAGCATATGAACGTATCGCAAGCACTCGAATACGAGCGCCAGCCATTTATCCCCATGTTTATCTATGGCGATCATGGCGCCATGGAATCCGAGCGCCAGAAAGGCGAAGAGGCCCTCAAGGTGCTCGAGACCGAGTACTTTACCGCGGAGGACGACCCCGGATTCGACTTTGCCACCGTGCGCGACCTGGCCGACCGCAACCGCGACCTGTGCGACCAGATTGGCGAGGCGCGCCTGCGCAACGTGACGCCCGCGACGCTTTCGCGCGGCCTATCCGATGCCGACACCTGTGCCGCCATCGGCAAGATGCAAAAGCGCACCGCCGCGTCCGTTATGCGCGAGATCCGCGGCGACCGCGACGCGCTCGGTGTCGCCTATGCTCGCAAGCCCATCCAGGGCACGGTGCTCGGTATCGACATCGAGACCACCGGCCGTGCACCCGAGCGCGGCTATATCATCAACGTGGGCTGGGAGATCATGGAGCTCACCAGCGATGCCGTCCCGCACGACGCCGAGGCACACTACTGCGGTCTGCCCGATATCTATCGCGGCGAGGATGTGCCGCTGTCGAATATCCACCACATCACCTGGAATGACATTGACGGCAAAACACCCTTCCGTGAGAACAAGAAGCTGCAAAAGCAGCTGCTCAAGCTTATGAAGAAGTACCCGTACATGGCGCACAACGCCGCCTTTGAGGACAGCTGGTTCAAGATCCACCTGGACGGTTACGCCGAGGCACGCCGTGCGGGTAAGATTATCGTCATCGACTCGCGCCAGATCTGCCGCAGCCTGGACGCCGATGTGCGCTCGCTCCCCCGCGAGTCCGCGCCCGCTGCGCTCGAGAACTGGGCGCGCCGCCGTGGCACCCTCGCCGCCGACGCCAACGAGCAGCACCTGGGCCTCGACGACACCGACCTCATGCTCCGCACCGTCCAAGCCGAGTTCAACCTCAAGAACCTGTTTGCCAAGTAGAAACGTCTACGACAAACCCCGGGGGTAGATCACGAGCGGCCTCGCAGCGGAAAACCCCGCAGCGAGGCCGCCCTA
>URMO01000089.1 GCA_900549085.1 uncultured Collinsella sp. | reverse complement strand
AATCTCGATGGATACGCCCGCAGCCGTGTATACTAAACAGCTGTGTGAAACCAGGGGAGTATTCTGGCTGGACAAAATGCCTGCTTAATAGGGTTGTCAGGTAGTCCGGACGCAATACAAGACTGGGGAGCACGTCGTGTAAGTAGTGGTCCTCTAGGGGCGTACGCTCGGTGGTGTACGCATTGTCCCAAGACCACGCGAGAGTTGGGATCATATCTTGATCAGCATGATTCTCGGCCGCAAGATTGGCATGACCCAGGTTTGGGACGAGGACGACAACGTCGTTCCCGTCACGGTCATCCAGGCTGGCCCCTGCGCTGTCTCGCAGGTTAAAACTCAGGCAACCGACGGCTATGACGCCGTCCAGATCGGTTTCGGCGACATCAAGGCCAAGAACGTGAACAAGCCCATGGCTGGTCACTTCGCCAAGGCTGGCGTCGAGCCTGTCCGTTTCCTTCGTGAGGTCCGCGTCGAGAACGGCGAGGAGCACAAGGTCGGCGAGGTTGTCACCGTCGCTGATTTCGCTGATGTCGAGAAGGTCGACGTCATCGGTACCTCCAAGGGTAAGGGCTTCCAGGGTCGCATCAAGCGCTGGGGTCAGCGCCGCGGTCCTATGACGCATGGTTCTCACTTCCAGCGTCACCCCGGTTCTATCGGTCAGTGCGCCTATCCTGCGCGCGTCCTCAAGGGCGTCAAGATGGCCGGTCACATGGGTAACGAGCGCGTTACCGTCAAGAACCTTTCCGTTGTCCGCATCGATGCCGAGCAGAACCTCATCTTGGTCAAGGGCGCTGTCCCGGGTGCCAAGAATGGTCTCGTCGCCATCCGTATGGCCTAAGGGCCCAGCCCATTTAGCCCAGCGTCATACCAAGGAGAACACTTAAATGGCAAAGTTTGAAGTAAAGAACAGCGAGGGCAAGAAGGTCGCCGAGGCCGAGCTCGCCGCTGAGGTGTACGGCATCGAGCCGAACATCCACGTTATGCACCACATCGTCAAGTGCCAGATGGCCTCTTGGCGTCAGGGCACCCAGTCCGCTAAGGGCCGCTCTGAGGTTTCCGGTGGCGGCAAGAAGCCTTGGCGTCAGAAGGGCACCGGCCGTGCCCGCCAGGGTTCCATCCGTGCTGCCCAGTGGCGTCACGGTGGCGTTGTCTTCGCCCCCAAGCCCCGTTCCTACGCCAAGCGTATGAACAACAAGGAGGTCAAGCTGGCTATGCGCTCCGCGCTGTCCGCCAAGCTGGCCGATGGCGAGCTCGTGCTCGTCGACGACTACGGCTTCGAGAAGCCTTCCACCAAGGCTGCCGTCGCCATGCTCAAGGCTCTCGGCCTTGAGGGCAAGCGTCTGACCATCATCGTTCGCGATGAGGACGTCAACGCCTACCTGTCGTTCCGCAACATTCCCAAGACGTTCATCATCACTGCCGACGAGGCCAACACCTACGATCTCGTCAACAACAACGCCGTGCTGATGCCCGCCGACATCGCCGCTCACTTCGGGGAGGTGCTTGCATAAATGACCGCCCACGAGATCATCATCCGTCCGATCGTGTCCGAGCGTTCTTTCTCCGGCATGGAGCTGAACAAGTACACGTTCGAGGTCGCCAAGGATGCTAACAAGTATCAGATCAAGGACGCTGTCGAGGAGATCTTCGGCGTCAAGGTCGTTCGCGTGAACACCCTGACGGTCAAGCCCAAGACCAAGCGCGTGCGCTATGTCGCCGGCAAGACCCGTTCTTGGAAGAAGGCCATCGTCACGCTGGCCGAGGGCGACACCATCGAGGTCTTTGGCAACCAGGCCTAAGACTCGCTGCTGTTGAGTGAGCTCATGCCTCCCAAATAGGGGAGGCGAGAGCTCAAGGTTTTGGGCGTATAAAATGGACACGCCCGGAACCGTGTATACGTCCGGTGTCATCGCACCCGAGGCAGAACCTCGAATCCCTGTCTGCGATGGCTAACGGATTCCTATTGAAAGGGATTGTAATGGCTGTAAAGCACCTTAAGCCGACCTCCGCTGGTAGGCGTTGGCAGACGATCTCCGACTTCTCCGAGATCACCTGCACCAAGCCCGAGAAGTCTCTTCTCGAGCCCCTGCCCAAGAAGGCCGGTCGTAACAACAACGGCCGCATCACCACCCGCCACCAGGGCGGCGGCGTGAAGCGTCGTTACCGTGTGATCGACTTCAAGCGCAACAAGGACGGCGTGCCCGCCAAGGTTGCCACGATCGAGTACGATCCGAACCGTTCCGCTCGCATCGCTCTGCTGCACTACGCTGACGGTGAGAAGCGCTACATCCTGGCCCCCAAGGGCCTCGAGGTCGGTCAGACCATCATGTCCGGTTCTGACGCCGACATCAAGCCGGGCAATGCTCTGCCCCTCGCCGACATCCCCGTCGGTACGCTCATCCACGCCGTCGAGTTCCAGCCGGGCAAGGGCGCTGCTATCGCCCGTTCCGCCGGTAACTCCTGCCAGCTGATGGGTAAGGAGGGCAAGTACGCTATCGTCCGTATGCCTTCCTCCGAGATGCGTCGCATCCTCGTTACCTGCCGCGCCACCGTCGGTGAGGTCGGCAACGCCGATCACGCCAACATCGTCATCGGCAAGGCCGGCCGTAAGCGTCACATGAACGTGCGCCCGACCGTCCGCGGTACCGTCATGAACCCTGTCGACCACCCGCACGGCGGTGGCGAGGGCAAGAACCACACCTCTGGTCGTCCCTCTGTTACCCCCTGGGGTAAGCCGACGAAGGGCCTTCGTACGCGCAAGAAGAAGAAGGTCTCGAACCAGCACATCATTCGTCGCCGTAAGAAGTAATTTCGGATACCGAGTTTTAGGAGAAAGCACTTATGAGCAGAAGTCTCAAAAAGGGCCCGTTCGTGGAGACTCGCCTTCTCTCGCGTATCACCGCGATGAACGAGGCTGGCAAGAAGGACGTCGTGAAGACCTGGTCCCGCGCGTCCACCATCTTCCCCGAGATGGTTGGTCACACCATCGCCGTCCACGACGGCCGCAAGCATGTGCCCGTGTATGTTACCGAGTCCATGGTTGGTCACAAGCTCGGCGAGTTCGCGCCGACTCGTACGTTCCGTGGCCACAAGGCCAAATAGGGGGTTAACCGTAAATGGCAACTAAGTCTATTGAAACTGAGGCCACCGAGGTTCGCGCCGTCGCTAAGTACGTGCGTGTTTCCCCCAGCAAGGCCCGCCTGGTGGTCGATCTGATCCGCCGCAAGCCTGTCGCTCAGGCCTTCGACATCCTCCACTTCTGCGACCGCGCCGTCGCCGTGGATGTCGAGAAGGTTCTCCGTTCCGCCGTTGCGAACGCCGAGAACAACAACGGTCTGCGTGCCGACAACCTGGTTGTCGCCGCTGCCTATGTTGACGAGGGTCCGACGCTTAAGCGCATCCGTCCCCGCGCCAAGGGTTCCGCTTCTCGCATTCTGAAGCGTACTTCCCACATCACCGTCGTCGTTGCTCCTCGAAAGGAGGCGTAAAGCTGTATGGGTCAGAAAGTCTACCCCACCGGCTTCCGTCTTGGCATCACCGAGAACTGGCGCTCCCGCTGGTTCGCAGAGAAGGATTACGCTAAGACCCTCGGTAACGATCTCGAGATTCGCAAGTACCTCGAGAAGCGTCTTTCCCGCGCAGCTGTCTCCCGCGTCGAGATCGAGCGCGCTGGCGACAAGGTGAAGGTCATCATCCTCACCGCTCGCCCCGGCGTTGTCATCGGTAAGAAGGGTGCCGAGATCGATACCCTCCGCACCGAGCTCGAGAAGGTCGCTGGCGTCTCCAAGGGCCAGCTCTCCGTCGACGTTGTCGAGATCAAGCGCCCCGAGCTCGACGCCAACCTCGTTGCTCAGTCTATCGCCGAGCAGCTCGAGGGCCGCGTTGCCTTCCGTCGTGCTATGCGCAAGGCTGTCCAGTCCGCCCGCAAGGCCGGCGCTAAGGGCATCCGTATCCAGTGCTCCGGTCGTCTCGGCGGTGCCGAGATGGGCCGTCGTGAGTGGTACCGCGAGGGTCGCGTGCCTCTGCACACCCTCCGTGCCAAGATCGACTACGGCACGGCTGTCGCCAGCACCACCATGGGCGCTTGCGGCGTGAAGGTCTGGATCTACCTGGGCGAGAAGCTCCCGGGCCAGCCTGTTCCCAACCCTGCACTCGAGGGCTCTTCCCGTCCTCGTCGTCGTAACTCCGAGAGGAGGGGTCAGTAGTGCTTGCCCCTAAGCGTATTCTTCACCGCAAGGTGCAGCGTGGCTCCATGAAGGGCCAGGCCAAGGGTAATACCGAGCTGCATTTCGGCGAGTTTGGTATCCAGGCTCTCGAGGCCCATTGGATCACCAACCGTCAGATTGAGGCCGCTCGTATTGCCATGACCCGCTACATGAAGCGTGGCGGTCGTGTCTACATCACGATCTTCCCCGATAAGCCCATCACCAAGAAGCCTGCCGAGACTCGCATGGGTTCTGGTAAGGGTAACCCCGAGGAGTGGGTGGCCGTCGTCAAGCCCGGCCGCATCATGTTCGAGGTCAAGGGCGTGCCCGAGGAGGTCGCTCGCGAGGCTCTGCGTCTTGCACAGCACAAGCTTCCCATCAAGACCAAGATTGTTGCTGCTAAGAACGCTGAGCAGCGCATCGAGAAGGAGATGGCTGAGGAGGCCGCTCTCGAGGCCAAGTGGGCTGCTGAGGACGCCGCCGCCGCCAAGGAGGAGAACTAATGAAGCCCGCAGAGATTCGTGAGCTCTCGGACGCTCAGCTCGTTGAGAAGCTGAAGGAAATGCGCGCCGAGCTCTTTAACCTTCGTTTCCAGATGGCCACCAGCCAGCTGGACAACACCGCTCGCGTCAACACCGTGAAGAAGGACATTGCTCGCGTCCTCACGGAGCAGCGCGCCCGCGAGATCGCAGCGGAGAAGTCCGCTGTCGCCGAGTAGGACCTAAGGAGAGAACATGACTGATTCGCGTAACTCGCGTAAGGTCCGTACGGGTGTCGTTACCTCCGTCTCCGGTGCCAAGACCATTGTCGTCACCATCACCGAGCGCAAGCGTCACCCCAAGTACGGCAAGATGATGACCAGCTCCAAGAAGCTGCACGCTCACGACGAGGAGTGCACGGCTGGCGTGGGCGATACCGTCCGCGTTATGGAGACCCGTCCTATGTCCAAGATGAAGCGTTGGCGCCTCATCGAGGTCGTCGAGCGCGCTAAATAAGCAGTCGCTCTTACGACTTGTACGTTTCCGAAGATGTGCGTATGCCTGGTTTGCATACCACAGGCCGTCTAAAGGCTGCGCACCTCTCTTCGGTTCTTAGTTCGGAGGAACATCTACCATGATTCAGATGCAAACCATGCTGAACGTCGCCGACAACTCCGGCGCTCGCAAGATTCGCTGCATCAAGGTGCTTGGCGGTTCCAAGCGTCGTTATGCAGGCATCGGCGATGTGTTCATCGGTGCTGTCCAGGAGGCTACCCCTGGCGCCAACGTCAAGAAGAAGGACGTTGTCCGTTGCGTCGTCGTTCGCACCGTTAAGGAGATCCGCCGCAAGGATGGCTCCTACATTCGCTTTGATGAGAACGCCTGCGTTGTCATCAACAACGATGGTTCGCCCGTCGGCACCCGTATCTTCGGGCCTGTCGCTCGCGAGCTTCGTGACAAGAAGTACATGAAGATCGTCTCGCTCGCTCCCGAGACCCTGTAGTTAGGGGAGATATATGTATATCAAGAAGGGCGATAAGGTCCAGGTTCTCTCTGGTAAGGATCGCGGCAAGCAGGGCGTTATCCTGCGTGCTCTCCCCGCCGAGAACAAGGTCGTTGTCGAGGGCGTTTCGGTCGTCAAGAAGGCCGTCAAGCCCAACGCTGCCAACCAGCAGGGCGGCATCGTTTCGCAGGAGGCTCCCATCGATGCCTCCAACGTCAATCTCGTTTGCCCCGAGTGCGGTAAGGTTACCCGCGTCGGTCACGAGAAGGACGGCAAGAACAAGCTGCGCGTCTGCAAGAAGTGCGGCCACAAGTTCTAAGCTGCCCGCAACATTAAGTTGCTAGCAAAGGCCCGGATGCCCCACGGCACCCGGGCCTTTTTCTATCGCTACTCGATGGCTTCGGGTTTGCCGTCCCGTCATTCCGGTTGCATCCAGTTTTCGGTGCCGTCTCGAATCGAGTGCCGCCAGGTGACACCCTGTCGCGTTTCGTCGGCTTCGGTGACAAAAGCCGGGACAACTCCAAAAACTATTTTCGAACTCAGGGCTTTGAGTTTTTGTTTTAATCCCAAAGGGCGCGGCGGGATGCCTTTGAAGGCTCGATAGCGCCGAAACGCCCGTTTTGAAACTCAAATGCCTTTTCGCGTGCAAGACGCCAGCTGCAATAGGAAGTGAATCAACGCAGGTGGCTTTCAAACAGTTTGCAAAACTGCAGGTCGCAGGTCTTCATTGCCAGTAGGAGAAATGAGTAGTCTCAGGTGGCTTGCTCATGAGTTGACTAACGGGATTTGAGATTACGCTGACGTCCGGAAACGCTTCGAACACGGCGTTAAGTTTTTGGGGTTTGGGCGCAGCCCCTGCACCCGCGAGCGCGGGCCTTAAGCCCGCCGAGAGAGTGACGCGTCGAAAACGAAAGGGAAAGAGAGAAGGGGCCGTTCCTATCATTCAGGTTGCGACCGAAGAAGACAAGGAGACCCCCTGAGCCTGAATGATGCCCCACAGACCGCGTCCGACCGAGCTCAAGCCGAGCTTTTCCTGACGTCCGCCTTCGCGGAGATGATGGCTGGATTGGCTATGGATTGGCAACACCAATTTGGACGATTCCGGGAGGGACGGTCCCGCCTCCCTGAACTCGACCGGCGACATGTAGCCCAGTGTCGAGTGGATCCTGAAGTTGTTGTACCAGTGCACGTAATCCGAGAGCTTGGCTCGGAGCTCGCGCGCCCCTCCTCGGTCCTGCGGAGTGGCCGACGATCTCCCCGTTGCAGAGGTCGACGAGCAGGCAGACGTAGTTCCACGATGCCCCGACGCGTACGCAGGCCAGGTCGCTGCATATTTGGGTGCGCGGCGCCCTGCCGCCGAAGCCGCGCGCGACGACGTTCGGCACGTCGGCCTCGTTGACCGCCCCGGGGTGCACCTTGAACCTCTTCCTGCCGTATGTGCCGGCCAGGCCGTTCTCCCTCATGATGCGGCAGACGCGGCGCCGGCTGACGGTAACGCCCGACCTCCTGGGCGACGCCTTGATCTTGCGCGATCCGTTCCGGCCCTTGCTGGCGGCATGCGCCGCCGCGGCCGCCGTCGCCCCCGACATTAAGGTCCTCGAGGGCCGCGTCGTCTCCGGCGACCAGTTCGTCTCGCCCGCGGAACAGAAGGAGCGCATCCTCGCGACCTTCGGCGACCTGTGCTGCGAGATGGAGGGCTGCACCATCGCGCAGGCCGCCTATCTCAACGGCGTGCCCCTCGTCGTCGTGCGCGCCATCAGCGACAAGCCCTGCGCCGAGGGCCAGGTCGTCGACTACAACACCTTCG
>URMO01000088.1 GCA_900549085.1 uncultured Collinsella sp. | reverse complement strand
TCCCCCTCCCATGCGCCGCCTCCCGTCGATCTTGCCAACGACCGGCGAGGTCTTCGCATCGCCAAGGATGATATGTCGCAGTTTTCGCGTGCGGTCGAGCGTGACTTTAACGACCTCGCTGCCCGGTATTACCTCAATCTGTGCGGTGACCCTAAGATTCGCGTTTCGCGTGATCGCATCACGGTGACGTTCGATCTTGCCAAAGAGGAATAAAATCTTTACCGAGTCCGCTCGGTACGATACAGTTATTGCAGTTAAAACGTACTTTTAAACGCAGGAGTTTCTTCATGGATTGCCTGAAGGTATCAAGCAAATCATCGCCCGCGTCCGTTGCCGGCGCCATTGCCGGCATGGTCAAAGATGGCGTCCCCGTCAACATTCAATGCGTCGGTGCCGGTGCCGTCAACCAGGCCATCAAGGCCGTTGCCATTGCGCGCGGCTTTCTGATTCCGACCGGCTTTGATGTCTCCTGCGCGCCGGTGTTCTCCGACATCCTCATTAACGGGGAGTCGCGCACGGCAATCCGTCTCTCTATCTACGTTCACCAGATTAATCGGGCTGCTATGGATAGCGTCGTCATGGACGACGTTAAGCCTGTTGCGTAAGCGAGCCATCTGCACGCTTGTAGCACCTATGTGCCCCGTCGATACCATCGTTAGGATGTAAGCTCATGGACCAGCGTTCCGTACGCGATATTCTTGCCGGTAAAACCTACTTTATCCGCACATTCGGCTGCCAGATGAACCAGCACGACTCCGAGCGCGTGAGTGGCTTGCTCGATTCGTATGGCTGTCTTATGGCGCTCGATCCGGAGCATGCCGATATTGTCGTGTTCATGACGTGCTGTGTGCGCGAGGCTGCCGATACGCGCCTGTATGGTCAGTGCAATTCCTGCAAGAGCCTTCCTCTTTCGCCTTCGGGTAAGCGCGTGGTCGCCGTGGGCGGCTGCATCGCCCAGCGCGATGGCGAGGGCTTGCTCACCAACGTCGATAACGTCAACGTCATTTTTGGTACCCATTCCATTGCGCACGTTGCCGAGCTTATCGCCGAGGCGTTTTTGGATGGCAAGCGCCATATCCGCACGAATGAGCATGAGGATACCGACGCCATGAGTATGCCGTGGCATCGCGAGACGCAATATCACGCTTGGGTGCCCATCATGACGGGCTGCAACAACTTCTGTACGTACTGCATCGTGCCCTACGTCCGTGGTCGTGAGAAGAGCCGTCCCTTCGAGGAGATTGTCGATGAGGTGACCGGGCTCGTGCGACAGGGCGTGCGCGAGATTACGCTGTTGGGCCAAAACGTTAACTCCTACGGTCGCGATCTCTTTGGTAAGCCGCGTTTTGCCGATCTGCTGCGCGCCGTGGGCGATACGGGCGTCGAGCGTATCTTCTTTACCTCTTCTCATCCTAAGGATCTGCTGCCCGAGACCATTGATGCTATGGCCGAGACGCCTGCCGTTATGCCGCAGCTTCACCTGGCCGTTCAGTCGGGCTCCACACGCATTCTTAAAGAGATGAATCGTCGTTATACGCGCGAGGATTATCTGGGCCTTGTCGATCGTATTCGTAACCGTATGCCCGATATTGCGCTTTCGACCGATATCATCGTGGGTTTCCCGGGCGAGACCGAGGAAGACTTTGAGCAGACGCTGTCGCTTGCCGAGACGGTGCGCTATGCTCAGGCCTACACGTTTATTTACTCCAAGCGCGCCGGTACCCCGGCAGCTGAGATTTATGATCCCACCCCGCATGAGGTTATCCTTGAGCGCTTTAACCGTCTGGTCAAGGTTATCGAGACGACGGCACACGAGTATAACCAGGGCGAACTTCACACCGTGGTGCCTGCACTTATTGAGGGTACGAGCAAGAAGAACGACGCTGTCCTTCTGGGCAAGAGCCCTAAGAACCAGACGGTGCATGCGCCGATTCCTGCTGGCTATAGCATCGATCAGCTTATCGGCAAGATCGTCGATGTTGATATTGATGTCGCCAAGACGTGGTATCTGTCTGGCTCCGTCGTGGGCGAGCCTCGCTAATGGTTTCTCCCGGTGCAAGCCTTTCTGCTGTAGCGATTGTCGGTCCGACGGCGGTCGGCAAAAGCGATGTTGCCGACCGCCTGGCCGCTCGTCTTTCGTCCGAAGTGTTGTCGTGTGACGCGATGCAAATCTATCGCGGCATGGACATCGGTACGGCCAAAATGATGCCTGAGGAGTGCTCGGCACCTCTGCGCCTTATCGATATCGTGGATCCCGGCGTCGCGTATTCTGCTGCGCTCTACCAGTCGGACGCCCGAGCACATGTCGAGCGTTTGCTTGGCGAGCAGCGTCTTCCGGTCTTTTGCGGCGGTACGGGCTTGTATCTCAAGGCCGCTCTCGATGAAATGGATTTTCCTTCGGGAGAACTCGAGGACGAACGCCGCGCGGTCTATCAGGAACTTGCCGAGCGTATTGGCGAGGAGGCGCTGCATGCCCTGCTTGCCGAGCGCGACCCGGAATCGGCTGCCGTGATTCATCCCCATAACGTGCGTCGTGTGATTCGTGCGCTCGAGATGCACGATGACGGCGTGTCATATGCCCAGCAGAAGTTGAAATTCAGTGTTCCGCGTGAGCGTTATCATGCCTTGTGGTTTGGTCTGACGCGTAGCCGTGAAGTGCTGTATGAGCGCATTAACCAGCGTGTCGACCTTATGTTTGAGCGGGGACTGGTTGATGAGGTCCGTGGCCTTATGGACCAGGGCCTGGGCGATGCGCTCACGTCGATGCAGGCAATTGGTTACAAAGAGATTATTGATGCCTTGCGTGGCGCTATTACCATGGATGAGGCCCGTGAGCTTATCAAGATGCGTTCACGTCGCTATGCCAAGCGCCAGCTTTCCTGGTTTAAGCGTGACGATCGCATCGTGTGGTTCGATATGGATGAGTTTACGATCGATGAGGTCGTTGATGATATTTACCGTTGCATCGAGGCTGCCTAATGGCTCGTTTCCCTTTGGTCCCCACGGTGCCTGAACCTGAGCGCGCCATCTTGGTTGGTGTCGAGTGGCGCGATAACGCCTGGCCGCTCGACCGTTCGCTCGACGAGCTCGAGCGTCTAGCCCACACTGCTGGGGCCCAATGCGTGGCACGCTTGTCTCAGCGCCTGGTCGAACCCTATCCCAAATCGTTTATCGGTTCTGGCAAGGTCGAGGAGCTGTGCGGCTTGGTGCATCGTATGGATGCGGATGTTGTTATCTTCGACGACGACCTGACGCCCTCACAGCAGTCCTATCTTGAGAAAGCCGTGGGCGAACCGGTCAAGATTATTGACCGTACGGCGTTGATTTTGGATATCTTTGGCCTGCATGCCCAGACGCGTGAGGGCCGCTTACAGGTTCAGCTGGCACAGTTGCAGTATCTGCTGCCTCGTCTGCGAGGTATGTGGAGCCATCTTGCCAAGGAACAGACGCGTGGCGGCATTGGATCGCGTTTTGGCCAGGGCGAAAGCCAGCTCGAGGTCGACCGTCGCCTGATTCGCAATAAGATCGCGGCGCTTCGACGCGAACTGAAACAGGTTGAACAACGTCGCGATGTGCAATCCAAAAGCCGTATTGAATCGCCGGCGTTTCGCGTGGCGCTGGCTGGCTACACCAATGCCGGCAAGTCGACGTTGCTTAATCGTTTGACGGGATCCACGGTACTTTCGCAGGATAAGCTGTTTGCCACGCTCGATCCTACGACGCGCTCGTACCGTTTGCCCGGTGGCCGCGGCATGACGATCACCGATACCGTCGGCTTTATTCAAAAGCTGCCCCATGGCCTGGTCGACGCGTTTAAATCTACGCTTTCCGAGGTGCTCGGCGCCGATTTGATTCTTAAAGTTGTGGATGCTTCCGATGAGGATTACGAGCGTCAGCTCGAGGCTGTTGATCGTGTCCTTGACGAGATTGGAGCCGGTGAGCGCCTGACGCTTACTGTGTTCAATAAAATTGACCTGCTCGATAGCGTCGACCGCTTGAGCTTTCGCCGGCGCTATCCCGAGGCGGTGCTGTTCTCGGCTCAGACGGGTGAGGGTCTTGATGACTTAGTCGACCGAATCGCTCGTGAAGCGGCCGCTACAGACGTGTTGCTCTCAGCCCATATACCGTTTCTAGAGGGCGCTTTAATCACGCTCGTGCACGAACAGGGAACCCTTCTGCACGAGGAATATCTTGAGGGCGGCGTTCGTATTGTGGCTAAGCTGCCGGCCCGTATCGCACCACATCTTGAGCGTTACCGAACGGAATAAATCAGCTCCAGTACACCCAAGATAACCGGTTGATGAAGCAGGTAGAACGGCAGCGCATGGCGTCCGAGGCTCGCGAGCGCCGGGATGGGATTCGCATAGGCCCATGCTGGTGCTTTATGGTTTGCTATTTTTGCCGTGCGGGCGGCAAAGAAGCCTGTGAGATACATAAATAAGAATGGTATGAGCGGATAGTAATCACCGGAGACAAAGTCTGGACCTGGGAAACCCAGCCAAGCTAGATAGGGGATAGGGTAGACCGCTTTAGGAATGCTCCAGGTAAGTGCAAAAAGTGTGAGGCAAATTGCTATAGCCCATACCGACGGCACTTTAACGAGAACCGGGCGCGCGAGTGCAACAATGGCAGTGCACGCCGCCATGCAGAAAATGATGCCGAAGTTTACCGAGTCATCGACTGAGACAAGCGTCGTTGCGATCCATACGACCAAAGCGGCGGCAGCATATTTGGCGGCACGCTTGATGTTATTGCGCGAGAGGGTGCACATCCAGCCGGCAATAAACAAAAATACCCAACTGATGCTGGCACGCCAGATGTCCTGGAAGATGGTCTGGGTAAACCAGGGCATCTTCCACCCATATAGGTAGGCAAGGTCGTAGCAGGTATGAAATCCCGCCATTGACAGCATGGTAAACCCGCGAATGGTATCAAAGACCGTGATGCGTTTTTGCATTACGAAAACCGGCGCATCAAACCGACGACCTTGCCCAGAATCGTGGGATTTGTCGCGTAGATAGGCTCCATGGTGTCGTTTTCGGGCTGCAGGCGAACGCGACCCTGCTCCTTATAGAACGTTTTGACTGTTGCGGAACCATCGATCATGGCTACGACAATCTCGCCATTCATGGCACTCTTCTGCTCACGAACGATGATGTAGTCGCCGTTATAGATACCGACGTTAATCATCGAATTTCCGTGGACCTCGAGGATAAAGGACCCCTGGTCCGTTGCGATCTCGGTTGGGATGGTAAAGGTGTCCTCGATATTCTGCTCGGCAAGGATGGGAATCCCTGCGGCGACACGGCCTACGAGAGGCAGCGATACCGTGCCGCGGGGCGCCGTGGGCTCATCGGACTTTGAGATGGATACGGAAGATCCGTCCTCGTCAAAGAGCTCGAGAGCGCGAGGCTTGGTGGCGTCACGCTTGAGCAGGCCTCGTGCTTCGAGTGCGGAGAGATGCGCATGTACAGTGCTAGGGGAGGAAAGGCCCACAGCCGAAGCCATCTCGCGCACACTGGGCGGATAGCCCTTCTCCTGCTGATATTCCTTGATGAAGTCGTAAATTTGCTGCTGACGCTTGGTAATTTTGCGAGCCATCAGGGATTCCTCTCTACCCATACCAAACAAATGTTCTATTTTTGCTTGACAGGAACAACTGTTCGAAGATAATAATAACCGAACACTCGTTCCCGCGCTAGACTTTTTTGTCCCCGCGGCTTGATAAAACAGTTCTCGTCAAAACAAACGAGAGGAGAACAGAATGAACGCAGCGGATATGGTCCAGGGAAACCTCGCTCTTAAGCTCGAGGCGCCCGCCACGCCTGCCTTTACGGTCGTGAAGGGCGGACGCTCTCATTTTCAGGCCGTGGCCACTAAGCCCGTTCGCAGCCAGCGTGCGTCCGTTGCTTCGGCTCCTGTTGCCCTGAAGGCCTCGACGATTGTTGCTGTTGCTGTAGCGTTCACCCTGTTCTTCGTGCTCGCCACGTCAGTTTTTTCTGCTCGTCACGCTGCATATGCCGATTCCGTAGCCAACGTTACCTACGAGACGGTCCGTGTGCAGTCCGGCGATTCCCTGTGGTCGCTTGCCCAGGAGCATCCCATCGATGGCCTTTCCACGCAGGAGACTTCCGACATGATTCGTAGTGTCAATCACCTCGATCGCGGCTCTCTTGATGCTGGTGCAGTTCTGAAAGTTCCGGCTCGTTCGTAAGATTTCCACTCGGTCGCATGGTACCCTTGTTATCGTTTAAGAGGAGGTACCATGCGCTGTCCCAAATGCGGCAAGGCACATACCCGTGTTGTCGATTCCCGTATGCAGGAGTCGAACAACACGATCAAGCGTCGTCGCGAATGCTGTTCGTGCAATTATCGTTTTACGACGTTCGAACGCTGCGAAGATCCCATCGAGGTCATCAAATCCGATGGTTCAAAGCAGCGGTTCGATCGTAACAAGCTGCTGGTCGGCCTGATGCGTGCCACGATTAAGCGCGATATCGATACGAAAAAGCTCAACGAGATCATCGATGATATCGAGGTGGAGCTGCGTTCCCGTACGCTGACGGCTGTTACATCCCACGAACTGGGCGATATGGTGCTTAAGCGCCTGGCCAAGATCGACAAGGTGGCCTACATTCGTTTTGCCTCGGTCTATCGCGATTTCAAAGACGTCGACGAGTTTTTGCAAGAGCTCGACAAGCTAAGGTGATTTCATGTCCAACATTACCGTTAACATCAAACGTCTCGATCCCACCGTCGAGCTTCCTAAATACGCTCATCCCACGGATGCCGGCCTTGACCTCCGTGCCAACGAAGACTGCACCCTCAAGCCCTTTGAGCGCCGATTGGTCTCCACTGGCTTGGCCATTGCGCTGCCCGATGGCTACGCCGGCTTTGTCCAGCCCCGCAGCGGCCTAGCCATTAAGCAAGGCCTGTCTATAGTCAACACGCCCGGCCTCATCGACGCCCACTATCGAGGCGAGCTTAAGGTCATCCTCATCAACCTGGATCCTACCAACAATATCCATATCAACAAAGGCGATCGCATCGCGCAGCTCGTCATCCAAGAAGTCCCCACAGTCAATCTCGTAGAAGTAGAAGAACTAGATAAAACCGACCGAGGAGCCGGCGGCTTCGGTTCTTCTGGTGTGGCTTAGCCCATTTCTTCGTTGAAAATGGTCATCGTAATGCCCGCTCGCCCCTAGGTGGCCCCTATATATCATCCCGTGCTCAAACATTCTCGCTGCGCTGCGAAACTGCGCGCGGGACGATATATAGGGGCCACCTAGGGGCGAGCTACGTTTACATGCTCGCAATCGGTTATGGCTTCCCATCTGAAGCCGAATGCTGTATCTAGAAGCTGTGTCTAACAAGTAATCCGATCTGACAAAGAGACGGCTCCTTTGTCAGATCGGATTACTTTGATTACTTGTTTTCGAGTTCCCCTTCGCTGCTTTTAGTAGGGTAACCGATATGACTGCTAGTGCGTGCGTATAGCCGTGGCGCAGGCCGCCCACACATATCGTTCCACGCGC
>URMO01000087.1 GCA_900549085.1 uncultured Collinsella sp. | reverse complement strand
CAGACCTTCCTGAGCTTGCCGATCTCGGAAGGCACGTGCAGACCTTTCGTCATGGCCTCCTACCTTTCTTTCGGGCCCCTGTCAGGGCCGATTCGTTAGCGCCCCTCCGTGTGAGGCGTTATTGCTGACGACATATTTATATCCAAAATCAATCCATACTTCCACCTCGCCCCCGAACGGTTTTATATGAGGGGTGAACGGCATACACATATACTTCACGCATGGCATACTTTGATTAAATAAAGTGGATTTACGTGCTTAAACGCTTTTTAACCGCAAGATCAATTGAAACTAACCTTTGTTAAACCACCCCCAAATTGCATATTTCACGCAACGATATGAATATAATTCGCAATTCTCGCTGTGTCTCAACCATTTTGATTTTTATTCAGAATAAAGTTCGTCCTATTCATTTTTGGCAAACAGATTACCGTTTACCAGACGTTGGATACCGTTCACCGGAAGCTCAGTATAAGGCCCGTCGAATACCCGATTGAGCTTGCGTCTCCATTTGTAACAACTTGTCTTTTTCGGCGGCAAAGACAAACAGACCCGTTCCGCAAAAAGGAGCGGGTCTGCATTCGGTACACCTAGGGCCCAGTAAGGTTTAGGCCTTCGAGAACCTCAAGGAACTAGCGATCGAACTCGGCCAGCGCCTCGCCCAGAAGCCTCAGGCCCTCGCGAAGAACATCTTCGCTCGCGCAGTAGCCCAGGCGCGCCCCGCAGGGAAGCTCAAAACGGCTACCGGGGACCAACAGCACTCCCCTATCGGCCAGCAGGCGCTTGCAGAACTCCTCGTCATCCTCGGGAATATCCAGCTGGATAAACGAGGTGGACACGCCCTGCGGGGCCGTCCTGCGTATCGATCCAAGCCTGCGCGATATCGCGGTTACCAAACACGATCTTGCGGTTGCGCTCGAGAATCTTGTCCTTGTGCTCGAGCACGTAGGTCGCCAAAGCATCGTTAAACACGCCACCGCAGATCATGGTGTAGTCGCGGTAGGTGCGGATGCGGTTGGACACATCTTCGTCCGCGACGACCCAGCCCACGCGGGCTGCAGGCGTCGAATAGGTCTTAGACACCGAGTTGGTGACAATGGCCCTCTCGTACACGTCGGCCATCGACATAAAGGACTCGGTGTTCTTGAGCGGCAGATACACCTCGTCGCACAGCACGTAGGCGCCCACCGAACGGGCAATCTCGGCAATCTGGCCGAGTGTATCGGCATCGAGCACCGTACCGATGGGGTTCGATGCGTTATTGATGCAGATGAGCTTGGTATTGGGGCGAACGAGGCGCTTGAGCTGTTCAATATCGGGTTTCCATCCGAGCTCCTCGCGAAGCTCCCAATACTCGACCTCGGCACCAAGCGTACGCGGGATCTCATAGAGCGGCGCATAGGTAGGCCACTCGGCAATCACGTGATCGCCGGGCCCGACAACGGCCATGATGGCGTTGAGGTTGGCGCCCGTGCAGCCATTGGTCTGCAGAATGTGATCGGGATTGACCTCGCAACGATACAGCTTGGCGACCTCGGCCTTAAACTCCGGCGAACCCTCGATCCAGCCGTAGTTCATCTTCTCGCGATCCAGACGCTCGTAGAACGTAGCGCCGTCCTGCTCGTCGAGCGCGCGAAGCTCGCCCATGGTCAGCGATGAGATCGTCGACTGGGCAATGTCCCACGTAGCGCTCTTCTCCCAAACGTTGAGCCATTCCTCAACGCCAATTGTCTTGATATCCATGACTAAGCTCCAATCGCTAGAACACGAGGATGATGCCGGCAAAGGTCATGGGAATCGAGATGATGCCCAAAAGGCAAAGAAGCCGACACCGTTGGGGTATCAACGTGACCGCCTCTAGACATAATGGACACCTTATCTGATGCTAATTTAGCTTATTTGACAAGAATGGGGCGGTGCGAAAAACCCGCACCGCCCCATTTGGAGACATCTAATGGCAGCTAGATGTTTGTATTAAGACCCGTACGGATCTTTGAAAACCTTAGAGGTCCTCGCGCCAGAAGGGCATGCTCATGCAGCGCGGGCCGCCGCGGCCGCGGGAGAGCTCGGCGGAGGGCACGACGAGAAGGTCCAGGCCCTCCTTGTACAGCACGTCGTTGGTGACGGTGTTGCGGGCGTAGACGCAGATCTTGCCGGGCTCGACGCACAGGGTGTTGGAGCCGTCGTTCCACTGCTCGCGGGAGGCCGCGATCGGGTCGCCGCCGCCGCAGGGGATCAGCTTGACCTGGTCGACGCCGGTGGCGTCCTCCAGGACGTGCTCGAGGGTGTCCTCGATCAGGCGGATGTTCACGTCGCCCGGGTTCTTGCCGGCGGTCAGCTCGTAGACGCGCAGGGTGCCCATGATGGCGGGGTGGATCGTGAACTTATCGACGTCGATCTGGGTGAAGACCGTGTCGAGGTGCATGAAGGCGCGCGAGACCGGGATGTCGAAGGCAAGGATGCGCTCGACCTTGGAGTCGGAGTTCCAGAAGATGTTCTGGGCCATGATGTCGATAGCGGCGGCCTGGGTGCGCTGGGAGATGCCGACGGCGAGGGTCTTCTCGTTGATGTTCAGCACGTCGCCGCCCTCGGTGTGGAACTGGCAGTCGCGGCGGAAGTACAGGGAGACGTCCTTGTAGTCGGGGTGGTACTTGAAGACGTACTTGCCGTACAGGGTCTCGCGGTTGCGGGTGACCGAGTACATGCGGTTGAGGTTGACGCCCTCGCCGACGACCGCGAACGGGTCGCGGGTGAAGTAGAGGTTGGGCATCGGGTCGATGATCAGGTCGGACTCGGACTCGGAGTTGACCAGGGAGTCGAGGGTCGTGGACGCCGTGAGGGGCATGTCGATCTCGGCCTTGGTCATGCCGGCCATGGTCTTCTTGACGAACTCGAGGTTGTCCTCGATGGAGTCCAGCTTCTCGCGGACGATCTGCGGCATGTGCTGGCCGCGGATGCCTGCCTCGGCGATGTACTGGTCGGTGAACTCGGCGCGGGCGCCGGGGACCTGGTCGAACACCTCGGCGACGAGGTTCTCGAGGTAGAGCACCTCGACGCCCTGGTCCCTCAGGATCTGGGCGAAGGTGTCGTGCTCCTGCTGTGCGACCTCCAGGAACGGGACGTCGTCGAACAGGAGTCGCTCGAGCTCGTCGGGCGGCAGGTTGAGGAGCTCGTCGCCGGGACGGTGCAGGCAGACCTTCCTGAGCTTGCCGATCTCGGAAGGCACGTGCAGACCTTTCGTCATGGCCTCCTACCTTTCTTTCGGGCCTTACTGGCCGAATGTATCAGCGCCCCTCCATATGGGACGCTGCTTGCTGACAGCTCTAGTTATATCCAAATTCCATTCGTAATGCTACCTCGCCCCCGAACGGTCAGCAAAGTACGATGAACGGTATATCGCATATGATTTCCCATGATGCACTTCAGTTTCGTAAAGCAGATTTTCCTAGGTAAACGTTATTTTTCTAGGAAATCAAGCTTGAACACTCAAAGTTATCCATGATTCAAAATTGCATAGTGAAAACAGTTTTCTGCATATAAATGACGCTTGCCCTCGATTCGACCTACATTCGATTATATTCAGCTTGCTATCATTCTTATTCATACATTCTCACCAGTTGAGTGAGGATATAGATCGCTTGCTCAAAGCACCGGACGTTAGTGCTTCGGCTTGTCAGCGTAAGAAGTAGGTAAAGATACCGTTCACGCGATACGTCCGTGCCAGCGGTCGACTAAATTGAGACAATAGTGAATTAGAGTTAGGCTACCGTCCCCTGCGGGGACTGAACGGACAGATGCATATGCCGAGCAAAATCGAAAAGAAACAAAAGGCCGCTAAGCTGCGCAAGCCGCCGCGCGACTTCTCGTACACGCAAAACCGAGAGCTTAGCTGGCTGCGCTTTGACAACCGCGTGCTTGACGAAGCCTTCGACGAGACCGTTCCGCTGTTCGAGCGTCTAAAGTTCGTGTCGATTTTCGAGTCTAACCTCGACGAGTTTCTCATGGTGCGTGTGGGCGGCCTGTCCGATCTTGCAGAGCTCAAAAAACAGCCTGTCGACAACAAGAGCAATATGACCGCCTCCGAACAGGTCGATGCTGTCATGGCAGAGCTGCCCGGGCTCCTTACCCGTTGGGAGTCCATCTTTAAGAGCATCGAGGACAAGCTCGACGCTCTGGGCGTTCACCGCGCCCGCATCGATTCGCTTACGCCCGAGGAGCGCACCTTCGTAACCCGCTACTTCCAAGCCTACGTGTCGCCGGTCATCTCGCCGTTGGTCATTGACCCGCGCCATCCCTTCCCCAACCTGCGCAACGGCGCACTCTATCTGGCTTGTGGCCTGGACGGCGTCACCGACGAGGAGAGCCTGCTGGGCCTTATCGAGATTCCCACCTCGATGAACCGCGTGGTCGAGATCCCCTCGCCCACCGGCACCTACTCCTACATCTTGCTCGAGGACGTCATCCTCGCCTGCCTGGACAGTTGCTTTGGCTCCTATAAGCCGCTGGACCGCGCGCTGATCCGCGTCACCCGCAATGCCGATATCGACCCGGACGGCGAAGGCGTCGAGGAGGAAGAGGATTACCGCCAGCACATGAAGCGCATCCTCAAGAAGCGCCTGCGCCTGCAGCCGGTGGTGCTCGCCGTATCGGGCTCGCTCGAGAAGGCAACGCTCAAGACCATCCGCAAGGCGCTCGAGCTTTCTCGCCGCTCGGTCTTTACCTGCGATATCCCCCTTGACCTTGGCTACGTCTTTGGCATTGAGGGTAAGATTCCCGAGCACCTGCGCAATGAGCTCCTCTTTACGCCGTTTAAGCCGCAGCCCAATCCCACCATCGATATGGCCCGCTCCATCCGCGAGCAGGTGCTGCAGCACGACAAGCTGCTCTTTTACCCTTACGAGGCAATGAACCCGTTCTTGGACCTGGTGCACGAAGCAGCCTATGACCCCGAGTGTATCTCGCTGCGCATCACGCTCTACCGTGTGGCAAAGCAGAGCCGTCTGTGCGAGTCGCTCATCGATGCTGCCGAAAACGGCAAAGAGGTCACGGTGCTCATGGAGCTTCGTGCCCGCTTTGACGAGCAAAACAACATCGAATGGGCCGAGCGCCTGGAAGAGGCCGGCTGCACCGTTATCTACGGCTCCGAGGGCTTTAAGTGCCACTCAAAGATCTGCCAGCTCACCTATCGCGAGGGCATGGCGCTTACCCGCCTGACGCTTTTGGGTACCGGCAACTTTAACGAGAAGACGGCCAAGCTCTACAGCGACTTTATGCTCATGACCGCGCATCCCGGCATCGGCGAGGACGCCAACCTGTTCTTCCGCAACCTGTCGCTGGGCAACCTGCGCGGCGACTACCGCTTCCTGGGCGTGGCGCCCGTGGGCCTCAAGCCGCTCATCATGCGCGGCCTGGACCGCGAGATTCAGCGCGCCCTTGTCGGCGAGCCCGCCCGCGTGTTCTTTAAGCTCAACTCGCTTACCGACCGCGAGGTCATCGACAAGATTGCCGAGGCATCGTGTGCCGGCGTGCGCGTGGACATGATCATTCGCGGCATCTCGTGTCTCAAGCCCGGTGTTCCGGGCAAGACCGAGAACGTGCACGTGCGATCCATCGTCGGACGTTTTTTGGAGCATGCGCGCGTCTATGCCTTTGGCGTGGACTCGGACATGATCTACCTGAGCTCGGCAGACATGATGACGCGCAACACCGAGCACCGCGTGGAGATCGCCTTCCCCGTGCTCGACCCCACCTGCCGCGCCCTGGTGCACGAGTACATGGGCATGCAGCTGCGCGACAACGTGAAGGCACGCAGCCTGACGAGTGACGGCACCTGGGTTCCGGTTGAGCGCAAAGAGGACGAGAAACCCTTCAACTCGCAGGAAGCTCTGCTGGAGCGCGCGTATCGCAACGCCGAGGCCGACACCGAGGCAGAACCCGCGCTCGCATCCCAGCCTGAGCCCGAGCCGCAGCCGGCCGCTCCCGAGGTCCAGAAGGTCCGAGCGACCGTTATCGAGCCCGAACCTGCTCCCGCAGCCCAACCTCAGGCACCCACAACAACCCCCGAGAGCAACGCGCGTCACAAGAAGCCCGCTGGCAAAGCCAAGGCCATCGAGCGCCATCGCCCCGGCCGCGTGCGCATGGGCTTGGGTCTGATCGGCCTAGGCCTTAAGACGCTCATTACCGGCAAGACGAAATAGACGTTTGTAGAAGCGCCCCGTATTTGAGGAATGCCCCAGATACGGGGCGCTTTTCCCTGCTACCATGGTTGCGGACAAATCCGCGAATGACAGGCAGGAATATGAAGCTCACCATAGAATCGATGACGTACGGCGCCGACGGTCTGGCACATGCCGACAACGGCAAGGCCACATTTGTGCAAGGCGCCGTGGCGGGCGACACCGTCGAAGCCGAGATCGTGCAGGACGGCAAGTCGTTTATGCGCGCCCGCACGACCGAGATTCTGGAGCCAAGCCCCGATCGCATTCAGCCTCTCTGCCCCTTCGTGGGCATCTGCGGCGGTTGTTCGTGGGGCAACCTCTCGCGCACCGCTCAGCTTGCCGCCAAAGAGCAAAACCTGCGTTCCACGCTCGAGCGCATTGGCAAGTTCACCCCCGAGCAGGTCGATGAGTTGGTACAGCCCATCCGCCACACCAAGGACGACTGGGGCTACCGCAATAAAATCGAGCTCGAACCGACCATCGTCAATGGTCGCGTGCGCCTTGGCATGCACGGCGTCGATCCCAGCAAGATCGTGACCGTCGATGCATGCCCGCTGTTCGATAAGCGTTTTCCCAAGGCGCTCAAATCGGTCGTCGGCGCGCTCAACTATCTGAGCGGCAGCCACGACCTGGGTCTGGAGCGCGTGGGCATTCGCGCTTCGCGTCGCACCAAGGCACTCGAGGTCGCGCTTTGGACGCCCACAGGCTCCTTCCCACGCTCACAGGTCTCGCGCGTTCTGGCAGACGCCGCACATCCCACGAGCGTCGTGCGCGTCATGAGCAAGGGCGAGAAGAAGGCCCGCCGTGTCTCCAAGGTGGAGATGCTCGCTGGAGAGGGCTCCTGGACCGAGAATATCGCTGACGGCCAGATGCGCCTGTCCGCCCCATCCTTTTTCCAGGTCAATACCAAGGGCGCCGAGATTTTGATCGAGCTCGTTATGGACGCACTCGATCCGCAGGAAGACGAGCTTGCCGTGGACCTGTACTGCGGCGCCGGCACCTTTACCCTGCCGCTCGCCCGCCGCTGCGACTTTGTTGCCGCCGTCGAGGCCTACGGTCCGGCCGTGCGCGACCTGCGCCGTAACCTGGAGATCAACAAGCTCGATAACGTCGACGTCATCGGCGGCGATGCCGTGCGCGAGTTCCCCGACCAGGATGCCGATGTCCTGGTGGTCGACCCGCCGCGTGCAGGTCTGGCGCCCGAGGCCATCGACCTCATCGCCAGCACGAGTGCGCGCGATGTCGCCTATGTGAGCTGCGACCCTGCCACCCTGGCACGCGACCTCAAGCGCTTTGTCGAGGAAGGCACCTTCTCCCCCGTCAAGATCACACCGGTCGACCTGTTCCCACAAACCTTCCACTGCGAAACCGTCGTCCACC
>URMO01000086.1 GCA_900549085.1 uncultured Collinsella sp. | reverse complement strand
AGACCACGACCGATGATTTTTCTGGGACGGGGATTAAATAATCAATTTGTACCGAATGATTATTTAATCCCCGTCCCTTTTTAAACATTGGGAAATCGAGCGTGGCAAGCGCATGTCTTCGGGGTATAAGACGGCTAATTGTATGCCGCCTTACGAAAGGAACTCACATGCCCAGCGTTGCCGTTCTCGCCGCCGATGGCTTTGAAACTATTGAATGCCTGACCATGGTCGACGTCATGCGTCGCGGCGGCGTGCGCGCCACGCTCGTCTCGATTATGCCCACACGCGAGGTCGTGAGCTCGTTGCAGATTCCCGTGACCTGCGACGCGCTCTTTGACGAGATCAACTTTGACGAGTATGACTGCGTCGTGCTGCCCGGCGGCCTGCCCGGTGCCACCAACCTGCGCGCCGACCAGCGCGTCTGCGACGTAGTCTGCGATTTCGCCGCGACCAAGCACGTTGCCGCCATCTGCGCCGCCCCGTTTATCCTGGGCGAGCTTGGTCTACTCGAGGGACGCCGCGCCACGTGCTTCCCCGGCTTTGAGAAGAGCTTCCCCGAGGGCACCTATACCGGCGAGAAGGTCACGCAAGACGGCAATATCATCACTGCCAGCGGCATGGCACAGTCACTCCCCTTTGCCTTGGAGCTGCTGCGCACGCTCGCCGGCGAAAAGGCCGTCGAGAAGGTCGCCGAGGGCATCCAACTATGATTTTGGCTTCGCAATCGCCGCGCCGCATAGAGCTGATGCGCGAGGCGGGCTATAACATTCGCGTAATTCCCGCAGACATCGATGAAACGCCTTTTGATGGCGAAGCTCCGCTTACGCTCGTCGAGCGCTTGGCGCGTGCTAAAGCTGCTGCCGTCGCCGCCGAGCATGCCGAGCCCAATGAGCTGACCGTCGCGGCCGATACCATCGTCACCTTCGATGGCAAGATTTTGGGTAAGCCGGCAAACGGGGACGAGGCGCGCGCCATGCTCCACGAGCTTTCGGGCCGCACGCACCAGGTGGCAACCGGCGTCTGCATCGTTAAAGCCGGCGACGCTACAGCTCCGCATGCTGCCGAGAGCCTGTCGTTTGTCGATGTGACCGACGTGACGTTCTATGAGCTTACCGAAGAGCAGATTGAGCGCTATGTCGCCTCGGGTGAGCCCATGGATAAGGCCGGCGCCTACGGCATTCAGGGCACAGGCGGCCGCATGCTCGTGCATGACATTTCGGGCGACTTCTACAACGTGGTGGGCTTGCCCATCGCCCGCGTCGCACGCGCGATTCAAAAACTCTCGTAATTGCATCTGGCGCTGGGTATCCCCCAGCGCCTACAATTTTGCCGTACCGTACGGATCCCGACCGGGCATAAGGCCCGGCGGAAAACCGATAGGAGAAAATATGGACACACTGCTCGAAGCCATCGATGTCTGCAACGTCGATGGCTTTTGCTTTGGCAACTATACGGACGAGGAGGCTGGCACCGGCTGCACCGTAATCGTGGCGCCCGAGGGTGCCACCGGTGGCGTTGACGTACGCGGTGGCGCTCCCGCTTCGCGCGAGACCGACCTGCTGCGCCCCGAAAACACCGTCGATAAGGTCCACGCCGTCTGCCTTTCGGGCGGATCGGCCTTTGGTCTCGAAGCCGCAAGCGGCGTCGCCCGCGAGCTTGAGAGCCGCGGCATCGGCTTGCCCGTCGGTCCCACGCAGGTGCCTATCGTGTGCTCCAGCTGCATCTTCGACCTCGCCTTTGGCGACCCCACCGTGCGCCCCGACATTGAGGCCGGTATCGCCGCCGTGCGCGAGGCGCTCGACCACACCCCTGCCTCGCTCGAGCAGGGCAATGTGGGTGCCGGCACCGGCGCCACCGTAGGCAAACTCATGGGACCTGCCACCTGCATGAAGGCCGGCCTCGGAGCTGCCGCCGTGGCGCTCGGCCCCATCAAGGTGGGCGCCGTGGTCTCAGTCAACGCCTGCGGCAACGTTGTCGACCCCTTCACCGGCGAGTGGGTCGCCGGTATGCGCGCCGCGACCGATAGCGACCAGATCGTCGACATGGAGCTCGCCGCCTTTGCCGCCGCCGGATCTATGCAGATGCCGCTCGACCGCACCAACACCACCATCAGCTGCATCGTCACCAATGTGGAGCTCACTAAGGCCCAGGTCACCAAGGTGTCCCAAATGGCCGCAGACGCCTATGCGCACGCCATCCGCCCCACGCACACCACCAACGACGGCGACACCATCTACACCCTCGCCAGCGGCAAGTTGGGCGCCCAGGCTAGCGCCGCCGTTCCCCTAGACCTGCTGGGCATGCTCGCCGTAAGGACCCTACAGACCGCCATCGTAAACGGAGCCAAAAGCGCCAAAACCTCCCACGGCATCCCCGGCGCCGCAAAGTAAACCAGCTCGTCCGGTTGCCCGGTGGGACTTGGATATGTTTGCTGCTCTACAGTCCTATGCAAGACGAAGGCCACGTTAAGTGGCCTTCTTTGTATGCGGAACTCGCGACAAACGTAACGCCCGCCCGCCTCCGACCGACTACCGACTAAAATTTTTTCAGCCCAGGCCCCTGTGTACCGCGCGTCTAAGATCTTCAAATTCAGGCAGCCTGACAATCGGTTCTTATAGCAAAGGCCCCTTGGCCTTTAGTTTGATACAAGTTCCGCACGAGCCGGAAAGCACTTAATGTGCTTTCCGTGCGAGCAGGACTGTCCGCAGTAGCAAACTAAAGGCCAAGGGGCCCAGTCAACCCATCAGCAGCGATTATTCAGCAGCTAGTTGAATTTGAAGATCTTCGAGGCAAGACGGTATAGGCCGAGTGTGGTTTTATCTCCGGCACGGCCGCGCAGGTTGGTGAAGAAGCCGACCACACCGTAGCGTGCACGACGATACATACGCTCGTCATAGGCTTTCAGATCAGTCCACAACGTCTTCAGGCGCTCATCGGCACAATCCTCGTCGGAAAGCTTAGTAAGCACCGAGCAGATTGCCATCATCATGGTGAAATAGCCCATCATGTAGGAGCGCAGACGCGACGACTCGACATCGCTGTACAGATGGAACGACTCCATCATGATGCGCGTCACGCGGAACTGCTGGTCCAGACGCTTGACCATCGTGGCCTCGTTGACGCTTTGGCCCTCGCGACCGATAAAGTAGCGATAGAGGTCGATGTCGGCGTAGTACATGGTCTTGCAACGCGGTAGCGGCACGTAGGCGTAGATGTTGTCTACATAGAACGTGTGCGGCGGCATGGGCAGATTGGACGCGCGCAGCACATCCGTGCGATAGCACAGGCTGTGCATGAGCAGATTCTGGTCCAGACGGAAATGGCCAATCTGGTCCCAGGTAAAGATCTTTTTGCGCGGCAGGGCAAACTTGTAGCCAATAGCGGTATGCGTACCCTCGTAAACCTTCTCGTACACATAGTTCGAGATAAAGAGGTCGACGCGCTGGTCGCGCTCCTCAAAACCGCGAAGGATCGAAAGCATGGTCGACAGGGCTGCGCCATCGAGCCAGTCGTCCGAGTCGACGACCTTGTAGTAGGTGCCCTGTGCCTCGCGCAAGCCCGAAAGGACGGCGATGCCGTGGCCGCCGTTCTCCTGATGCACCGCGCGAATGATGCCGGGATAACGTGTCTCCCACTCGTCGGCCTTTGCTGCCGTCTCGTCCTTGGAACCATCATCGACGATGATGATCTCGATATCGGTGGCGTAATTGCTCCCCTCCAGAATGGAGGTGATGCAATGGTCCATGTCCTTAGCGGCGTTATACGAGGGAATACCGAATGATATGACTTTATGCATGGCAGGCGATAATCTCATCCGAAAGATCGAGGGCGGAGTTGGTCACGGCATCCATATCGTAGTAACGATACTCGGCCAGGCGACCCACCGGGTGGAAGTTCGTCAGGTTCTGAACGCGCTCAAGATAGCGCTCATAGAGCTCACGGTTCTCGGGCTCAAGAATGGCGTAGTACGGCGTCTCGCCCGAGCCGGGCGTATAGGCCTTGGAGTACTCCTTCATGATGGTGGTCTTGCCGGGCAGGACCTGGCCAGTCATGTTCTTGAACTCGGTGATACGCGTGTAATCCTCGCTCGTGGTGTAGTTGACGGTGCCCACGGGCTGGAACTGGTCCATATCGAGCGTCTCGAACTTCATGTCGAGCGTACGGTATGGCAGAGCGCCCAAGTCGAGGTTGAACAGCTCGTCGAGCGGACCGGTGTAGACGATCTCGCCGCCATAGACCTTACCGTCGATCTTGACGGTGGTTTCGTCGATCTCGAAGAGGTCGCGGGCGTCCACGTCGCAGAACACATCAATCAAATCGTGGTCGAGCATGTGCTCGAACAGCGCGGTATAGCCGTCCTGCGGCATGCCCTGGAAGGGAGCCTGCGGGAAGTAGCGGTCATCGTCGCCCACAAAGACGGGAACGCGGCCGGTGATCGAGGGATCGATCTGATCGGGCGTCTGGCCCCACTGCTTCATGGTGTAATGCAAAAAGACGTTCTCGTAGACGTAATCGGCGACCTCGGCAAGATCCGGGTCGTTCTTCTTGCGCAGCTCCATGATGGGCACCTTGACGTCCTTGCCAAAGGTCTCCACGAGCTTTTGATACAGCTCCTCGCCGCGCTCATCGCCAAAGGCGAGCTTGAGGCTCGCGTGGTTAAAGGGCACGGGCATAAGGGTGCCGTTGATGTTGGCAAGCACCTTGTGCTGGTAGTCCGTCCACTTGGTAAAGCGCGACAGGAAATTGTGGACGCGCTCATTAAAGGTATGGTAGATGTGCGGACCATACTCATGGACCAGGATTCCGGCCTCATCAGCGCAGTCGTAGGCGTTGCCCGCAATGTGGCTACGGCGCTCCAGAACGGCAACGCGATAGCCGATAGTCTCGGCGAGACGGCGGGCACAAACGGCACCGGCATATCCGGCACCGACAACAATCATGTCGTATGCGCCGGCGTTAAAGCCTTCAGGCAGGCCTGAGGTAATCTGCATCGATACTCCTTGTCAAAAGCCACGGGCTCATTAGCTGGGCTTTTCTCGAACATTCTTCGAGACATATTTATCAGAGCGATTATAGCGCTAATGCGTCCTATAATGAGCTTGCCACACAAGGAAAGCTCAAGCACCGCGGCGTACATAATTGAAAGGTAAACCCGCTAGCAGCGGGTTTATTCGTGAGCAGCCGGGCGCCTGGAGCTTAGCGAAACGCTTGTAAGGAGTAACATGAGCGATTTCCTAAACCGTATGAAGTCTGCCGCCAAGGCCGACCTTAAGACGATCGTCCTGCCCGAGGGCGAGGATCCGCGCACCATCGTCGCAGCCACCAAGATCATCGAGGAGGGCCTGGCAAAGATCGTCATCCTGGGCAACCCCGACGAGATCGACGTTCCCGGCGCTACCGTCATCGATCCGCGCAATGCCGAGAAGCACGAGGAGTACGCGCAGAAGTTTGCCGAGCTCCGCGCCAAGAAGGGCGTCACCATCGAGCAGGCTCGCGCCCAGGTGATGGATGCTACCTACTTTGGCACCATGATGGTCAAGATGGGCGACGCCGACGGCCTGGTCTCCGGTGCCTGCCACTCCACCGCCGACACCCTGCGCCCCGCGCTGCAGATCCTCAAGACCGCCCCGGGCACCAAGCTGGTCTCGGCCTTCTTCGTGATGTGCACCGACACTCCGCAGTTCGGCACCGACGGAACGCTGATCTTCGCCGACTGCGGCCTCAACATCAACCCGTCCTCCGACGAGCTCTCCGAGATCGCCATCGCCTCCGCTCACTCCTGGTCCACCTTCATGGGCAACGTTGAGCCGCACGTGGCCATGCTCTCCTACTCCACCATGGGCTCCGCCGGCGGCGAGGTCGCCAAGAAGGTCCAGGAGGCCGTGAAGTTCTGCAAGGAGAAGGCTCCCGAGCTCGCCATCGATGGCGACCTGCAGCTCGACGCCGCCATCGTCCCCACCGTCGCCCAGCTCAAGGCTCCCGGTTCCTCCGTTGCCGGCAAGGCCAACGTGCTCGTGTTCCCCGACCTCGAGGCTGGCAACATCGGCTACAAGCTGGTCCAGCGCTTCGCCGGCGCTGACGCCTACGGCCCCATCCTGCAGGGCATCGCCAAGCCGGTCAACGACCTGTCGCGCGGCTGCTCTGCCGACGACATCGTGGGTGTCGTGGCCATCACCGCCGTCCAGGCTCAGATGGCTGAGTAGCGGACGTATCCCCTCGGGACCCTACAGGGTAAAGCTCTGAAAACGTCCTCGGACATGCATGAAACCCCCGCTGCGCACTTCGTGCGGCGGGGGTTTCATGCGTCCTGCGGAAAGTTTTCAGAGCTTTACCCTGTAGGGTCCCTGCCGCAACGTGACAGTCAGGGTATCTGGGGTGGACGGCGGCTTGGCTACGAATTGGGGCTGAGGATTTGAGTGGTCGGGCACCGTTGCTGGGAGCGTAGGCGTTGCTGGCGATGGTCACTTTGGGACTGGAATTTCCGTATGCTAGTGAAAAGGCCTCCGGAGCTGTTGCTCTGGAGGCCTTTCGTTTACATACAAACGGGTGCGCTAGTTGTTCTTGGTTAAGCGTTCGACGTCGTGGGCGATCATGTATTCCTCGTCGGTGGGGATGACCATGACCGTGACGGCGGAACCGGCGGCACTGATGACCTGCGGGCCGTTGCCCACGGCCTCGCGGTTCTTGTTGTTGTCGATGCGTACGCCCAGCCACTCGAAACAGTCGCAGAAGGCCTTGCGGATCGACCAGTCGTTCTCGCCGATGCCGGCGGTAAAGGTAATGGTGTCCACGCCCGCCATGGAAGCAATCATGGAACCGGCCTGCTGCATGGCCTTGTAGGCGAACATATCGAAGGCGAGCAGGCAGCGCTCATCACCCTCGGAAGCGCGCGTGCGGATGTCACGGGCGTCGTTGGAGATACCCGAGATGGCAAGCAGACCAGACTGCTTGTTCATCATGTCATCGACTTCCTGGTAGCTGTAGCCGCCCTCGCGCTGCAGGTAGCACACGGTAGCCGGGTCGATGGAGCCGCAGCGGGTTCCCATCATCAGGCCGTCGAGCGGTGTGAGACCCATCGTGGTGTCGCGGCACACGCCGTCCTCGATGGCGGCGAGCGAAGCGCCATTGCCCAGATGGCACGAAAGCAGACGGTGGCAGCACGAGCCCAGGATCTCCTTGGCCATCATCCACTCATAGCGGTGGCTCGTGCCGTGGGCACCGTACTTGCGCACGTGGTACTTATCGCACACGTCCTTGGGCAGCGCGTAGGTGTAGGCGACCTCGGGCATGGTCATGTGGAACGAGGTATCGAAGACGGCCACGTTGGGCAGCTCCGGATACTTCTCGCGGCAATACTCGATTGCTGCGGCCTCGCCGTAATTGTGCAGCGGGGCGAGCGGGGCCACCTCGAGAATCTTAGCCATGACCTCGTCGTCGACAACTGCGGAATCATCGAAGTGCCAGCCGCCCTGAACGATACGATGTCCAATGCCATCGATCGTAAAGTCGGTCTTCTCGAGCTCCTCGAGCACGCGTGCAATGGCACAGCGATGATCGGGGAAGTTTGGTAAGTCAGGAACAAGCAAATCAAATTCGTGTCTTTGAAAATACTCCATGTTATAAGATTTCAAATCCTCTTA
>URMO01000085.1 GCA_900549085.1 uncultured Collinsella sp. | reverse complement strand
GACCTCAAGGCTGTCTCTTGGGACGCGCCGCAGGCGGCTTCGGGCGGTACCGTGCGCGTGCTCGGCCATATCGTCGAGGGCATTGACCAGGCGACCGCCAAGAAGATCAATAAGGACATCAAGGATCAAAAGCTCAAGGTCAAGGTGACCATCGAGGCCGATAAGCTGCGCGTTACCTCGGCCTCGAAGGACGCGCTGCAGACAGTGATTCAGTTCCTGCGCGACCAGGACTACGGTCAGCCGCTGCAGTTTACCAACTACCGCTAATTCTTTCGAAAGGACCGCTCTCCAACATGGATACTCCGTTGGGTTCTGTACTCTATATCACGCTTGGCTGCGCCAAGAACGAGGTCGATACCGACCGCATGCGTGCGCTGCTGTCCGCTGCGGGCTACGAGGAAGCATTCGATCCGCAGGATGCCGATATCGCCATCGTCAACACGTGCTCGTTTCTCGCCTCGGCGACGTCCGAGAGCATCGAGACCACGCTCGAGCTCGCTAACGAGGTGCAGGACGGCGTTCGCGCCTGCCCCATCGTCATGTGCGGTTGCGTGCCGTCTCGTTACGGCGATGACCTGCCCGATGAGCTCCCCGAGGTCGCGGCCTTTGTGAAGGCCGACGAGGAGGACGGCATCGTGGCGGTCATCGATGGCGTGCTGGGTGTCGAGCGTGAGATCGCAGCCTATATCCCGCAGGTCAAGCGTACCGTCGAGGGTGCCGTTGCCTACGTCAAGATTTCCGATGGCTGCAACCGTTTTTGCAGCTTCTGCATGATCCCCTACATCCGCGGCCGCTATCATTCGCGTAATGCCGAGAGCATTATCTCCGAGGTGCGCGACCTGGTTGCCGGCGGTGTGCGCGAGATCGTGCTGATCGGCCAGGACACGGGCATCTGGGGTACCGACTTTGCCGACGAGGACGTCGCCAAGGGCTCGCCGCGCAATCTGGCGCAGCTGCTGCGTGCCGTCGCCGAGGCTGTGCGCCCGCATAACGTCTGGGTCCGCGTGCTCTATCTGCAGCCCGAGGGCATGACCGACGAGCTTATCGAGACGATTCGCAATACGCCCGAGGTGCTGCCCTATATCGATATCCCCGTACAGCACTGCGATGCGCGCATCCTTAAGGCTATGCGTCGCTCCGGTTCGCGCCAGGAGCTCGAGGATCTGTTCCGCGACCTTCGCGAGCGCATCCCCGGCATCGTGATTCGCTCCACGGCCATGGTTGGGTTCCCGACCGAGACCGACGACGAGTTCCGCGATCTTATCGACTTTATGGACACCGTCGGCTTTGACTACACGAGCGTCTTTGCCTACTCTCGTGAGGAGGGCAGCCTGGCCGCCAAGATGGAGGGCCAGGTCGATGAGGAGGTCAAGCTCGAGCGCGCCCAGGAGGCCATGGATCTGGCCGAGTCGCTCGGTTTTGCCGCCACGGCGGCCCATGTGGGCGAGCGCGCCCAGGTGATCGTCGATGGCATCGAGGAGACCGAGGACGGCGCCGAGCTGATCGGTCACGCCTGGTTCCAGGCGCCCGATTCCGATGGCGCGGTGCATCTGGATGCCAGCGAGGCGTCCGTGGGCGATATTCTGACTGTCGAGTTTACCGATAGCTTCTGCTATGAGCTTATCGGTCATGTTGTGGAGTAGGAGAGTGTCGTGGCAAACGAGAGCAATAAGGAACTGACGAGTGTTTGGACGCCCGCCAACATCGTGACGTGCGTTCGCATCGTCTTTATCCCGGTGTTCATGATCGTCTCGGCCCTGTCTCACGCGAGCGTTGCCGGTACGGACTGGAGCACCTTCGACGGCCCGCTCGCCGCCGCTGCCTTCATTTTGTATGTGATCCTGTCGTGCACCGATAAGGTCGACGGCTATCTGGCGCGCTCGCGCAACGAGATCACCGATTTCGGCAAGTTCTTGGACCCCATCGCCGACAAGCTGCTGGTGTTCTCGGCCCTGCTGCTGTTCCTGGATTTTGGCGCGGTGACCGTGTGGTCCGTGTTCATTATCCTGTTCCGTGAGCTGTTGGTGAGCGCCCTTCGTATGGTCGCAAGTGCTGCCGGTGTGGTCGTTGCCGCCGATAAACTCGGCAAGTATAAGACGGCGACCACGATGGTCTCTATCTGCGGCTATCTGTGCGTCTTTGCGATGGCCGGTCTTCAGCTGGGGCCGGTGTCGCTGCTGCTCGGTGTCTATTCGGTGTCGCGCTTCCTGTACGTCATCGCCGTGATTTTGACCATTGTCTCGGGTGCCCAGTACTTCTGGAACTGCCGTAAGATCGTCTTTTCGGTCTAGGTCCTGGTGGGTATGACGGAGTCTTATTTGCAGATCGCCGCAAACAACGAGGAGTTGGCGCGCGATATTGTCGAGCACGCGAGTGCCCGTGGTGTGACGGTGTCGACGGCGGAGTCGCTGACGGCAGGCATGATCGCCTCGACGATTGCCGATATCCCGGGTGCCTCGGCGGTGCTTCGTGGCGGTGCGGTGACCTACTGCGATGAGATCAAACATCGCGTGCTTGGCGTCGAGCAGGAAACGCTCGATCGGTTTAGCGCCGTGTCGCACCAGACGGCGCGTGAGATGGCCGCGGGCTCGCTGGACCTTTATCAGAGCGATGTGGCCGTAAGCGCAACGGGCTACGCTGGGCCCGGTGGCGGCACCGAGCAAGATCCCGCCGGCACGTTCTATATTGGCTGGGCGCATCGCGCGGCCGATGGGGGGGCGCCGGTTGTCGAGTCTGTGCGCTGTCATTATGAGGGCGATCGGTCGTGCGTTCGTGCCCATGCGGTCGCGGAGGCCTTGGAGCGCATTGTCCGCGTGCTCAATTCTATGGAATAGACGTGGTTTAAGGGGCCTTAGGGCCCCTTAATTGTGGAGATAGGGACCTTAGGCTCATTTGGCGTTTGTGCTGGTTTTAGATGTATTTTTGCCTGCCTTGTTCATCTTTGGTTCTTTGTGGTCACGCACTTGGTCAGTGTTTGGTCGGCGTTTGGTTGGGTTTTGGAAAGACTGCCTGTATATGATTGGCCTGAACGGTTGACCACGAACAGCCGTTCGTTTATTATCGTTTCAGGTTGTTAAGAGGAGGGCTATTCATGGCCAAGAATTCAGGTCCCGTACGTACCGTTCATGCACGCACGACGGGTAAAGAGCGCGACGAGATGATCGCCACCACCAAGGCCGAGATCGAGAAGAAGTTCGGCCAGGGCTCTATTATGAGGTATGGCGACGGCGGTCCGGAGCTCGAGGTCGAGGCTATTCCGACGGGCTCTCTGGCGCTCGATGCCGCCTTGGGTATCGGCGGCGTTCCGCGCGGCCGTATCGTCGAGATTTATGGCCCCGAGTCCTCCGGTAAGACAACGCTTTCGCTCGAGATCCTTGCAGAGGCGCAGGCCATGGGCGGCGTTGTGGCATTTATCGATGCCGAGCACGCGCTTGATCCCACCTATGCCGCGCGAATCGGCGTCGATATCGATGAGGTCTTGATTTCCCAGCCCGATACGGGCGAGCAGGCGCTCGAGATCGTCGATATGCTTGTGCGCTCCGGTGCCATCGACGCCATCGTCGTTGACTCTGTTGCTGCCTTGACTCCGCGTGCCGAGATCGAGGGCGAGATCGGTGACACGACGGTGGGTCTGCAGGCTCGCTTGATGAGCCAGGCACTCCGCAAGCTCGCCGGCTCGCTTGCTAAGTCCAACACGACCTGCATCTTCATTAACCAGCTGCGCGAGAAGATCGGCGTCATGTTCGGTAACCCCGAGACCACCACGGGCGGCCGTGCGCTCAAGTTCTTCTCTTCCGTGCGAATCGATATTCGCAAAATCGATACCATCAAGCTCAAGGACGAGGTTATCGGCAATCGCGTGCGTGCCAAGGTTGTTAAGAACAAGGTGGCCGCTCCGTTCCGCTCGGCTGAGTTTGACATCATGTACGGCACCGGCATCTCCAAAGAGGGCTCGATTCTGGATATGGCCGTCGAGTGCGGTATCTGCAAAAAGATGGGGTCCTGGTTTGCCTATGGTGAGGACAAGCTCGGCAACGGTCGCGAGGCCGCCAAGACGTTCCTGCGCGAGCACCCCGATTGCGCCGACGAGATCGAGCACAAGGTTCGCCTTGCCTGCGGCCTTGAGTATGACGATGATGCCCCCTCCGAGGTTGAGTTGACCGATCAGCCCGCCCCCGAGGAGTTTGATGAGCTGTACGCCATCGATGGCTCCGCAATGCTCGACGATGACGACGAGTAGCGGATGCCGACATGTCGTATACGGTGACCGAGGCCACGGTCGTCTTTCCCGATAAGAAAGCGGCCTCCTCGTTCTCGAGCGGTTATGCGTCTAAAAAGCCCTGTGCGCATATCGATTGCGATCTCGAGGGCGGTTTCGAACGTTCCATTTGGATTCCCGTGCGCGTGGCGCGCCTGTACGTTAAGAACCGCCCCGATCTTCCCTGTGATTGGGATGACTTTCGCGAGGCGGTGCAGCTTATCGAACGCAAATGTGCACTCACCATGGTGACCGAGATGCTTTCGCGCCGCGATCATGCCACGGGCGAGGTACGGGATAAGTTGGCTCGCTATGGCTTTCGACAGCCTGCGATCGATTTTGCCGTTGCTCGAGCGACCGAGTATCGATTTTTGGACGAGAACCGTTTTTGCTCGTATTTCATCGAAGAGCGCAAACGTCGCGGCTGGGGGCAGCGCAAGATCGAGGTTGAGCTCAAGCGTCGTCATGTCGTGCTTGACGATATCCCCGGGTATCCCGAGGCGTATTTTACCGTGGATGACGACTTGACTCGTGCATCGGCCTTGCTCGCTAAACGTCGCATTCCCGAGGCGCGTGCATTCGAAAAGCTCGTCAGGTTTTTGATGGGTAAGGGTTTTTCATATCACATCGCCGCCGATGCCGTTAAGGCACGTCTCGATGCCTTAAGCGAGGAGTGTGCCGTGTAAACGTGCACCTGTTACGCCCTTGCCGTTCACCGCTCGATTGGCGCCGTGCCGGGCGCGTTTATTTGACAGTTGTTGCGGTTCAACGTAGGATAAATACCGTCATTTGCTTTGTGATATGTGCTCATCTGTGATGAGTTTGTTTATATGTTTATCTGTATCCGACCCGCATAAGCTGCGCCCATATTACTCAAATGTCGCGAGCCGTTCGTAAGGACGGTTCGCTTTGCTGTGTAACGAATCCATAAAAAGGAGTGAGCATGCCTATCATTGCAGCGCTCGTTGGCCTCGTTTTGGGTGCCATCGCCGCCATTGCCTACATGCGCACCGCCAAGCAGGGTAGTCTTCACGAGGCCGACGAAAAGATCCAGTCGGCACACGCGCAGGCAGAGTCCCTGATCGGTGATGCAAAGCGTCAGGCCGAGACCCTCAAAAAAGAGGCTCTGCTCGAGGCTAAGGAAGAGATCATCAAGAACAAACAGGCCGCCGAGGCCGAGGACAAGCAGCGTAAGAGTGAGATTCGTACGCTCGAAAACCGCGTGATGCAGCGCGAGGAATCGCTCGATCGCCGCAACGATGCGCTCGATAAACGCGAGCATCAGTTGTCCAGCCAGGCCGGTCAGGTCGAGAAGCGCTCTCGCGAGCTTGAGGAGCTCTGCGCCAAGCAGACTTCCGAGCTTGAGCGTATTGCCGACCTTACGCGCGAGGACGCTCACAAGGAGCTGCTCGACAAGGTCCGTGGCGAGGTTACCCACGAGGCGGCCACCATCATCCGTGAGTCCGAGCAGCAGGTCCGCGCCGAGTGCCACAAGACCGCCCAGGAGATTCTCTCCCTGGCGATTCAGCGTTGCGCCGCCGACCATACCGCCGAGGTCACCGTCACTTCCGTTCATATTCCCTCCGATGACCTCAAGGGTCGCATTATCGGTCGCGAGGGCCGCAACATCCGCACCTTTGAGCAGGTGTCCGGCGTCAACCTCGTGATTGACGATACTCCCGAGACCGTTGTGCTTTCGAGCTTCGATCCGGTCCGTCGTGAGACTGCCCGCGTGGCGCTCGAGAACCTTATTGCAGACGGCCGCATTCACCCCGCCCGCATCGAGGAGATGTATCACAAGGCCGCCGATTTGGTTCAGCAGCGTGTGCGCGAGGCTGGCGAGCAGGCCGCCTTCGATACCGGTATCCACGACCTGCATCCCGAGATCGTCAAGACCCTGGGTGCTCTGCGCTACCGCACCTCGTTTGGCCAGAACGTGCTACAGCACTCGCTTGAGGTCTCCGACCTGTGCGGCGTTATGGCTTCCGAGCTTGGTCTGGATGTTGTGACCGCCAAGCGCGCCGGTCTTCTGCACGACCTGGGCAAGGCCATCGACCACGACGTTGAGGGTCCGCATGCCGTCATTGGCGCCGAGCTTGCCCGCCGTTATGGCGAGAAGCCCGTTATCGTCCACGCGATCGAGGCCCATCATGCCGACGTCGATCCCAACACGGTGCTCGACGTTCTGGTCCAGGCTGCCGATGCCGTTTCCGCTTCTCGTCCCGGAGCCCGTCGCGAGTCGGCCGAGAACTACATCAAGCGTCTTGAGAAGCTCGAGGAGATCGCCAACTCTCACGACGGCGTCGAGCGCACCTATGCCATGCAGGCCGGTCGCGAGGTTCATGTCATGGTTCAGCCGGACAAGATCTCCGATGCCCAGTCCACGGTGCTTGCGCACGATATCGCCCATCAGATCGAGGAAGAGATGGAGTATCCCGGTCAGGTGCGCGTTGTCGTGATTCGCGAGAGCCGTGCCGTCGATATCGCTAAATAACATGAACGACGCGAACGAGCTCATCTCATTTATCGCGTCGATGTCGGGGGAGGGCAACCTTCGCGTCGAGGAAAACCTTGGCGAGGGGTATGTCCGCCTCCGCGTTTCGGAGGCCGAGCGCCGTCAAGCGAAGCATGACATTCAGCATGTAGAGGACATTGTCATCGAGATGCTGCGTAATGCTCGCGATGCCGGAGCCGATAAGGTCTATCTTGCCACGACCAAGGAGGAGGGTGTTCGCACCCTCCTCTTCCTGGATAACGGTTCGGGTGTGCCGCAGGATATGCAGGAGCGTATCTTCGATGCCCGTGTCACCTCCAAGCTCGAGAGCATGAAAATGGACCGTTGGGGTGTTCACGGTCGTGGTATGGCTCTGTTCTCTATCAAGCAGAACACGGATGAGGCACGCGTTGTTACATCGGGCGTCGATTTGGGCTCCGCGTTTAAGGTGTGCGTTGCTACCGATCGCTTGGGTGAGCGCGCGGACCAGTCGAGCTGGCCTCAGGCGGTTAAAGACGAAGACGGCCGCTATGTATGTGCTCGCGGCCCCCACAACATCATTCGTGCTGCGTGTGAGTTTGCCCTTGAGGAGCTGCGTTGCTGCGATGTGTATCTGGGCTCTCCGTCCGAGATCGCTGCGACCCTGTACGCTCAGGCTTCGAGTCGTCTCGATACGTCGCGCCTGCTCTTTATCGATGACGAGTGCGAGCTTCCGGTTATCGATCGTTTGGGCCTTGCCTCGGATGCCGAGGACTTTATACGGATCTGCTCCGGGTTGGGTCTCGAGATGTCCGAGCGCACTGCCCACCGTATTCTGTCGGGACAGATTAAGCCCGTTCGCGGCGTGACCGCGCGCCTGCTGCGCGAGCGCCATGTGGCGCGCTTCCTCGTGGCGCCCGAGGGCTTCGGCAAGACGGGGCTCGCCATGGAGTACGCCGACGTGGTGTTCTCGTTCGACCACGTGTTCTGGATCA
>URMO01000084.1 GCA_900549085.1 uncultured Collinsella sp. | reverse complement strand
GTATCGATCTCATCGATAAACACGATGCACGGGGCCTTTTCCTTGGCCTGCTTAAACAGGTCACGAACCTTGGCGGCGCCGCGGCCGACAAACATCTCGACGAACTCAGAACCAGAAATACTAAAGAACGGCACGCCTGCCTCGCCGGCCACAGCCTTGGCGAGCAGGGTTTTACCGGTACCCGGAGGGCCCACAAGAAGAGCACCGCGCGGCAGCTTGGCGCCGATCTCCTCGTAGCGCTGCGGCTTCTCCAGAAAGTCGACGACCTCCTTAAGGGATTCCTTGGCCTCTTCCTGGCCTGCAACATCCTTAAAGGTCACGCCGACATCTTTGGAGGCGATTACGCGAGCGCCGGACTTACCCAGTCCGCCGCCGCCAAAGCCACCGCCGCCAAAGTTCATCGACGGGCCGTCATCGCCCATAGCCTTCTTCATGCGGCGGTTAAGCCACCAACCGATGAGGAAGAAAATCGCAATGGGAAGAATGAGGGTGAGCAGGTAGTAGGTCATCAGACCCGAGTTCTTATCGGGAACGACCGACTCTAGCGAGGCGCCAGATTCAAGCACGCGATCGGTAAAGCCCGCGTCATTCGGCACGCCAGTCGTCTTATAGGCGATGTTCTCGTCCTCGCCCTTCTTGGTGTAATAAATGGTGTAATCGTCGGTATTGTACTCGACCTTGTCGACACTCTTCTTATCGAGCGCTTTGACAAACGTCGAGTAATCGGTCTTCGTAATCTGCTGCGTGTGACCGATGTTAGGGAACAGAACGGTCGAGAGCACGAGGTAGACGACGAAGGCGATGAGCACGTAGAGGATCATATTCCGTCTACGTTTGTTGTCATCCATCTCCATCTGCTTGAACTCCATCTACTGGGGTTGATAATGCTATCTAGAATACCCAACCCGGACGGCGATAAACCGACGCCGGGCACGAAAGGACAGAGATGGCATCACTGGAAGTCGGCAAGGTTCAAATCTATACGGGCGACGGCAAGGGCAAGACGACGGCTGCGCTGGGGCTCGCGCTGCGCGCCACGGGCTATGGACTTAACGTGCTCATGCTGCAGTTCGCCAAGAAGCTACACTGCGCCGAACACGATGCCGCACCGCGCCTGGGACTGCGCATTGTACAGGCCGATCGCGACACACCCGAGGCTTGCGCCGAGCAGATCATGGAGCTCGCACGCGAGCAGATATCACAGGTCGACGTTCTGATTTTGGACGAACTCGGCGAGGCCATGCGCCGCGGCTTCGTGACGCGCGAGGATGTCGAAACGTTGATCGCTATAAAGCCAGCCACCACGGAACTCGTGCTCACCGGCCGAGGCCTGCTGCCACTGGCCGATCTTGCCGACCTGGTCACCGAAATGCGCCCCGTCAAACACTACTTCGACGAAGGCCTCCTAGCCCGTCAAGGCATCGAATACTAGCCATTGCGGACGTCCCCAATGGCTAGGCAGTGGCGCGGCCGATAGCCATTGGGGACGTTCTTAAATGACTAGTCGCTGGGGACACTCTTTCTTGGGAAAAGGGCAAAATCCCGGCCCTAAAATTCACGCCAACCCGACGTGCCATTCGCAACCGTTGCGCGGCCAAGACCAACCGCCCTAACAATTTGATTAACCGTAAGACCTGATTTCCGCATTTTGCAAAGAATCGGTCTGCGCTCGGCTGGAGTCATCGCCTTAATGTCGGAAAGAGAAACAGGCAAAGCAATCTCCTTCGCGATTTTGAGCACCTCATCACCGATAACACGAGTACGGGTCTCGGCATCACAAGCTGCGCTCTCTAGTCGCTCATCAAGAAAATGCCGATACTCCAGCGAACCGCCCACGAGTTCCAACACTATACCTGGATCGCAAAACCCAAACCCGTCATAACCATACGCATATGCTCGATAGCTAGACCAGCGATATCTATCGACAGCGGAAACACCCGCCTTAACTGGGTTCATATGGATGTAGTCAGCGAGCGCAATTGCCTGAATATCATTCTCAACTGGAATATTCTTAAACCGATCCTGAAACAAATGACCAACACGGTCAGTTTTGCGATTGAAATACTTAGCATATGAGGTAAGGATGCCGCTCATGCAAGATGAGATTCTTCCGTTAGGGTCATCGACCATGAGATGAAAATGGTTCGACATGAGGCACCACGCCGTAACGCCAACACCATTGCCAACGAGTTTGCCCTCGAACAACGTGAGCATCCGATATCGATCCTCGTCGTCTTCAAAGATGCAAATGCCGCCATTTCCACGCGCGATAATGTGGTTATAGCCCGTCAACGAAACGACACGACCCGTTCTTGGCATATCGCCCTCCCATCAAAAACCCACCGGGCAACATCTGATAGGCGCGGACGATCTAATTTGCTGAGCCCGTTCTGCCAGTTTACAAGGGTGTGCAAGACAAACTGGATGAAAACCCGAAATTCGTGTCGCAAAGAGTGTCCCAAACGACTAGTCATTTAAGAACGTCCCCAACGACTAGTCGTTTAAGAACGTCCCTAATGGCTAGGCGGTGGCGCGACCGAGCCAGTTGCCGCTGTGGTGGTAGATGGTGAACATCGTAGCCGTGATAAGCCAGGTTACGGGGTAAACCAGCAGCAGGTGCTCAAGGGACGGATCAAACGGCATAATCGCAAACACCCAGATCACCCTGAGCACGACAGTGCCAAAAATCGTGAGCAGCATGGGCTGCAAGCTCACGCCGGCACCGCGAATGGAGCCCGACGCGTTTTCGATAATCGAGAAAATCGCGTAGAACGGCGCGATAAAGTGAAGAATCGTCGTGGTGTACGCCGAAATCGAAGCATCATCGACAAACAGACGCGACAACGGACCCGAGAACACCAGCAGCACGGCAGACAGGCCACCAATGAGCATAAACGACAGTACGAGCGACGTATGGTAGCCCTTGCGCATGCGCTCGTAGTTGCGCGCGCCAAAGTTCTGTGCCGAGAACGTGGTGATCGACACGCCAAGCGCCTCGGTAACCATCCAGACAATGCCATCTAAGCGGCCCGAAAGACCCCACGCCGTGGTGACATCGGCACCAAACGAATTGACCGACACCTGAATCAAAACGTTGGAAATCGAATAGGCGGCAGACTGAAAGCCAAGCGGCAGACCACACGAGATCATGCTCTTACAAATGCGAGGATCAATGCCGAGTTTGGACAGTGAAAGCCGCCACGCACCCGGTGCGTGCATCATACGAATCACGATCATCGTGGCATTGGAGCAAATAGTCAGCGCCACCGCGATGCCGCAGCCCAGAGCCTCCATATGAAGCACAGCAACGAAGATGACATCCAGCACCGCATTAACAAGGCAGCCGGAAGCGATGATCACAGCAGGCCCGCGCGTGTCGCCCACGGCGCGCAGCAGTGCCGTTCCCATATTGAGTAGCAGCGCCGCAACCATGGCGGCAAAATAGCAACGAGCATAGGCCACGCCCTCGGCCAATAGTTCATGCGGCGTGTTCATAAGCACCAGCATGGGCTCAACGAACACTATGCCAAGAATCGAGAAAACGATACCGCCCACCAGCGCGAGCGTCATGGCCGTATGGACCGAACGGCTCAGTCGCTCATCATCGTGCTGGCCAAAATACTGACCGGTAATGACTGCGCAGCCGGCGCCGACGCCAACGCAAAAGCCAATGCAGAGCTCGGTGAGCACCATCGTGGCCTGGATGCCGCCCAATGCGAGCTTGCCGCCAAACTGGCCGACGATATAGGTACCGATAAGCGTGTAGGCCTGCTGAAAAAACGAGCTAAAGAAGATGGGAACGCACAGCGACAGCAATTGCTGCCAAATAACACCTTGCGTTACATCGATAGCCGTAGATTTCTTAGCCACACGCCCTCCCCACAAGCATACGACAAACAACAAAACAGCAATTTAAAACCAAAGCCAAAACCAGCTTAGCACCGACTGGCGGCGACCGAAACACCTCGAATTAGAGCGCGGTGCGGAATAACTGCCTAGTGATACAGCCCCGGCTGGTAGTGGTACTCGTTGCTCACATGCGGGCACAGCTGCCAAAAGGCGACAGCACTTGCCGCGGCCACGTTGAGCGAATCGACCCCATGCGCCATCGGAATACGCACGGCGCGACCACAGCCTGCAATGGTCTTGGCGCCCAAGCCAGCACCCTCGGTGCCCATAAAGATTGCCAGGCGGTCAATCTCCTGCAGCACGGGATCGTCCAACGACACCGAATCATCCGTCAACGCCATAGCGGCACACGAAAAGCCGGCATCGTGTAACGCCGCCAGCCCATCATGCGGCCATACGCGCGCCTCGCTGCCAATGCGTGTCCAGGGCACCTGGAACACCGTGCCCATGCTCACGCGGGCAGAGCGACGGTACAGCGGGTCACAGCACGTGGGGCTCACCAAAATGCCATCGACGTTCAGCGCAGCCGCCGAGCGGAAAATCGCGCCGACGTTGGTGTGGTCGACAATGCCCTCGAGCACGCACACGCGCACCGGACGCTCCCCCGCCGCCTCGACGACGCCGCCCAAGAACTCATCGACCGGAATCTGACGCGGGCGACGAAACGCCGCGAGCGCACCGCGCGTCACGTTAAAGCCCGTCAGCTGCTCCATAAGCTCCATCGAGGCCATGAACACGGGAACTGGGCCCGCACTTTCGCGTACCGCCAGGCGCTCAAACAGCGGCATCATCTGGTCGAGCCAGCGCTCGCCCAAAAGAAAGCTCACCGGCTCGTATCCGGCGCGAACCGCACGCTCGATGACCTTGGCACTCTCGGCGATAAAGATGCCCTTTTGCGGCTCCAGCACGCAGCGCAGCTCGCGCTCGGTCAGTCGCACGTAGGCATCGAGCCGCTCGTCCTCGAGCGAATCGATTCGCAGCACCTCAACGGCATCAGTCATAGCAGCCAGCCCGCACCCTTCTTTACAGCACATCTATACCAAACGAGGCGACGCTAAGCGCCGCCCCATGCATTCAAACAACCCGATGATACCGTTCACGCCAGACGATTTACGCCTCAACGCGACGATACGTCACGAACTCATAATCGAGACCCTCGTCACCCTCGCCCGCGGCAATCGTGGCAACACCGCCACGCCTCGCAATCTCCCACGCGGGATCGGCATCCAAATCGGGAAAGTACGTATCCACGTCATGCACGCAATGGTTATGCGTAACCTCGGCCTCGGCGCAATACGGCAAAAACTGCCGATACACCTCGCCGCCGCCAATCACCCGCGCAACGGGCTCATCGGCCACGGCGGCCAAGGCCTCGTCAACGCTATGCACCACGTCAACGCCCTCGGGGGCAAAGCCCTCGTCGCGCGTGAGCACAATGTTGCGGCGATTCTTGAGCGGTCGTCCGCCGGGAAAACTCAACAGCGTCTTGCGTCCCATAATGACCGGGCAACCTTTGGTGCGCGCCACAAAATGACGCATGTCGGCACGGTTGGACACCACCATGTCGCCCTCGCACCCAATACCCCAGTCATCGCACACGGCGACGATAGCAGAAAGCTTACACGTCATGAGCGCCACCTACACCGCAATGGGAATGTTCTTGACCTGCGGGCCGTGCTCATAGCCCTCGACGATCAGATCATCGGTCGTAAACGCGTAGAAGTCATGCACATCGGGGTTGAGCGTTACCTTGGGCGCGGCAAACTGCGGACGCTCGATAAGCTCGCGGACGATATCGACATGACGGTCGTAAATGTGGGCATCGGCGATCACGTGCAGCAGCTCGCCGGGAATCATATCGACCGACTGCGCAACCATCATCAGCAAAATGGCGTACTGGCACACATTCCAGTTGTTCGCGGCCAAAATATCCTGGCTGCGCTGGTTGAGAATCATGTTGAGCGTCGGTTTGTCGTCCTGCGGGCGCAGCGTCACGTTATACGTCACGCCGTAGGCGCACGGATACAGGTGCATCTCGGACAGGTCGCTAAACACATAGGTGTTCGTCATAATGCGGCGGCTGTACGGCGTGTGTTTGAGGTCGTACAGCACACGGTCCATCTGGTCAAAGTCGCCCTCGGCATAATGGCTCTTCTGGCCAATCTGGTACCCGTAGGCTTTGCCGATGGAGCCGGTCTCGTCGGCCCACTCATCCCAGATATGGCTGTTGAGGTCATGCACGTTATTGGACTTCTTTTGATAGATCCACAGGATCTCGTCCATGGCAGACTTGAGCGCCGTACGGCGCAACGTGAGCGCCGGGAACTCCTCGCGCAGGTCGTAGCGCGCCGTGACACCAAAGTTTTTAATGGTATAGGCAGGGGTGCCGTCCTCCCACACCGGGCGGACCTTTTGGCCCTCGGTCGTGGTGCCATGGTCCAAGATATCGCGGCACATGGTTACAAACTGTTGATCAGCCTTGCTCATTGACCCTCCTGTCAGTCGCCTACAAGCGAGATTCATTGTAGCCCAGGCGCACGCAGCCCCACAGCCCAAACATAAGCCCTCAATTTCTGACATATGCCAGAAATTCATTGCGCAAATCTGCGCGTTCGCTATTCTATTGTTGACATATGTCAGATAAGGAGTGCGCATGGCAGGAAGACGCGAGAAACTGCGCCGCGTCGGGATCATCCCCGAATACCGCGGCTTTACCCCTGACGGCCTAGCCAGCGGAGATGCCATCGACATGACGATCGACGAACTCGAGGTGCTGCGCCTGTGCGACCTGGAAGGCCTTAACCAAGAGGCAGTCGCACAGCAGATGGGCATCGCGCGCGCCACGGTGGCGGCAATTTGCAGTCGAGCGCATCGCAAGGTGGCAAACGCGCTGGTCAATGGACGGGCAATCGTCATCGAAGGCGGCAATATCGCGTACTCCCCCATCACCACAACGACGGCCGTATGGCCAGCAAAGGAGGTCGACACCATGAGGATGGCAACCACGTACGACAACGGCAACATCTTTATGCACTTTGGCCGCAGCGAGCAGTTCAAGATCTACGACGTTCAGGACGGCAAGGTACTCAGCGAGCAGGTCGTGGGCACCGGCGGCACCGGCCACGGCGCCCTAGCGGGCCTGCTCGCCAACGGCGGCGTGGACACGCTCATCTGCGGCGGCATCGGCGGCGGCGCTATCAACGCGCTTGCCCAAGCCGGCATCACGGTATACGCAGGCGCCCAGGGCAGCTGCGACGCTTGCGTCGAGGCCCTTATCGCCGGCACGCTCGCACAGAACGGCGAGGCCACGTGCGGCTGCCACGGCCACGACCACGCCCATGCCCACGAACATAGTGAGTCCTGCAGCTGCCACGGCCATCACGAGCACGAGGGTCACGAGGGCTGCGGCTGTCACTAACGGCACGTGCCCTGGCGCAAGCACGCTTCCACGTGTGTGACAACCAGCGAACAAACGGCGAAGGCCGCCTGGAGTACCATCCAGGCGGCCTTCGCCGTTGTCGACTCAATCAAGCCGTTACTTCTTATTGCGCATCTGCGCTTCCATCTGACGCAGCAAATCCATATCGGACTTAGGACCGCCCGTTCCCAGGCCGCCCAGGCCGCCCATGCCGCCCAGACCCATGGCATCCAGACCGGGAATATTGGGCATGCGCATCTTTTTGCCCTTCTTACCCTTTTTGCCCTTCTTGCCGCCGGCATGCGCCTGATTGGCCATCGTGCGCATGCGGCCCATCATCTTGTTCATCTCACCCCACTGCTTCATAAGGCTATTGACCTCAGTGGGGGTCACGCCAGCGCCCTTGGCGATAC
>URMO01000083.1 GCA_900549085.1 uncultured Collinsella sp. | reverse complement strand
GCCGAAACCTTGTCTCCTGCGGCTTTGTCTACAGGAATGCTCTCACCGGTAAGCGCCGATTCGTCTACGGCACTTTCGCCCTCGTCACGCAGCAGGATGGCGCGGACATAGGTTGCGAAGGCGGCGGGACCGGCAGCCTCGGCAAACGAGACACCATGGTAGGAGGGATTGGGCTCGGCGATCTGCGCATACTTGCCGCTCGCCTTCCAGTCAACGTTGCCGCCATCGACAATCACACCGCCCAGCGAGGTGCCGTGGCCGCCAATAAACTTAGTCGCGGAGTGAACGACGATGTTGGCGCCGTGCTCCAGCGGACGGAAGAGGTACGGGGTGCCGAAGGTGTTATCGACGACGACCGGAAGACCATGCTTCTTGGCGACCTCGGAGATAGCGTCGATGTTGGGAATATCGGAGTTGGGGTTACCGAGCGTCTCGAGGTAAATGACCGTGGTGTTGTCCTTGATGGCACCCTCGACCTCGTCCAGGTTATGGGCATCGACGAAGGTGGTCTCGACACCAAACTGGGAGAGCGTATGCTCCAGCAGGTTATAGGAACCGCCGTAGATGGTCTTCTGGGCGACCACGTGGTCACCAGCTTGGGCGAGGGCCTGCAGGGTATAGGTGATGGCAGCGGCGCCAGAGGCGACGGCGAGGCCAGCAACGCCACCCTCGAGTGCGGCGATACGGTCCTCGAAGACGCCCTGGGTGGAGTTGGTCAGACGGCCGTAGATGTTACCGGCGTCGGCAAGGCCAAAGCGGTCAGCGGCATGCTGGGAGTTGCGGAACACGTAGCTCGTGGTCTGGTAGATAGGCACGGCGCGGGAATCGGATGCGGGATCGGCGCTCTCCTGGCCAACGTGAAGCTGCAGGGTGTCGAAACCAAAGGTGTGCTCGGGGTTGTTGATAAACTGGCTCATGATGATCTCCTTGATCGAACAAAAGTAATAAGAGTAAGAGAAGTAAGTCGCTGTCTCCTGATCACGCCGACGGGCGCAAGCAGGAGCCCGGCATTCGTCTTGGTAAGCAATTCATATGCGGGCCTCCTTTCGCATCCCGGTTCCGTGGTCGGCTTAATTACCTACCGCCTTTGTGTGTTTTGAATAGTACGAGCATTGTTTACCTCGGTCAATCACTTAAAAGCGCTAACCTGTTATCTGTTTTTTAGATAACTATCGAAAGGACGGGCGCCGATGACCCTCCAGCAGCTTCGTTTTCTGATCGCCGTGGCAGAGTCCGGCTCAATCAACGCCGCAGCTCAGCGCCTCTATACCGCTCAGTCCAACATCTCAAACGCCGTCAAAAGCCTGGAACAGGAACTCAATCTGGAGATCTTTACGCGCTCCAGCCGCGGCGTCACGCTCACCAACGACGGCACCGAGCTTTTGGGCTATGCGCGCCAGGTCGTAGAGCAGGCCGACATGCTCGAGGCGCGCTACGAGGACGGCGGCACCCCGCAAGCCCGCCTCGCCATTTCCGCCCAGCACTACGCCTTTTCGGTCGAGGCCTTTGTCAACGTGGTCGAGCGCTGCCGTGACAGCAAGTTCGAGTTCATCATGCGTGAGACCACCACCTCGCAGATCATCGATGACGTCCGCGCGTTTCGCAGCGACATCGGCATCCTCTATCTGGACGACTTTAACGCCCGCGTCCTGCAGAGGGCCTTCGCCGACGCCCGCGCAAGCTTCCACCCCCTCTTCGACGCGACGGTCCACGTCTTCGTTAGCGAGCGCCATCCACTCGCACGCCGCCCTCAGCTGTCCCTTGCCGACCTCACGCCCTATACGCGCTACAGCTTTGAGCAGGGAACCTCAAACTCCTTCTATTACGCCGAGGAACCTTTTAGCTATATCCCCTGCGACCGCAACATTCGAATCTCGGACCGCGGAACGCTCACTAACTTACTTATCACCTCGAACGGTTACACCCTGTCGACCGGTGTCCTCTCCAATGAAATGCAATGGGGCATGGCATCGATCCCGTTAGCAGACGCCCCAACGATGCATGTGGGCTACATCATGCATGACGATCGCAAGCCCTCTCCCCTCTTGCAGCAATACCTCGACGAGCTCAACCGCATCATCCATGCCAACTAACCGTCAGAAGACGGGGTAGAAATCGTAGATTGCTAGCCCCCGGCGGGCATGGCGCTACAATGGTCACTCACACGAAACATACCCAGCGAAAGGAACCATGTGAAGGTCATCATCTATACCGACGGCTCGGCCCGATCAAATCCGGGACGCGGTGGCTACGGCGCCGTGCTCAAATACACCAACCCCGCCGGCAAGACCTTCACCTCCGAGCTTTCGCGCGGCTACGCCAAGACCACCAACAACCGCATGGAGCTCATGGCGGTCATCGTGGCGCTCGAGGCGCTCAACCGCCCCTGCGACGTCGAGGTCCATTCCGATTCACAATACGTCGTCAACGCCTTCAACAAGCACTGGATTGACGGATGGAAAAAACGCGGCTGGAAGACCGCCAACAAGCAGCCCGTCAAGAACCGCGACCTGTGGGAGCGCCTGCTTGCCGCAAAGAGCAAGCATAAGGTGGAGTTCATCTGGGTTAAGGGGCATGCCGGCCACGAGCTCAATGAGCGCTGCGACGAGCTCGCCACCACCGCGGCCGACGGAGCCAACCTCGATATCGACGCCGGCTTTAGCGAGAGCGACCTGTAACGGCGTTTTCGCACGCCATTTCTTGCCCTCTCGCGCTACACTCATCCTGTAAACCGAACGGCACGAGGGGGATACATGCTGCGTATAGCGACCATCGGCACATCCATGATTACCAACGACTTTATCCAGGTCGTCAACGCCAACGACCAAGCCGCGTTTGTGGGTACGCTCTCGCGCGATGCCGATCGCGGTACCGCCTTTACCGCCGAGCGCGGTGGCGAGCGAAACTTCACCGCGCTTGACGAGCTTGCGTCCGCCGACGACGTCGACGCCGTCTACATCGGCAGTCCCAATGCGCTCCACTACGAGCAGGCGCTCGCCTGCATCGCCGGTGACAAGCATGTCATCGTCGAGAAGCCCTTCTGCGCCACCGAAGCGCAGGCGTTGGAAGTCTTCCGCGCTGCCGAGGCAGCAGGTGTCGTGGCCCTCGAGGCCATGCGTCCCCTCCACGATCCCGCCTTCCACGCCATCGAGGATGCCCTGGGCGAGATCGCCCCCATCCGCCGCGCCTCATTGCGCTTTGGCAAGTATTCTTCGCGCTACAACGAAGTTCTCGCGGGGCGCGCCACCAACATTTTCGACTGCCACATGGCCTCGGGCTCCCTCATGGACATCGGTGTCTACACCGTCGAGCCCATGGTCGAGATCTTCGGCATGCCCTCCGGCCTCACCAGCATGACCACGCTGCTCGACCCCTCAACGCAAGAGCTCACCCATGGCCCCATCGACGGTTGCGGTTCCATTCTCGCCAGCTATGGCGGAGGGCGTATCTCCGTCGAACTTGCGCATTCAAAGATCACCAATGACCTGCTGCCCTCGCAGATCGAAGGCGAGCGTGGCACTATCCAGATTGACCATCTGTCCACGCCCCGCAACGTCCGCATCGACTATCGCGGCGACGTCGTACGCGGCTCGGCGACCGAGGCACCGCGCGAACAGGGCGACAACGGCCGCGTGCTCGACCTGCCCAAATCGAGCAACACTATGGAATACGAACTCACAGACTTTATCACCGCTATCGACGGCGTTCATCACGTTAAAGATGAGATTTGGGAAACACCGGCTGGGCGCCATGAGCTTGGCCACTATCGCGATGTCACGCTTGTCTCACTGCGCATCATGGATGCCGTGCGTCAGCAGGCCGGCATTACCTTCCCCGCCGATTCAGTCAAGCAGGCCTAGCGATGGGCTTTTTTGACAAGTTCTTCTCCGGCGGCAGTCGAGAGCCTCAAAAACCATCAAACGTTGAGCTCGAGCTGCGCCGCAGGCTTACTGTGCTCGCAAGCGACGAGGCCACTCAAGACACCCCCCTGCGCTACTTCCTGCGCTGGGCGGGGCAAGTCCAGGGCGTTGGTTTTCGCTTTACCAACACCAACCTCGCGCAGGCACGCGCACTCACCGGCTGGGTGTGTAACATGGAAGACGGTTCGGTCGAAATGGAGGTACAAGGCGCGCCCGCGGATATCCTGTCTCACCTCGAAGCGCTCCATGCCTCCTATGAGCGCATGGGAACGCGCTTTCGCCTCGTAGACGCCCAAGTCCGAGCCCCACTTGCCAATGAAGACGGTTTCAGTCCTCATTATTAGTATTGTGTGCTAAATACGGTATCATTTACCTACGACCGTTGATAGAAAAGAGGCGAGGCGCATGGCGATGCAAAGAAGAAACACCAAGCAGCGGAAGCTGGTTCTTGATGCCGTGCGCCAAAGCTACAACCATCCCACCGCCGATGAGATCTACAACGCCGTGCGCGAACAGGACGACAGAATCAGCCGCGGTACGGTCTACCGCAACCTCAATCTCTTGGCCGATGCCGGGGAGATTCTCTCGATCAAGACGCCGGGCGGCAGCCGCTTCGATCGCACCGTCGAGCCGCATGCGCATATTATCTGCACCTCGTGCAACCGCGTCATCGATGTGCCGCTCCCCTTCGACGCCCGGCTCGATGCCAAGGCGTCCGAGCAAATCGGTTGGAACGTCACCTCGCACTACACCATCTTCGAGGGCCTCTGCCCCAACTGTAGGTAGATTTTGGGACATGCCTACTCGGCAAGCAGGCGACGCAGTTCTTCTTCGACCGTGTGCACATAGCGGACGCGGTCATTAATGCCGCGCATGCTGGGATTGCAGCTTTCCATCAGATAGGGATGGCCCACCACGTTGAGCATGTCGCGGTCGTTTTCGTTATCGCCAAACGCCATCATCTCATCGGGCGAAATTCCCAGGGCACGACCGTAATCGGCAAGCGCGGACCCCTTGCCCGAATCAAAGCCGATAAAGTCGGTCCATTCGGTTCCCGACGTCATCACATCGACCCGGTCGCTAAAGCGACGCACAAAATACTCCAGCGCCGCCGGCTGCTCTGTCTCGGGCGTTTGAAACGCAATCTTAATGACATCCTCGTCAATGTCCTCGGGACGGTCGACCACCGCCACATCGCAATGGACCTCGTAACGCAAATGGTCGACGAACGCATCGTTGCCGCTTATGGTGTAGAGGTGCCCCTCGCAGGAAAGGGTTACATCGGCATGGGGGTAGGCGACTACGGCATTCGCGATATCCATCGCCAGGTCACGCCCCATAGAGCGCTTGACAACGGCACGCCCCTCGCTCATGACCAGGGCGCCGTTTTCGCACACATAGACAAGCTCGTCTGCCACCGGGGCAAACAGGTAGCGCAAACTCGCATATTGACGGCCACTCGCCGGCATAAACACAATGCCGCGACGGTGCAGCTCGTCGATGAGCTCAAATGCCTCGGGGCGTGGCTCGCGCTCCCCCGGATGCAGCAACGTGCCATCCAAATCGCAGGCGATCAGCTTGATTCCCTCAAGACCCATATGTTCCCCCAAAGCATCCCATCAACAGCAAGACGGACTTTGAATAGTTGCCTCTCAAAGTCCGTCTTACGCATACGCACGTTAGCCGCGCGCCTTCTTTACGATCGTAAAGTCTGGAGCCATACTCACAACAACATCCGCCGCGCTCGATGCAAAGCGTCGACTGGCATCGAGCTCGCGTGTGACCACCGAGAGCCGAACGCCCTCGATGCCCCGGAGCATGCGACCCAAAACCGGTTGCACCGGCGTATACATGCGCACGGTATGCTCGTCCGAGTCACCCCGGAAGAGCGGCGCGTGCATATTGCCGATCTCCCAGCACGCATGCGCGAGCGCAATCGGATCCATGCGGTCGACTTCGACCAAATAGACCTCGGCACTGCGCAGGCGCACGACAACCACTACGGGCACCGTGCCCGTGCGGTCGATAGCGAGCACGTCGCCGTCGGCAAGGCGTTCGCCATCAGCGTCATCCAGCCGGACATTCACCGTGCGCCCCAGCTCCGTCACGCCCACAAACGTGCGCGTATCAGCCTGGTCCCAATCGAGTAGCAGCTCGTCAACCTCAAAAATGCCACCCATCTCCCGACGAAGCAGGAGTTCATAGGACGGGTCGTTGAGATTTCCCAAGCGCTCCGTAGCTACCAGGTCCCCGGACATCAACTAGTCCTCGACCTCGACGAGCTCGATATCAAAGTTGAGATCCTTGCCGGCGAGCTCGTGATTGGCGTCAAGCGTCACGGCCTCGGGCGTCACGTCGATGACGGCGGCGGGGACAGGCATGCCGCTCGGCGTGGACAGGAAGAGCTTCATGCCCTTCTCGATCTGCTCGATGTTGGGAACCTGCTCGGCCGGGAAGGTGATAACCATCTCGGGATTGTGCTCACCGTAGGCATCGGCCGCAGGAATGTGTACGGACTTCTTCTCGCCCACCTGCATATCGATAACGGCGGCGTCGAAGCCCTTGATCATCTGACCGGCACCGCAGGTGAACTCCAGCGGCTCGCCGCGATCGTAGGAGCTATCGAACTGCGTGCCGTCGTCGAGCGTGCCACGATAATGGGTCTTGACCTTCTTGCCCTGGTTGGACATGGTAACCTCCGTAATAAGGGCGGCGCACAACGCGGGCCGCCGTGAACATATGGCGCTAACTATACCCTAGTCATACAATTCAAAGACAGTTTGCAAAGAAACGCTGCAACCGGAGGAACCATGGCATATCCCGTATTTGACCTACACTGCGACACCGCCGACCGCATCGGCTGGGCCACGCTCGATCTCGACCTGCGCTTTACCGCGGGCACCGACGGCTATTTCCCCGGCGACGAGACGCATCCGCAGGATTTCGACCTTATCGAGGGCAACGCCTGCGCCATCTCGCTCGCAAAGATCGGCAAAACTCCTTGGGCACAGTGCTTCGCCACGTTTGTCCCCGACGAGATTCCCACCGCCCACGCCGCGCGCTTCCAGGCGCAAATCATGGCGCATATGAGCGGCCAGGCCATGCTCAACCACGACCGCATGGTCAATGTGCGCAGCGCCGCAGACATTCGCCCCGCGCTCAAAGACGGCAAGGTCGCCTGCATCCACACCATCGAAAACGCCACGTTCTTTGCCGAGGACCCCGCGCTGATCGAGGTACTCAAGAGCCTGGGCGTACTCATGTCATCGCTCAGCTGGAACGCGCAGGGACCGCTCGCGAGCGGCCACGACACCCACGCCGGCCTCACCGCCGCTGGCATCGAGGCGCTTACGCAGATGGAGCACGCCGGCATGGTGCTCGACGTCTCCCACCTCAACGATGAGTGCTTTGACGAGGTTGTCGCCCACGCCACGCGCCCCTTCGTCGCCAGCCACTCCAACTCCCGTGCGGTTTGCGGCGTCAAACGCAACCTCACCGACGACCAGTTCCGCACCATTCGCGACATGGGCGGCATCGTCGGCCTCAACTACTGCAGCGAGTTCCTTTCCAACGACGCAACCGACAAGACCGCCGCAGACGTCACCTTCGACCAGCTGGCGGCACATATCGAGCATTGGCTCGACCTGGGCGGCGAAAATGTCATCGCGCTCGGCGGCGACTGGGACGGCGCCACGGTACCCGCTTTCCTCTCCGATGCCAGCATGATGCCCGAGTTCCAGAACATGCTCTCCAAGCACTTTGGCAAGACCGTGATGCAAAAGCTCTGCAGCGACAACGCGCTTGCCTTCTTTGAGCGTTATTAATTTCACATCCCTTGAGCGGGCCGGCATGTCAAGCGATCGACATGCCGGCCCA
>URMO01000082.1 GCA_900549085.1 uncultured Collinsella sp. | reverse complement strand
CCCAGTACCGCGCCGACGCCGCTGGCCGACGAGAGCCAGCCCATCCATTCGACACCGACGTGCAGGACATCGCGGTAGAAGAACGACTCCAGCGGATCGAAGGCACCGTAGCCAAAGTTCGAGAGGAAGATGATGCAGAACAGCAAGGCGAGGATACTGTTGGTGAAGACTGTCTTGATGCTTGTCGCGAAGGTGGCGCGGGCGAACGTGCTGGGGTTGGAGCTTTGGCTGGCAGTACTTGCCGTCGCACCGCTTTCCGCGAGATCGCTTTCGCGCGCGGCGACGCGACCCGCTTGCGGCCTAAAGCCCCAACCGGCGACGAGCGCCAGTACGGTAAAGATCATCATGAGCACGAACACCGCACGTGACGATGTAGCCGCCGCGACAAAGCCGCCCAGCGTGGGGCCAACGATGATACTCACGTTTGAAAACATGGCGATGGCGGAGTTGATGTCTTTGAGCTCGACAGGATCGTCGGTGAGGTAGGCCGAATAGGATGTGGCGATGGGCTGGGCGAACCCCAACACAAAGCCCAGGAGCACCGCGCCGAGCAGGACGATACCGGTCGCACTGCCAAAGACGAGGATCGCCGCGCCGGTTGCGAGAGCGCCGACGATGCTCAGCAAAAAATGGCGGCGCGGACCCCATGCGTCGAGCGCAGCGCCGCCCGCAAAGGATCCCAGGATCACAAATACATTCATAAACAGGACGGCCAGCGACGTCGCCACGACCGAGGCATCGTCTACATAGGTAAGCGTTCCGATGACGCCGATGAAGTAGCTGGTCTGAAAACCGGTGTAGATGAGAAAGCGCATCGCCACCAGGCGCTTGGCCTGAACGGATAGCGATGGTTGAGGCTTTGAGAAAAGAGAGGCGAGCATGGAGACTCCTTGTTTCATACGAATGCGGACGGCGGGCATTCGCCACCGTCTGTCAAATCAATCTATCCGCATGAAACATTAAGGACGCATCGAGCCCCTTCTCTCCGTTTTTCGCCCGTCATGAACTACTTGGTAGATTGTAAGGCATGTCCCACACATCGACCAAAGCAAAACCACCACAAAGGTGCCTGGCCCCTTTGTGGTGGAAATGACGTTTGCCCAGATAAAACCTGCCAAAATAAACCTGTCCCTTTTTGGCAGGTTCAGCGTCAAGCCTTAAAGGTGGTCTTGGATAAGATCGCAGATGGCTCGAGCGTCGTTGATGTTGATGGCTCGGGTCGCAAAGCCGGCGTCGAATGCCTGGCGTGCCAGGGCCTCGTTGCAGGCAAGGGCCAGCGTGCGGCCGTCGACCAGGTCGAGCGAGCTCTTGCCACGCAGACGGTCGACACCGGAGCGCGCGACGACGATGTTGTCGAAGCCCTCGGTCTTGTAGCCCTCGATGATCACAACGTCGACATCGTTGTAACGCGACAGCAGCTCGCGCGCGGGCATCTCGTCCTCCTCGCGCGTGTCGGCGTACTCCGCCCAGCGCGTGGCGCAGATGAGGCCCACGTGCTTGGAGCCGGCCTGGTGATGGCGCCAGGTGTCCTTGGCGGGCACATCGATATCAAAGCCGTGATGCCCATGATGCTTGAGCGAACCCACGCGCAGGCCGCGGCGGGTGAGCTCGGCAATGACCTTCTCGACGAGCGTGGTCTTGCCCGAGTTTTGGTAGCCGATAAACGCGATCGCGGGGACGGCCGGCGCCGGAGCTGCGGGCGCGACGGCGACGGGTGCGCCCGCGGGTGCGTTGCCCGCGGCCCCCACGGCCTCAACAGCAGCAACCTGACGCTCGGCACGATCCCACACGCCCGAGCGGCCGCCCTCCTTGTGCAACAGGCGCACGTCGACGATCTCCATGCCGCGATCGACGGCTTTGCACATGTCGTAGATCGTTAGGCACGCGGCACTCGCGCCGGTCAGGGCCTCCATCTCGATACCCGTCTTGCCCGTCACGCCGGCCGTAACCAGTACGTGAAAGCCAACCTGCCCGTCCGCGCGCGCCGGTGCCCAGCCCTCGGGCACATCCTCGGCAGGCGTTCCCGCCGAAGCGATGGGCTCGATATCGCACTTACTCTTGGTAATGAGCAACGGATGGCACATGGGAATGATGTCGCTCGTGCGTTTGATGGCCATGATGCCCGCCACGCGCGCGCAGGCAAGCACGTCGCCCTTTTTGGCGCGGTCCTGCAGCACCATGGCCTGCGTCTCGGGGTGCATAAGGATGGTGCCCTCGGCGATGGCGATGCGATGCGTCTCGGCCTTGTCGGACACGTCGACCATCCGAACCTCGCCCTTGGCGTCCACGTGCGTCAGCTCGTCGCGGCGCGCGTCACGGGCAGGCTCGGCGGCGGCGCTGGAAGTCGGCTGCGCGGCCGTGGCGGCATCGCTCGCCGCAGCCGTAACTTTGTGGGCAGACATCGCGGCCCTGCGAGCGGCCTTGGTGGCATCGGCGTACCTGCTCTTGGCCATATGATCATCCTCCGATTTGGGACATAAATCGTTGCGTGCCCTCAATTATCGCGTGTTCCTGCGGTTTGTGGGCGACGGCATCGCGCCAAATCGAAAGTACCTGCATATCATCACCACGGCGCAGCGCCTCACGCACCGAATACTCGGCATCGCTAAACAGGCACGGACGCACGTTGCCGTCTGCCGTCAGGCGCAGACGGTTGCAGTTCGCACAAAAATGGTTGGACATGGCGCTAATGAAGCCGACCGTTCCCGCCGCGCCCGGAAAGTGCCAATAGCGCGCAGGGCCCGCGCCGGCAGGAGCGTCGTTGATGTCGAGCGGCTCGAGCTCGCCCAGTTCCGTCGCGGCGGCCCCGGCATTGATGCGTGCCCGCAGCTCGTCGCTCGGCACGGTATCGCTCGCGTCCCACAGCTCGGGATTGAGCGCGGGCGCATGCGGGTCCACAGCGCAATGCGAGCTCGTGTGTTCGTCGCCAATGGGCATGTATTCGATAAAGCGCAGATGAATGGGGCGGTCGACGGTCAGTCGCGCGAGGGCCGCCACGTCTTGGTTGAGCCGGCGCACCACGACACAGTTGACCTTAACGGGCTCAAAGCCCCAAGCCAGCGCCGCGTCGATGCCAGCTATAGTCTGCTCGAGCCGACCCAGGCGCGTGATCTTTCCAAACAGCGAGGGATCGAGTGTGTCGAGCGAAATGTTGACGCGGTTAAGCCCCGCATCTTTGAGCTGCGGCGCCAGCTTGGGCAGCAGGGCGCCGTTGGTGGTAAGCGAGATGTCCTCGATCTGCGGAATCGCGCGGATGTCGCGAATAAGCGGAATGATACGGCGGCTGACCAGCGGCTCGCCACCCGTCAGGCGCACGCGGCGAATGCCCTCTCCCGCCACCAGGCGCACAAAGCGAGCGATTTCCTCGGCGCTGAGCAGCTCGTCATGCGCGCGGGGCGCCACGCCATCGGCCGGCATGCAGTATATGCAGCGGAAATTGCACTTGTCGGTAACGGCAATGCGCAGGTAGGTGATATCGCGGCCAAAACCGTCATGTTGCACGTGCCCGTCCACGCAGCCCTCCCCTCACGCGGCGTTTTATTCTTCGGGAAATATAGTACCGCACGAAGGAAACGAACCGACACTCGTACGACACGACGCAGGTGAACGGCATTTCCAAGCGCAAACACGATCTGGCTCGGCCGTCCATGTTCAATGAGGCATGCCTACGCACGCAGCTTTTTTCGCCCCGCCGTCAACATAAACCTTGACTCTACAATCGTTATAGGGTTTTCACTACACTGGTAGCTAAACGAACCAAGCCAGAAAGCGCCCCGCCCATGGAACACGACCTCACACGCGGCAAAGTCCTCAAGACCATCGCGGTCTTTGCCCTGCCCTATATGCTCTCGTACTTTTTGCAGATGCTCTACGGCATGGCCGACCTGTACATGATGGGGCAGTTTAGCGGCGCTGCCGGCATCACCGCCGTGGGCAATGGCGCGCAGACGCTCTATATCATTACCGTGACGCTCGTGGGCCTGGCCATGGGAACGACGGTCATCGTCGGCCACGCCGTGGGCTCGCGCCGCTTCGATCGCGCCGAAACCGCCATCGGCAACACCATCACGCTGTTTATGGGCGTCTCGGTGGTACTGGCCGTCATCTTGTTTGCACTATGCCCGCAGGTTGTGGCGCTCATTGGCACGCCGGCCGAGGCGGTCGAAGGAACCGCCGCCTACCTGCGCATCTGCTTTGTCGGCATTCCGTTTATCGCCGCATATAACATCCTCTCGGCCATCTTTCGCGGGCTGGGCGATTCGCGCTCGCCTATGTACGTGATTGGCGTGGCATGCATCATCAACATCGCGCTCGACTTCCTGTTTATCGGCCACATGGGACTCGGCCCCGTGGGCGCGGCGCTCGGCACGGTAACCGCCCAGACGGCCAGCGTTGCCCTCGCGCTCGTGTGGCTCAAGAGCCGCCGCACGAACATCCACGTTAAGCGCAGCGACCTGCGCCCCCAGCCCGAGGTGCTCGGCAGCATCCTTAAAATCGGCGTGCCCGTGGCCGTTCAGGACGGCTGCATCCAGGTGGCGTTTATGTTCATCACCGTCATCGCCAACCATCGAGGACTCGTCGATGCCGCCGCCGTAGGCCTGGTCGAAAAGATGATCAGCTTCTTGTTCATTGTGCCGAGTTCCATGGGCGCAACCGTCAGCGCGCTCACGGCGCAAAACGCCGGCGCGGGCAAGGGCGACCGCGCGCGTCAGGTGCTCAAGGACGCCATGACCATCTCGGTGGTGTACGGCTGTCTGATCACGGTTCTGATGTGGCTGGTGGCACCGGCGTTTATTGGCTTTTTTGCCAAGGACCCCGCGGTGGTCGCGGCCGGTACCGGCTATATGCACAGCTACATTTTCGACGCGATTTTTGCCGGCATCCACATTTGCTTTAGCGGCTTTTTCGCTGCATATGGCAAGAGCTACATCGGCTTTGCGCACAACGTGCTGGCCGTGGCGCTCATTCGCGTGCCCGGTGCGTGGCTGCTGTCGAATGCCTATTCCAACACGCTGTTTCCCATGGGCATCGCCTCGCCGTGCGGATCGATTTTGTCGGCAGTCATCTGTGTTGTCGCGTTTACCGTGCTCAACCGGCGCGGGGCTTTTGACAAGTTGGCAGCATAGCGGGGCGACGCGAAATCGCCCTCATCGACGATATCATCAGCGATGATCCGGCAACCTACGTGACGCAGGTCACGGTGCCCGTTACTGTACTCGATTAAGAACCTCTCGGACAGACATGAAGTGCAGCTCAGCTAACGAGCGTCAGCCACAGGAGAACCACCGTGTCGAGGACAGCCCCCGATATGGCGGTTTTACTCCTCCGGAATCGGAAACGCACGGATGAACTCTGCGGGCGAGAAAGTCTTGATGGTCGAGCGCACAAAAGCGGCGCGATCGCGCGTGATGATAAAGTCCACGCCGGCACGCTCGGCCATCGCGCGGATACAGCCGTCCTCAAAGTCCGGTTCATCGGAATAGGCGGAGGTAAAACAAGCTTCTTGGTCGAGAGGCTCTACCGAGTAGCTCTTAAGGCAGTCGCGCACTACCTCGCGGGCGCGCGCCTCACCTGCCTGTCTAGTGAGAATGTAGTACGCATCCTTGAGAGAGCAGGCCGAAACAACGCCCTCGATAAGCCCCACGTCAACGAGCGCCTTAGTCGTTTGCGCCGCCCCATGCTCCGGCCGGCCCGGCAGCACGCAATCGAGCAGAAAATTGGTATCGAGAAATGCCCTCATAGGTAGCGCTCCCTCGCAACGCGCTTTTCATCTTCAACCGTCATCGTATCGAGCGGCGTTCCCTTTGGCATTTTAGCCACGATATCGAGATACTCCTGGTAGTCCTCATCCTCCGCAAGCATCTCGCGAATCTCCTTCCAGGTAATCTTGGGATGCCACATCGTGCCCACGTCGCGCTTGGGCTTGCCCGCACCGCGCATCGGCTTTGCGCCCCCACGCTCCTGGGCAGCGTCATATTCCACCGTAACTGGACCTTCATAGTCGAGCGGCACGATCTTGAACAACGGCTTGCTCCGCTTGAAGACCACAACCTCCTCGCCCTCATTGGCAACCTTTTCGGCCACCTGCGTAAGGTTTTGGCGCAGTTCCGAAAACGCGACGGTAACCATAACTGCTCCTCTCAACATATATCTTCACTGCTAAGTATACACGTTAATATTAATGTTAAAGTGTATAAAACTCATCACAATGGGGCAGCCCCGTTGTGGGACCTCACTGCGGGGCCCCTTTGCTTTGTATGAATCTTCTATCGCTCCGGAACGACACCGCTCCGCAGGGTCACCCTCAGCGACCTACGTGACGCAGATCACGGTGCCGGTTGCCCCAGCAAAGTAAGAACCTCCCGAAAGGCATCGTGCTTCCGGGAGGTTCTTTAATTTGACTATTGATGCACTAAGCCTGGGGTACCTCACCAGTAGCCAAGATCTGCTCGAGTGCGTCCTCGTCCAGCACGGGTACGCCCAGCTGCTCGGCTTTGGTGAGCTTGGAGCCCGCTTTGGGACCGGCGACCAGATAGCTCGTCTTCTTCGACACGCTGCCCGAAACCTTGGCGCCGAGCACCTTGAGCGCCGCGCCCGCCTCATCGCGCGTGCGGTTGACGAGCGTGCCGGTGAGCACGAAGGTCAGACCCGCGAGTGGCTGTGCGTCGGCGAGCTCGCCTGCCACGCCAGCGTCGGCTGCGGCCTGCGCGTGCGCGGCGCCCAAGTCGACCTCGAGCGAAAGGCCCGCTTGGCGCAGGCGCTCCAACACGGCAAGGTTCTCGGGCACGGCCAGGAACTGCTTGACGCTCGCCGCAATCTTGGGACCGATGCCCTCGCACTCGGCGATGTCCTCTTCGCTCGCCAAGATGAGCTTGTCAATCGACAGGAATCGCTCGGCGATGACCTCGCCCACACTCTTGCCCACATGGCGGATGCCCAGGGCAAACAGCACGCGACCGAGCGGCTGGCTCTTGGACTTGTTGAGCTCGGCGATGATTTTCTCGGCCGTCTTGAGGCCCACCGGAATGGGGTCGCCCTTCTTGACGCCCTTTTTGCTGTTGGAGCTGGCATAGGTGCGCCCCGTGTCCAGGCCGGCGATGTCGTCGACCGTGAGCTGGTAGAAGTCCGCGACGTCGTGAATCAGCCCGGCGGCGATCATCTTGTCGACAATCTCGTCGCCTAGGCCATCAACGTCCATGCAGCCGCGGCTCACCCAGTGAAGCAGGCGCTCCTTGAGCTGCGCGGGGCAATCGATGGAGACGCAGCGGTAGGCAACCTCGCCGTCCTCGTGGACCACGGGACTACCGCACACGGGGCAGACCTCGGGCATGTGCCAGTCGACCGAATCAGCCGGGCGCTTATCGAGCACCGGGCCCACAACCTCGGGAATCACGTCGCCCGCCTTGTGCACGATGATAGTGTCGCCCTCGCGCACGTTTTTGCGACGGATCTCGTCGATGTTGTGTAGCGTGGCGCGCGCGATAGTGGAGCCGGCAACCGTCACCGGGTCGAACTCGGCGACCGGCGTGAGCACACCGGTGCGGCCCACCTGGATGCGAATCTCGCGCAGGACGGTCTGTTTTTCCTCGGGCGGGAACTTAAAGGCAATGGCCCAGCGTGGTGCGCGGGCGGTAAAGCCCAGGTCGAGCTGCTGCTGGAAGCTGTCGACCTTTACGACCACGCCGTCGATGTCGTAGTCCAGGTCACCGCGATGCTCGAGGGCCTGGGCGCAGAACTCGTGAACCTCGGCCGGCGCGGCGCAACGAGCCACGTTGGGGTTGACGCTAAAGCCGGCGCTACGAAGCCAGTCCAGAAACTCGCGCTGGCTGTGGACGTGCAGCGGGTCGGTATCGGCGATGGCATAGATAAAGGTGGCCAGGTCGCCGCGCGCAGTGACCTTGGGGTCTTTCTGACG
>URMO01000081.1 GCA_900549085.1 uncultured Collinsella sp. | reverse complement strand
AGGGTTTCTTGCATGTCCGAGGACGTTTTGGGAGGTAACCCAAACAGCCCCGGCGATCCTGCGGGAGTTAAATCCCTTTAGAACTTATCGTGGAAGGTACGCGCAATGACCTCGTCCTGCTGCTCCTTGGTGAGCGTGTGGAAGTTCACGGCATAGCCGGAAACGCGGATGGTCAGCTGCGGGTACTTCTCGGGGTGAGCCTGAGCGTCGAGCAGCGTCTCACGGTTGAAGACGTTGACGTTCAGGTGGTGGCCACCCTTCTCGGCGTAAGCGTCGAGCATGTGGACCAGGTTATCGGCCTGAGTCTCGGAAACTTCAGAAACCTTCATAATGTGTCTCCTTCGATTAATAGGCGCCGGCCGAAACCGGCGCGCTAATCAGTAATCGTTATTGTTAGTATAGCACTAACAATAGTTACTCGCCCAGCTGATCAAGGTCGATATCGCCAAAGAACACCTGGTCCTCCTTGCCGAGCGCACTCGGGATGATGGAGAAGGTGTTGGAGATGCCGTCCTGAGCATCGCGGAACGGGAGCTTGGAAACCGAAGACAGCGAAGCGATGGCGCCGTGGCTATCGCGCTTGTGCATGGGGTTAGCACCCGGGGCGAACGGCTGGCCAGCCTTGCGGCCGTCGGGCGTGGAGCCGGTCTTCTTACCGTACACGACGTTGGAGGTAATGGTCAGAACCGAGGTCGTGGGCACAGAGTTGCGGTAGGTGTCGTTCATGCGGATGTACTCCATGAACTGGTGCACAACGTCGTGAGCGATCTGGTCGACGCGGTCGTCGTCGTTACCGTACTTGGGGAACTCGCCCTCGGTCTCGAAGTCGACGATGATGCCGTTCTCGTCACGGACGGGGTGGACCTTGGCGTACTTGATGGCGGACAGGGAGTCAGCCACGACGGAAAGGCCGGCGATGCCCGTAGCGAACCAGCGGTGCACGTGCTTGTCGTGCAGAGCCATCTGAATGCGCTCGTAGCAGTACTTGTCGTGCATGTAGTGAATGATGTTCAGCGAGTTGACGTACACGCCAGCAAGCCACTTCATCATGTCGTTGTACTTGGCCACAACGTCGTCGTAATCGAGCGTATCGCCCTCGACGGCGCGATACTTGGGGCCGACCTGCTTCTTGGAGACCTCGTCAACACCGCCATTGAGTGCATACAGCAGGCACTTGGCCAGGTTGGCGCGGGCACCGAAGAACTGCATCTCCTTGCCGATGCGCATGGAGGACACGCAGCAGGCAATGCCGTAGTCGTCGCCGTGATAGACGCGCATGAGGTCGTCGTTCTCGTACTGGATCGAGGAGCTGGCGACGGAAGTCTTGGCGCAGAACTTCTTGAAGTTCTCGGGCAGACGGGTCGACCACAGAATGGTCATGTTGGGCTCGGGGCTGGTGCCCATGTTCTCGAGCGTGTGCAGGTAGCGGTAGCTCATCTTGGTAACGAGCGTACGGCCGTCAACACCCATGCCGCCGATGGACTCGGTGACCCACTGCGGATCACCGGTGAACAGGGCCTGGTACTCGGGGGTACGGGCAAACTTGACCATGCGGAGCTTCATGATGAAGTGATCCACGAACTCCTGGATCTGCTCCTCGGTGAAGGTACCGTTGGCAAGGTCGCGCTCAGCGTAGATGTCGATGAACGTGGAGGTACGGCCGATGGACATAGCGGCGCCGTTCTGCTCCTTGACGGCAGCAAGGTAGGCGAAGTACATCCACTGGATGGCCTCCTGCGTGTTGGTAGCAGGGTTGGAAATGTCGAAACCATAGGTCTCGGCCATCATCTTGAGCTCGCCGAGGGCGCGGATCTGCTCCTGCAGTTCCTCACGATCGCGGATGTTGTCGGCGGTCATGACCGTCGGGGTGGAAGCCTTCTGGGCCTCCTTGTCCTTGATCAGGTAGTCGACGCCGTACAGGGCAACACGACGGTAGTCGCCGATGATGCGGCCGCGGCCATAGCCATCGGGCAGACCGGTGATGATGTGAGCCGAGCGGCAAGCACGCATCTCGGGGGTGTAGACATCGAAGACGCCAGCGTTGTGAGTCTTGCGCTCGAAGGTGTAGCGCTCGACAACGTTCTCGTCGACCTTGTAGCCGTGCTGGCTGGCGGCCTGGCAAGCGATGCGGATACCGCCGTTGACGTGCAGCGCGCGCTTGAGCGGCTTGTCGGTCTGGAGGCCGACGATGGTCTCCTTCTCGCGGTGGGCGTTATCGATGTAGCCAGCGGGGTGGCTCACGATACCCGTGACGGTCTTGGTGTCCATATCGAGGACACCACCCTGCTCGCGCTCCTTAAGCAGCAGGTCGAGAACCTCGCCCCACAGCTCCTTGGTACGCTCGGTCGGACCTACGAGGAACGACTCGTCGCCCTCGTAAGGGGTGTAGTTCTTCTGGATGAAGTCTCGGACGTCAACCTCTCCCGTCCAAATGCCTTCCTTGAAGCCTTCCCATGCCTCCTGCATTGTGTAACCACGCTCCTAGTTACGTGTAATGCGGCGCTCTCTCACACCGCTGCTTATTGAATTCTTGAATTTTCGGCTTGCACTACCGGCTTCTTCCGTTCTTCACCACATGTTGGTGCAGGGAAAAACGTTTGTCCACCTTGGAACTGCAACCCAAAACCCAAGATTTCACCCGTTTGAGAAGGATAACTTAGCGACCCTCTCCATCTGGGCTGTTATATGTTTCTTTTTTTATATCATAAGGGCGTTTTTTACAAACCCGCAGGAAATGCGAGCGTGAACAACTACCGTTCACCGATTTGTTTGGTATTTTTCCTTGCCTTTGTACGACGTTCGCTCTAGCTGTTATGCCAGCTTTAGCAGAGTAAAGTGCCTCTGAGTAGGCTTTGGGACATGCCTTACAATCTACCCCTTACTTTGCTGATACCGACGGTGTACGGAGGTCGCCTAAAGGTTGTTTTCTAGGCATGACCCAAAATCTACCGTATAGGGTGCGCGTGCAAGGGTATCATCTTTCACCGAAAATAGTTTCTAGTGTTAGGGGTTTTCGGTGGAAGATACCGATTTCCATGAGCTTGGACGTCAGCTCCTTACTGAGTTTGGCGGCATTCACCAGCGCGTTTCGCGCTTTGTGGACAAAGCTCTCAGCGGCGAGATGGCCGTCATGCGCGCCCTCATGCTCGCTGGCGGTTCGCTCACGCCGAGCGAACTCGCCGATCGTGCCTGGGTCTCGAGCGCCCGCATCGCCAATATCTTGCGCGCCCTCGAGGCCAAGGGTTGGATTGAGCGCGAGCACTCAAAGACCGACCGTCGTCGCGTACACGTCATAGTGACCGACAAGGGATTCCAGGATCTCGAAATCAAACGCCGGGAATTCGAGGAGCGCACCGCGGCTTTCCTCGAGCAGCTCGGCGAAACAGATACCCAAGAGATGGTGCGCCTTCTAAGACGTGCCAACGAAATTATCGACCGCAATCAAGAAAGGAGAGATGCCGAGTGAGGATTCTCAAGCTCTTTAAAAAGCATGTCCTGGCACTGTTCGCAGCTATCGTACTTATCGTAATCAGCTGCAACGCCGACCTGGCGCTGCCTACCTATATGAGCGACATCGTCGACGTGGGCGTGCAGCAAGGCGGCATCGCCTCGCCCGTGCCCGACACCATTCGCGCCGAATCGCTCGACGACCTCGAACTCTTTATGCGCGCCAAGGACGCCAAAGCTGTGGAGGCCGTGTTTGGCAAGGCAGACAAGAACGGCATTCGAACGTACAAGGGCACCGAGGAAGAGCGTGCCGACGGCAGCAAGATTGCCGACATTATGAGCCTGCCTGAGACCGTCGTGCTCGCCTTCAACCAGGGCATCGACGCCGACTCCATGGGCGACATGACCGGCACGTCCAGCGAGAAAGACAGCGACGCCGCTCAGGCCATGCCCACGCCCGAGCAAATGGCAGCTATGACGCCCGAGCAGCTCGCCGAGATGCAGCAGAAGGCCGCAGCGGCGCAGAATATGCAAAAGCAGATTGATGCCGACGGCGGTAAGATCACCATGAAGGGTCTGCGTCTAGGCGTTGAAGGCGGCCTAATCGACCAGGGCAAGCTCGTCGAGGGCGCCAACGATATGGCGGACAAAATGGGCTCCATGTCGGGCTCCATCGTGACCCAACGCGCCGTGAGCTATGTGCAGGACGAGTACAAGGCACAGGGCATCGACCCCGCCGACGTGCAGAACGCCTACCTGGGCCGCATGGCGACCACGATGTTTGGGCTGTGTCTGGTGTCGCTGGTCGCCACCATCCTGACCGGTGCCGTTGCTTCGCGCACTGCCTGCTCCATCGCCCGCGACCTGCGCCGCGAGACCTTCAACAAGGTTATGCACTTCTCGCCGGCCGAGGTGGGCAAGTTTAGCCAGGCCTCGCTCATCACCCGCTGCACCAATGACATTCAGCAGATCCAGATGGCCGCAACCCTGTTTATCCGCATGTGTCTGATGGCCCCCGTCATGGGCATCGTCGCCGTCATGCGCGTCCTGGCCAACCATACCGGCCTGGAGTGGACCATCGCCGTTGCCATCATCGCGGTCTCGGCCGTCGTCGGCGTGCTCATGGGCCTCACCATGCCCAAGTTCAAAAAGATGCAAAGTTACGTGGACCGCGTGAACCTTACCGCCCGCGAGCTGCTCGACGGCCTTATGCCTATCCGCTCGTTCAACCGCGAGGAGCATGAGCTCGAGCGTTTTGACAAGGCTTCGCTCGACCTGATGACCACGCAGCTCTACACCAACCGAGCCATGAGCTTTATGATGCCGCTCATGATGCTCGTCATGAACTGCGTCACTGTGCTTATCGTCTGGTTTGGCGCGCAGGGCGTGTCCGACGGCGTGATGCAGGTCGGCAACATGATGGCGTTTATCTCCTACACCATGCAGATCGTCATGGCGTTTATGATCCTCACCATGGTTTCGGTTATCCTGCCCCGTGCCGAGGTCGCGGCCGAGCGCGTGGAAGAGGTCGTCACCTGCCCCACGAGCATCAACGACCCTGCCTCGCCCAAACTGCCTGCTGCCAGCGCGCCGCGTGGTGAGCTCACCTTCCGTGACGTGAGCTTCCAGTATCCCGATGCCCGCGCCGATGTCATCAGCGGCGTGAACTTCACCACGCATGCCGGTCAGATGCTCGGCATCATTGGCTCCACGGGCTCGGGCAAGTCTACGCTCGTACAGCTGATTCCGCGCTTATACGACGTCACGGGCGGCAGCATTTCGCTCGACGGCATCGACGTGCGCGACATGACCCTTTCCGAGCTGCGCCGCCGCATCGGTTACATCCCGCAGCAGGGTCGCCTGTTCTCGGGCACTGTCGAGAGCAACCTCAAGTTTGCCGGCGACATGGTAAGCGACGAAAACATGCACGAGGCCGCGCGCATCGCCCAAGCCGAGGACTTTATCGCCGAGCGCGAGGGCGGCTACGACTCCCCCATCAGCCAGGGCGGCTCCAATGTTTCGGGTGGTCAGCGCCAACGCCTGGCCATTGCCCGCGCGTTGGCCAAAAAGCCCGAAGTCGTGGTGTTCGACGACTCGTTTAGCGCGCTCGACTACAAGACCGACGCTCGTCTGCGCGAGGAACTGGCCAAAAACGTCACCGACGCGGCGCTCGTGGTCGTGGCCCAGCGCATCGCGACCATCATGCATGCCGACCAGATCATCGTGCTCGATGACGGCCACGTGGTGGGCACCGGCACGCACGAGGAGCTGCTGCACAACTGCCCGGCGTACCTGGAGATCGCACAGTCGCAGCTTTCAGCCGAGGAGCTGGGGCTTACCCAAGAAGAAATTGCAGCCGTTATGGAAGGAGGCGAGCGCTAATGGCAGACGAGACCAAGACTCAGATTCCCAAGCCCACCCGCCAGCGCGGTCCCATGGGCCGCATGGGCGGCATGCGTCGCGGCGAAAAGGCCAAGGACTTTAAGGGCACCATGAGGCAGCTGCTCGGCTATATCGGTCAGCATAAGATTGCCGTGTTTACCGCCGTCGCCTTTGCCGTGTGCTCGGTCATCTTTAACATTGTGGGGCCCAAGGTGCTCGGCCAGGTTACCACCAAACTGTTCGAGGGCCTGGTTGCCAAGGTAAACGGTACCGGCGACGTTGACTTTGCCTGGATTGCCAAGACGCTCGGCTTTTTGCTCTGCCTGTATCTGGCAAGCTCTGTCTGCAGCCTCATCCAAGGCTGGCTCATGACCGGCGTCACGCAAAAGATTTGTTACCGTATGCGCAAGGAGATCGCCGCCAAGATTGCCGTCGTGCCGATGAGCTACTTCAACGGCCACAGCAAGGGCGACGTGCTCAGCCGCATCACCAACGACGTCGATACGCTGGGCCAGTCGCTCAACCAGAGCGTGACGCAGCTCATCACCTCGGTGACGCAGATTATCGGCGTGCTCGTCATGATGCTTTCGATCAGCCTGCCGCTTACCGGCGTCACCGTGCTCACGCTGCCGGCCGCCGCGATTATCTTGACCGTAATGATTCACTTCTCGCAGCCGTACTTCCGCGAGCAACAGCAGGTTCTGGGCGCCGTCAACGGCATTATCGAGGAGGACTTTGCCGGCCAGAACGTCATTCAGGTGTTCGACCGCGCCGAGGCCTCAATCGAAGAGTTCGACCGTCAAAACGACCGTCTCTTTATTAGTGGCTGGCGCTCGCAGTTCCTGTCGGGCCTGATGATGCCGCTTATGAGCCTGGTGGGCAACATGGGCTACGTGGGCGTCGTCGTGGTGGGCGCACAGCTCGCGCTGACCGGCAATGCCACGCCCGGCGACATCCAGAGCTTTATCCAGTACGTTCGCAACTTTACGCAACCCGTGCAGCAGCTGGGCAACGTGAGTAACACGATGCAGTCGATGGCCGCTGCCACCGAGCGCGTCTTTGAGTTCCTGGCCGCGCCCGAGGAGGAGCAGAAGGCCGACGCGCAGATTCCCGAGAAGCGCCCCGGTCACGTGGAGTTCGACCACGTCAAGTTTGGCTACACGCCCGACAAGACCATCATCCACGACTTTAGCTGCGAGGCGCAGCCCGGCCAGACCATCGCCATCGTCGGTCCCACCGGCGCCGGCAAGACCACGCTCATCAAGCTGCTGCAGCGCTTCTACGATGTGGACGACGGTTCGCTGCGTGTCGAGGGCGTCGACGTGCGCGACTGGGACCGCGCGGCGCTGCGCGGCGAGTTTGCCATGGTGCTGCAGGATACCTGGCTGTTTAACGGCACCATCCGCGAAAACATCCGCTACGGACGCCCCGATGCGAGCGATGCCGAAGTCGAGGCCGCCGCACGCGCCGCACGCTGCGACCACTTTATCCATACGCTCGCCGGCGGTTACGACTTTATGATCAACGAGGAGGGCACCAACCTGTCGCAGGGTCAGCGCCAGCTCGTGACCATCGCCCGTGCCATTTTGGCCGACCGTCCGGCGCTGATTTTGGACGAGGCGACCTCCAACGTTGACACTCGTACCGAGGAGCTTATTCAGCGTGCCATGGATGCGCTAATGCAGGGCCGCACGAGCTTTGTCATCGCGCACCGCCTGTCCACGATCCGCAACGCCGACGTGATCCTGGTGATTCGCGACGGCGACATCGTCGAGAAGGGCACGCACGACGAGCTGCTCGCCCAGGGTGGCTTCTACGCCGATCTGTACAACTCGCAGTTCGACGAAGCGGCGTAAAACCGGCGGCAAACAACCGCAATACCCAAAAACGGGGGCGCAGAATGAACTGCGCCCCCGTTTTTCGTTCTGCGGCCCTCGAAACGCCTCCCCTGGGGCCTGATTGACGCTCTCCCTCAAGGCCCCGTGGGCAAAAAATGGCAAATATGAGTACTGTCATCTTTTTAGTAACAGCCAAAACTGCCCAAACGACGTCTTTGCGGCCTAGATATGCCTTCAAATTGATCAAAACGCCCGGTAGCATGCTTCTGTGTACCAACGTTAATGAACATATTTACTGTTGTGTCTATTATCTTGTAAGGTCGATATGATACTAATCTAGCAACAGTACTCATATTTGCCATTTTTTGTCCACGGGGTATGCCGCAGAAGATCCAACTTGCTCCAGCGTGCCGTACGCCGGTCCTCCCCTTCCGGCGAGTGCCGACATTTCCCCAGATAAAACCGACCAAAATAAACGTGTCCCTTCTTGGCAGGTT
>URMO01000080.1 GCA_900549085.1 uncultured Collinsella sp. | reverse complement strand
GCGACCTTATGCCCCGCCCCTCGGGACGACGGGATAGAGAAGGAGCAACCATGGCAGGCAAGCCGCAAACACTAGCTACGACCTCGGCATTCGAGATCTTGGGCCCCGTCATGGTCGGCCCCAGCTCATCGCACACCGCCGGCGCCCTGCGCTGCGCCCAGGTTGCCGCCAGCCTGCTGGAAGGACGCATCACTAAGGTCACCTTTGGCCTGTGGAACTCCTTCGCGCACACCTACCGCGGCCACGGCACCGACCGCGCGCTCGTCGCGGGTATCTTGGGCCTCGATACCGACGACGAGAACATCAAGCAGGCCTTTGACCTCGCGCGCGAGCAGGGCCTCGACTATCACTTTGACATCAAGGGCGACGACGCCTCCATCCATCCCAACACCGTCGACATCGACATGGTCGACGACACGGGCGCCACGGCACAGGTCCGCGGCGAGAGCCTCGGCGGTGGCAAGATGCGCATCAGCCGCATCAACGGCGTGGGCGTCGACATCTCGGGCATGTATTCCACGCTCTTCGTGGCGCACCATGACGTACCCGGCGTGCTCGCAGCGCTCACGAACCTGCTCGCCTACGCACACGTCAACATCGCCTTCTGCCGCACCTACCGCACCGAGGTGGGCGGCCAGGCCTATTCCGTATTTGAGACCGACGGCGCTCCCGACGACACCGTCGTCCCCATGCTGCGCAAGCTCGACAATGTCGATTACGCCACGTTTATCGAGCTCCCGGGCTCGGCCTCGTCGCTCTCCCCCGGCGTCTCGGCCAAGGAGATCTTCGACGACGGCGAGCAGCTGCTCGATGCGTGCGCCGAGCTCGGCCTAAATATTGGCGCCGTTATGGCCGTGCGCGAGGCGCGTCTAACCGGCGAGGCCCATGCTATCGCAGCCATGCGCCGCGTGCTCGATGTCATGTGCGAGGAGACCACGGCCCCCATCGCCAATCCGCAGCGATCGCTCGGCGGGCTTATCGGCGGAGAGGCTAAGCTCGTCGATGCCACCGGCCGCAACGATTTGAGTGCAAGCCTGATGGGCCCCGTTCAGACCGATGCCGTGGCCCGAGCGATGGCCGTGCTCGAGCGCTCCGCCACCATGGGCGTGATCGTCGCCGCCCCCACGGCCGGCTCCGCGGGCGTCGTCCCCGGCTGCGTGCTGGCGCTCGCCGATCACCTCCAGCTCGACGACGAACAGGTCATGGAAGCCCTCTACTGCGCCGCCGCCATCGGCCTCAACCTCACCACGAGCGCCTGCGTCGCCGGCGCCGAGGGCGGATGCCAGGCCGAGGTTGGAAGCGCTGCCGCCATGGCCGCCGCCGCGCTGGTCCAGATGATGGGCGGCACTCCCGAGCAGGCGCTCGACGCCAGCTCCATCGCACTGAGCAACCTGTTGGGCCTCGTTTGCGACCCCGTCGGCGGCCTTGTCGAGGTGCCCTGCCAAAACCGCAACGCCATCGGCGTGGCCGCGGCCTTCAGCTCGGCGCAGCTCGCCCTTGCCGGCATCAAGAGCCTGGTGCCGTTTGACCAGATGGCACACGTCATGCTCTCGGTGGGCCACGCCCTGCCTGCCACGTTGCGCGAGACGGCCAAGGGCGGCATCGCGCAGGCTCCGGCAGCGCTTTCGGCATGCGCGAAATGCGGAATATGCGGATAGCGAGCAAAAGCGAACGATAGGTGGGACATATGTCCCACCTATCCTTTATCGCCACTGTTTTCGTAACACAAGCAACTGCGTAATCGCTATAATTCAAGCCAAGTTAAAACACGATGAGCTGTAAAGCGAAACTCGAAGGAAATATACACGATGTCGCAACTCGACCGCAGCCAACTGATCCCCGATCCGCAACAGCCCAGCAGGCAGCCCGGAGGCATCCAATCGCCCCGTCCCATTGCGCCAGCCCATGGTCAACAGCACGGCGCGGCAAATACCTCCCCGCGCCCCAATCAGGGCCAGCATCAGCAGCGTCAGCAGCGTTCCGCACATGGCGCCGGTCACAACCAGGGCCCTTCGCACACTCGAGTTTCTAACAACCGCGGCCCCGCCGACAACCGCTCCGCAAAGGGCAAAAAGACGGGCGGCAAGACGGCGTTCTTCGTCGTCCTCGGCCTCGTCGCCATCATCTATATCGTGGGCGTCGTGGCGTTTTCGCAGATTGCCTACCCCAACACCACCATCGCCGGCGTCGATATCTCGTTTTCCAACGCCTCATCCGCCGCTACCAAGGTCGACTCCGCCTGGAAGCACTACAAGCTCACCGTTTCGGGAGATGACTTTAGCTGGACCTATCAGCCCGAATCCGACGAGCCCATCGTCGACGGCGAGGCAGCTGCCCACGAGATTATCGGCAGCAACGAGCCGCTGCTGTGGCCTTCGCGCCTGATTGCCTCGCTCGACGGCAAGAACGTTAGCACGACCAAAAACGGTACCATCGACCTGGAACAGGACGTCGACCTGTCCATGCTCTCGGACGCCTTTGACCAAAAGCAGTTCGAGGAGGATCTGGGTGCCGCCATCGACGCATTCAACGAAGGCCGCTCGGGTACCTTTGAGGCATCGAGCTCCTACGACGAGAAGGCGGGCAAGTTCACGATCGAGAAGGCCCGCTCCAACGAAAAGCTCAACCGCGAGCATGTCATTAAGTATGCGGAGATCGAGCTCGCGTCGCTGGCCGAGACCGTCGATCTTACGAAGCTCGGCAACGATGCCTACGAGCCGCTCAACGGCACGCTCACCAACGACCAGATCCAGGCCGCATGCGATGCCGCCAACAACTTCCTGGGCGTTGACGTGACCCTTAAGCTCAACGGCAACGATGCCGGCAAGGTCGACGGCAGCTCGGTGCTGCAGTGGATCAGTTTTGCCGACCCTGCAAACCCCACACTCGACACCTCCCAGATCAGCAACTGGGCAGCAGACCTCGCCAATGGCTTTAACACCGTGGGCTCCACTCGTTGGTGGACGCGCGCTGATGGCAAGCAATGTGCCGTCGAAGGCGGTGACTTTGGTTGGTCTATCGATAGCAGCACGCTTGCCAAGCAGGTCGAGGATGCCATTAACAACAAGCAGACCGGCGAGATTGAGATCAATTACTCCCAGAAGGCCGACACCTTTACCGCCAAGGGCGAGCCCGATTGGAAGGCGTATATCGACGTCGACCTGTCCGAGCAGCACGCGCGCTACTATGACGAGAGCGGCAATATCGTTTGGGAGGCCAACTTTATTTCCGGCAAACCGGGCGAAGACGCCACCCCCGAGGGCGTGTGGCAGATCAACAGCAACGACGGCGCCACCAAGCTTATCGGCGCCAAGGACCCCAAGACCGGTAAGCCCAAATACGAGAGCCCGGTGAGCTACTGGATGCCGTTTGAGGGCAACATGGTTGGCTTCCACGACGCTACCTGGCAAAACGATTCGAGTTTCGATAGTGCCGAATCGTACAAGTGGTGCGGTAGCCACGGCTGCATCAACCTGCGCCTGGCCGATGCCAAGGCGCTCCACGACTGCATCAGCGTCGGTCTGTGCGTAGTCGTCCACTCCTAGCACATCTCGCGCGTCACAACAAAGCTCAGCGTCACCTACCTTTCGATGCTGAAAGAAACGCGCCTATGCGCCCGCCCCAACCGGTGGGCGCATATACTTATCGCGGTATGTTCTATAAAGGAGACGCTATGTCGAATGTCCCCACCATCACCCCGGGCGCCGATGATTCCGGGCACGCGCCGGAAAGCGCAACTGAAACTCTACCGCTCATCACAAGCGCCCCCACGGCACAGCAAAACGACGACGAGCAAGGTAACGCCGGAATATCCGACGATGAGGCCTACGCAAAGCTCAAGGCCAAGCGCGCGGAGCGGCGCCGCAAAAAGCTCGTCCGCCGCGGCATCGCTGCCGGCATCGTGGGCGGCATGATCCTAATAGCCATTATTGTGAGCGTTGTCCTCAATTCGCAGCCGCAATCTGCAGGTGAACCTGTTACCGACATGGTCATGGAAGGCACTTTTACCACGACTGTCGAGGCAAAAGGACAGCTCAAGCCAATTTCTGCCTCGGTCGTCTCCCCTTCTGTCGATGGCACGGTGGCTTCGATCAACGTGCAAGCCGGCCAGTCCGTCAACGAGGGCGACGTGCTCATGACCATCAAAAACGATGAGCTCGACAACGCCGTCGCCGAGGCGCAGCGCGCGGTCGCGGCTGCCCAGGAAGATCTGAAAAACGCGCAGGCGGCGCTCGCCGCCGCACAGGCGGCACCGACATCGGATGCCGATGGAGCGACCGCCTCGACGGATGCAACCGCCAACGCCAACGCCAGCGCCGTCACGAGCGCCCAGCGCAATCTCGCCTCGGCCCAGGCGACCCTGGACCAGGCAAACGCCAAGGCGGCCGAACGCACCGTAAAGGCCCCCAGCTCGGGTAGCATCGTCGAGCTCAACGCCAAAGTGGGCGCTACGGTGACCGGAGGCATGGTCATGGGCGAAGGCGACACGAGCGGCGGCAAGCAGTGCATGCAGATCGCCGACCTCTCCAAGATGAAGGTGACGGTTCAGGTGGGCGAAAAGGACATCGCCAAGATCGCCGTGGGCCAGAGCGCCAACGTTACCTATCCCGCGTTTCCCGATATCGTGAGCCAGGGCACCGTCACGGCTATCGCGTCGGTGGCAAACTCCGACGCCGTCAACGGTGGCGGCGGCAGCGTGACCTTTAACGTCGACATTTTGATCGAGGCGCCCGACGCGCGCCTCAAGCCGGGCATGACCGCCGAGGTCTCGGTGGTGACCGAACAGCTAGATGACGTAGTGATGGTGCCGACCATGGCCCTGATGACCGAGGATGGCGAACACTATTACGTCAACGTGGCAACCGACGGCAAAGGCAAGGAGACACGCCGCGTTAAGGTGACCATCGTGACGCAAAACGACAACGACGCCGTGGTCGGCAAGACGCAGGTCAAGCGCGACGACCAGGGCAACGAGATCAACCCCGACGTGCCGGTTACCAAGCTGCGCGATGGCGACACTATCGTTATGGATACCGGCGCGGGCATGACGGCAGACGGCGGCGACGGCATGTCTGCCGACGAGGGCATGTAATGCGTCCCGTCATCGACATCCGCAACGTACACCGCATCTATGAGAGCGAAGCCGGTTGCGCCCACATCCTGCACAACGTGAGCCTGGCGGTAGACTCCGGTGAGTTCGTCGCCATCACCGGCCCCTCGGGCTCGGGCAAGTCGACGCTCATGAACATCCTGGGTTGCTTGGACAAACCGACGGCGGGCGACTATTACCTGCAGGGCCTCAACGTGGCGGAGCTCGACGATGACGAGCTCACCGAAGTCCGCGCCCTGAGCATCGGCTTTGTCTTTCAGAGCTTTAACCTGCTGCCGCGCCTATCGGTCATCGAAAACGTCATGCTGCCGCTGTCGTACACCAACGTGCCGCGGGCTCAGCGCGAGATGCGCGCCGTCCATGCGCTGCAAGCCGTCACGCTGCCGGTCGATCACTGGGACCACCGCATCTCCGAGCTCTCGGGTGGACAGATGCAGAGGGTTGCCATCGCGCGCGCCCTCGTCAACGACCCGCCCATTATCCTAGCGGACGAGCCGACGGGAAATCTGGACTCCGCCACCGGAGCACTCGTGATGGAGACCTTCCACAAACTCCAGGAACGCGGCAAGACCATCGTGCTCATAACGCATGATCCCGGTATCGCCGCCGAGGCCGACCGTGCCGTAACCATTCGCGACGGCCGGATCCACGACGGCGCGTACATCGCGCACGCGCCGCAGACCCTGCGCGGCGCCATTGATAACCTGCCCATGATTTCCGCACACGCCAATACGACGAAAGGAGTGAAGGCATGAGCACGCGCGACCTTATCCAAGAAGCCCTTCACTCCCTCGAGGCCAATAAGGGGCGCAGCCTACTCACCATCTTGGGCATCGTTATCGGCATCGCCTCCGTCATTGCTATGACCTCGCTTATCGGCGGCATCCAAAACAGCCTGGTCAACAGCCTAGGCCTCAACGCCGCGCGTATGGTACAGATTTATTCGTCGCAAGAGCTCACCGAGTCGGACGTTGAGAAGCTTCGCAAAATGGTGCCGCAGATCGAGCAGATTGGCATCGTGGACAGCGCCTATACCGAGTACAAGACCGGTGACAAAAGCTATACCGTCATGGTACAGGGCGTCGACAGCGACATGCTCGACGCGGTGGGCGCCAGCAAGCTCGTCGCGGGACGCACCTACACCCAGGCCGAGTCCCAATCCGGCGCACGCGTGGCGCTCATCAGTCGTGGCGGCGCGGATCAGCTGTACGGCAACGAACAGGACGCGGTGGGCAAGACCATCAAGGTGTCGAACGGCGAGGTGCAGATTGTCGGCGTGATTGATGGCGGCAACGACTCCATGGGCTCGCTCACGCTATACATGCCGCGCGAGACCATCTCGGGTCTGTTTGGCGACGAGAACCCCTCTTTTCCCAGCGTAACGGCGCTCGCCACCGAGGGCACGGACATGGACGAGCTGTGCAAGACGATTGAATCCAAGGTGCGTAGCATGAAGGGCATCGCGGACGAGGACGAATATGACAGCGTATCGGTGACCTCAATGAAAAGCGCCATCGACGCCCTCAATTCCTTTATGGGCGCGTTTTCGCTCATCATGGGCGCCGTTGCCAGCATTTCGCTGCTCGTGGGCGGTATCGGCATCATGAATATGATGCTCACCAATGTGACCGAGCGTATCCGCGAGATCGGAATTCGTCGTGCCCTGGGGGCCAGTCGTCGCGATATCACCGCGCAGTTTTTGGCCGAGTCCTCAGCGCTGTGCGTCACCGGTGGCCTGCTGGGCGTTTTGATTGGCTACCTGCTTGCCTGGGGTCTAGCGATGTTCGCCGCGAGCTCTGGCGTGCTTGGCGAGCTCGGTGCCAGCGGTACCATTACGCCGAGTTTTTCGATCGCCACGGTGCTGCTGGCCTTTGCGGTCTCCGTCGGCATCGGCGTCATCTTTGGCTTCTACCCCGCCCGCCGGGCAGCAAAACTCGACCCCGTCGAATGCCTTCGCTACCAGTAAGCCAACACAAGATAAGTTGCGGTGAAATAGAGACTGTTTATGCTGCTAAAAGGCCATATCTGACCCTATTTCACCGCAACTTAGAGAGCGTCCGGTATAACGCTTCACCCCAGATCAAATTGATTCGTTGAATAGACACATTACAAATCTTTAGACTTCGTTTACTCCACAAGTGGGTATTATCACACACAAAGCACACGTGAAAGGATATACCCATGTCGCTTACACAGTCAGCTGAGCGTGCAGCGCTCAACAAGCTCATCGATTATCTCGACGACAACCCTCAAGAAAATATCGACAAAATCATGGACCTCGTGAACAAACTGGTCCCCAATCGCGTATTTCCTGTACAGCGCGAGGCGTTTACCAACGTCATCAAGAGTCGCGGCAATTGGTATGACCTGATCATGCGCATCTTCGACCTCAATCCCAAAATGCGCACTAAGTTGCTCAAGGCGCTTATAATCGACGGCAATCTGCTCGCTTGGCCCCAACAGGAAAAGAACCGCGAAAAATACCAGTGCAATATTCCGTGGGCCATCCTGCTCGACCCCACAAGTGCCTGCAACCTGCATTGCACGGGCTGCTGGGCCGCCGAATATGGCTATAAGCAGAATCTGTCCTTCGATGACATCGACTCCATCGTCATGCAAGGCAAAGAGCTCGGCACGCACATCTACATCTATACTGGGGGCGAGCCGCTCGTCCGCAAGCACGACCTGATCAGAATTTGTGAAAAACATCAGGACTGTGTGTTTCTCTGCTTCACCAATTCCACGCTCATCGACGAGGCGTTCTGTGACGACATGATCCGCGTTGCAAACTTTGTCCCTGCCATCAGCGCCGAGGGCAACGAGCACACCACCAACGCCCGCCGTGGCGAGGGTACGTACGAAAAAATCGAACACGCCATGAAACTTTTGCGTGAGCGAAAACTGCCGTTTGGAATCTCGACGTGCTGGACCAGCGCCAACGCCGATACCGTCGCCACCGAGGAAAACATGGACTGGATGATTCGCGAGGGCGCGCTCTTCTGCTGGTATTTCTACTTTATGCCGGTCGGCCGCAATGCCACCAACGAGCTTATGCCCACGCCTGAGCAGCGCGAACACATGTATCATTTTATTCGCGAGATGCGAGAGAAAAAGCCCCTCTTTACCCTCGATTTCCAAAATGACGGTGAGTTCGTGGGCGGCTGTATCGCCGGCGGGCGACGCTACCTACATATCAACGCGGCGGGAGACGTGGAGCCGTGCGTTTTCATTCACTACTCCAATGCCAATATCCACGACGTAAGCCTGCTCGACGCACTTCGCTCTCCCCTCTTTATGAAGTATTACGAGGGCCAGCCTTTTAACGACAACTACCTCAAGCCTTGCCCCATGCTCGAGAATCCCGATCTACTGCCCAAAATGGTCGCCGAGGCAGGCGCCATGAGCACCGACCTGGTAGAGAAGGAGTCTCCCGAACAACTGCGCGAGAAGACCCGTGCCGCCGCCAAAGCTTGGTCAACCGTGGCAGAGCGCATTTGGAACGACCCCAAAGATCCGCTCTACACCAAGCGCCATGACGATATGACACAGGGCATGGCCGATAGCGATATG
>URMO01000079.1 GCA_900549085.1 uncultured Collinsella sp. | reverse complement strand
ATGAAGTTTATCGCGAGTTCCGCACGCAAAGGAAAGCACTTAATGTGCTTTCCGTCTTGCGCAGGACTGTAGAGCAGGAAACTTCATATGCGGCCCTCCCGGGCGCAAGCAAAAGGGCGACCCCTGTCCGGAGTCGCCCTTGTTGAGCTGCTTATGTGTAGCTGTTACTCGGCGTCGTGGTGACGGCGGGGCTTGCGGCCTCCGTTGTCGCCGGGACGGCGCGGACGGTCACTGCGCTCGGAGCGCTCGCGACGCGAACGCTCACGGCGCTGGAAGTGCTCGCCGTCGCCCTCGGAGGAACCCTCAGCGCGAGCCGGGGCCTCGGGCTTGTCGAGACGATCAAGCGAGATCTTGCCGCGATCGTCGACCTCGATGACGACGACCTTGACCTCGTCGCCCACGTTGAGAACGTCCTCGACCTTCTCCACGCGGCCCTTGGCGACGCGGGAGATGTGCAGCAGGCCGTCCTTGCCAGGCAGCAGGTTGACGAAGGCGCCGAAGGGCTGGATGGAGACCACGCGACCGGTGTACTCCTCGCCCGGCTCGGGAACCTTGATGATGAGCTTGATGCGCTCGACGGCCTGGTCGACGGACTCGCCGGTGCCGCCGACAAAGACGGTGCCGTCCTCCTGGATGTCGACCGAAGCGCCGGTCTCGTCCTGGATACCGCGGATGACCTTGCCGCCGGAACCGATGACGTCGCGGATCTTGTCGGTCGGAACCTGGATGGAGACGATGCGCGGGGCGGTGCTGCGCGTGGTGTGACGCGGCTCGGGGATTACATCGAGCATCTTCTGCAGGATGAAAGCACGACCCTCCTTGGCCTGCTGCAGGGCGCGGGCCAGGATGTCGAAGGTAAGACCGGTGGCCTTGTTATCCATCTGCAGGGCGGTGATGCCCTCGGTGGTGCCGGTGACCTTAAAGTCCATGTCGCCCAGGAAGTCCTCGAGACCCTGGATGTCGGACAGGACCACGGTCTTTCCCTCCTCCTGGATCAGGCCCATGGCGATACCGGAAACCGGGCGCTTAATGGGCACGCCGCCGTCCATAAGGGCGAGCGTGGAGCCGCAGGTCGAAGCCATCGAAGAGGAGCCGTTGGACTCCATGACCTCGGAGACGACGCGGATGGCGTAGGGGAACTCGTTCTCGTCGGGGAGCACCGGAAGCAGAGCGCGCTCGGCAAGGTTGCCGTGACCGATCTCGCGACGCTTGGGGCTGCCCATGCGGCCGGTCTCGCCGGTGCAGAACGGCGGGAAGTTGTAGTGGTGCATGTAGCGCTTGCCCTCGGTGGGCTCGATGGTATCCAGACGCTGGCCCTCGTTGAGCATGCCGAGCGAAAGAACCGAGAGCACCTGGGTCTGGCCACGCTGGAACAGGCCGGAGCCGTGAACGAGCGGCAGATAGTTGTCCTTCACCATGATGGGGCGAATCTCATCGGCGGCACGGCCGTCGACGCGCTCACCAGTCTCGACGACCATGGTGCGCATGGCCTTCTTCTCGAGCTTCTTGAGCGCCACGGGGATTTCGCGCTCCCAAGCGGCCTGCTCCTCCTCGGTAAACTCGGCGCGGATGGACTCCTTCAGAGCCTCGACCTTACCGATACGGGAGAGCTTGTCGGCGTCGCGAAGGGCAGCTGCCATCTCGTCGTAGTGGGCGAAGATGCGCTCCTGGACCTCCTCGACGGGCTGGTCAAGCGGATACTCCTTCTTGACGATGGGGCCGTTGACCTGCTCCCACTCGGCGACAAACTCGTCCTGGGCCTGGCAGAAGGCAGCAAGGGCCTCCTGGCCAAACTTCATGGCGGCGAGCATGTCGTCCTCGGAGATCTCCTCGGCACCGGCCTCGACCATCGAGATAAAGTCGGCAGAGCCGCCCAGCTCCAGGTCCAGATCCGAGTTCTCGCGCTCCTCGTAGGTGGGGTTGACGATAAACTCGCCGGTCTCCACGTTACGGCCGATGCGCACGCAGGCAAGCGGGCCCTCGAAGGGAACGCCGCCGAGCGTCATGGCCAGGGAAGCACCCATGACGTTGATGACGTCGAAGGGGTTGACCTGGTCGGCGACGAGCGAGGTAGCGACGATGTGTACCTCGTTGCGGAAGCCGTCCGGGAAGCTCGGGCGAATCGGGCGGTCGATCATGCGCGCGGTGAGCGTGGCCTTCTCGCTGGGACGGCCCTCACGCTTGAGGTAACCACCCGGGATGCGGCCGGCGGCGTACATCTTCTCGTTGAAGTCGACGGTCAGCGGGAAGAAGTCGTAGTTCTTGCGCTCCTTAGAGACGACCACGGTGTCGAGCATCGTGGTGTCGCCCTGCTTGACCAGGCACGCGCCGGTGGCCTGCTTGGCAAGCTCGCCCGACTCAAAGGTGTAGGTCTTGCCGTACAGCTCAAAGGTCTTGGATACGAGTGTCATTGTTCTCCTTTACCCCACAGGCCCCTTGCCTGCGGGCTTCTCATGTGACGCGGGCCCCCTGCCCCCGCCACGCTTCAGAGCGTGATTGTTCACGCCCTTACACAAAAAGAGCGCCCCGCTGCGCAGGACGCTCTTAGCATGTACAAATCCTTACTGGATGTTGTCGCGGATGCCCAGAGCCTTGATGAGCTCACGGTACTCGACGATGTCGTTCTTCTGGATGTAGGAGAGAAGACGACGACGGCGGCCGACGAGCATGAGCAGGCCACGACGGGTGTGGAAGTCCTTCTGGTGGGACTTCATGTGCTCGGTCAGCTCCTTGATGCGCTCGGTCAGGATGGCGACCTGAACCTTGGGGTTGCCGGTGTCGACCGGGGTGTTACCGAACTGGGCAGTCAGCTCCGCCTTGCGCTCTTTGGAAACAGTCATTGTTTCACCTTTCGTTTCTTGTCGCCCGCGGGCGACATTATACGCCTCGGACTGGGAAGCCGCCGGTGGAGCGAGCATCCAAGGTCGAGGTACCAACAGGTCGGTATGTTACCACAAGCGGCCCGCGCCTGCGCATCATCACCGACCCAACATGAATTCCATCGCACGGAGGCGCTGATCGGTGTGCGTCGCAGCCCAAACATGCGAAAGCCCCAATAAAAAGGCAGCGGTATGGGGATCGATCCTCTCGGCCATGAGTGCATCGAAGGTCATGGACATGAGGGCGCGAAGCCATGCAACCTCGCCGGTTGAGACCAACTCGGCGCCAGGCACGCTTGAGGCGCACGACCCGCACAGAAGTCCGCCGGCTTGGGCCGAGAAATACGACAGCATGGGGTCTCCGCACAGCACGCATGCCGAGAAATCGGGTCGGTAACCAACGTGCGACAGCAGTTTAAAGACATATGCCGCCACAAGCAAATCCATATGTGCCGAGTCGAGCCCGCTGCCGACAAGCGTGAGTGCCCGCTGCGTGATGGCAAAGGTAAATGGATCCTCGGCATCCTCGAACGAGCACACACGCGCAACCTCGGCAATCGCGCTGGCGGCACAGGTCGTCTCGTAGTCAGGAGCGACACCGAGCGGCGCCTCCATAAGCTCCGCCTGAGAAACCACGTCGAGCGACCGTCCATGCGCGAGCAGCATATCAACGGTGCAGAAGAGCTCGCAGCGGGCCGCAAGGCGACCGCCAGGCTTACGTGCGCCCTTAGCCACAGCGCGCACCTGCCGCCCCCGTTCGTCAAGCATCGTCAGGATCAGGTCCGTCTCTTTGAGCTTGGTCTTGTCGAGGACGAGCACCTTCGTGCGATATGTCCGGGAGCCTGCCATGCGAGCCGCGCGTCCTTAGTCCTCGGCGTTGTAGCCAAAGCGGCGAATCTGAGCCTCGTCGTCACGCCATCCGGCCTTGACCTTCACGTCGAGCTCCAAAAAGACCTGCGTGCCAAAGATGCGCTCAAGATCGCGGCGAGCGTCGATACCGATATGTTTGATCATCTCGCCGCCCTTGCCGATGATGATGCCCTTTTGGCCCTCGCGCTCGACGTAAATGGTGGCGTGCACGCGCAGCACCTTCTTGGTCTGCTCGAGCGCATCGCAGATTACGCCAACGGAGTGCGGAATCTCATCACGCGTGCGGCGCAAGACCTTCTCGCGCACAAACTCGGCAACGAGCGTCTCATCGGAAGCGTCGGTACCCATGTCCTCGGGGAACCAACGCGGGCCCTCGGGCAAAAAGTGCGCAACGGTCTCGATAAAGGCATCGACGTTGAAGTTCTTGACCGACGACGTCACGATCTCGTCGTCATATTCCATGAGCTCGTGGGCTGCCTTAAGCTGCTCCATGACCTGTGCGGGGTCGGCCTCATCGGCCTTGGTGAGCACCAGGACCTTCTTGGCACGAGCGTTCTTGACGCGCTCGGCAACCCAGGCGTCTCCCCTGCCGATCGGCTTGGTGGCATCAATCAAAAACGCGACGACATCGACATCGTTCAGCTCGAACAGCGCGCTCTTGTTGAGCTCGGACCCCAGGCCGTCCTTGGGCTTGTGAATACCCGGGGTATCGACAAAGACCAGCTGGTAGCCGGGGCGATTGACGACGGCGCGCATGCGACGGCGGGTGGTCTGGGCCACCGGCGAGGTGATGGCAACCTTTTTGCCATAGCAGGCGTTGAGCAGCGTGGACTTACCGGCGTTGGGACGGCCGACCAGGGCCACGAAGCCGCTGCGAAAACCGGGTTCCACGTCGCCAAAACCCGCGAGGCTCTCATCCTCGTCGCACAGGGCGTCGAGCTCCTCGTCGCTCATGCCCTCAAACGGATCGAATTCCTCGACATCCTCGCAATCCTCGGTCGCTTCGGCATCCACCGCATCCAGGGACTCGTCGTCCAGAGTTTCATCGAAAGGCTGCATATTGTCGGACATGAAAATCCCTTTCTAAATAAAGTCGAGCGCGTGGGCAAATACCAGCAATCCCACAATCGCGGCGGTGATGGAAAGAACGTATACGGAGGCGGCGGCGATATCCTTCGCACGCTTTGCCAGCGGATGGAGCTCCTGGGTCGCCAGGTCGACGATCGCCTCCATGGCGGTGTTGCACAGCTCGCCGTGAATCACCAAGCCACAGCAGATGATAACCGTGGCCCACTCGGCAATGTCGAGCCCCACGATGCAGCCGGCAATGACGGTGCACACGCCCGCCACGAGCATGACCTTAATGTTGCGCTCGGTCTTAACGGCGGTGACGAAGCCCTCCATGGCGTAGGAGAACGACTTTAAGAAGGACGGATGGTCCTTGTTCGATCCGGGAATCATAGACGGCTCCTAGTCGTGGGCGTGGTTGGTGATGGGGCCGACGTGGACCAGCTTGGGGTCCTCGCCGCGCTCGAGCGCCAGATCGCGCAGGATGGCGTCCTCGCGGGCCTCCATGACCTCGGCCTCGTCGTCCTCGATATGGTCATACCCCAGCAGGTGCAGCATGCCATGCACGAGCATCAGGCGGCACTCGTCGGCAGGGCTATTGCCAAAGCCGGGGGCCTGACGGGCAATGACCTGCGGGGCCAAGATGATATCGCCGAGCTCGAGCGTCTCGTCGGCGGGAATATCCTCGTCAAAGGCCGAGTCGCACTCAAACGAGAGGACATCGGTGGTACGGTCGATACCGCGCCACTCGTGGTTGAGCTCGTGCATCTCGTCCTCATCGACATACGAAAGGGAAATCTCGACTTCACGCTCAACGCCTTCGGCGGCAAGCACGACCTCGCAGATGTGTTCTACCTCCTGCGCGTCGAGCAGCGTATCGAGCTCGGCATCGTTGCTGATCAATACACTCAACGGGACTCCTTTCGGTCGCGCGGGCGCTGCTCGCGCACGTCATCATAAGCATCATATGCCTCGACGATACGTCCCACCAGGGCATGGCGCACCACGTCGGCACGCTCGAGGTGAGAAAATGCGACATCGTCGACACGGCCCAAAATCTTCTCGACATCCGCCAAGCCACCACGACGGCCCACCAGGTCACGCTGGCTCAGGTCGCCGGTAATCACAAACTTGGAGTTAAAGCCCAGGCGCGTCAGAAACATCTTCATCTGCTCGGGCGTGGTATTTTGGGCCTCGTCGAGCACCACGAAGGCGTCGCTCAGCGTGCGGCCGCGCATGTAGGCAAGCGGGGCGATCTCGATCACGCCGCGCTCCATGAGCTCATCGGTGCGCTCGCGATCCATCATGTCAAAAAGGGCGTCGTAGAGCGGGCGCATGTACGGATCGATCTTTTCCTCGAGGGTGCCGGGCAAAAAGCCCAGGTTCTCCCCCGCCTCGACAACCGGACGCGTCAAGATCAGACGGCCCACCTCGTGACGCTTGAGTGCGGCAACAGCGAGCGCCATGGCCAGATAGGTCTTACCGGTACCGGCAGGACCCAGGCCAAACGTGATGGTATTTGAGCGGATGGCATCCACATAGCGCTTTTGACCGAGCGTCTTGGGGCGAATGGCGCGACCGCGATACGAAAGCAGCACGTCATCGCGAAGCGACGTAGCCTCGTGCTCACCGTCGCGCAAGACGGCCAGGCAGCGAGAGACATCGTCGGCAGAAAGCGTGCGCCCGGAAGCAGCCTCACGAAAGGCATGTTCGAAAAAACGCGCGACCAGTTCGACCTCGTCCGGGTCACCGCTCACGGCGATGCTGTCGCCACGGGCGACCACGTGGGCGCGAACTGAGCTCTCCAGCGCACGAAGGACGCCGTCGCCGGCACCCAAAACGCGCGAGGGGTCAATACCCTCGGGAACGGTAAGTCTAATCTTCGAGGCTTCCATGAACCTCCCTGCGTGCATGGACCAAGCCGGAATCATCGACTCCGATGATAGCAACATCGAGCAGGCACGGGGCTGTGAGTCCACGGGTATCGTCAAGACGGGCATGATGGAACGAACCGAGCGTCAGGTTGTCGCCATATTCGAGCACGGCACGCTCGACGGTTCCCACGCGACGGCGAGCGTCGGCAATGGCGAGCTCCTGCGCCGCGGCTCGCATGCGGCGGCTGCGCTCGGCCATAACCTCGGGCGGCACCTGGTCGGGCATGTCGGCAGCAAGGGTACCGGGACGCTTGCTGTAGCGGAACACGTGCATACGCGAGAAGCCCACACGGCGGCACAGCGCCAGCGACTCCTCAAACTCCTCGTCCGTCTCGCCAGGAAAACCGACGATGACATCACACGAAAGAGACGCCTGAGGCAAGTTGGTGCGAATCATGTGCACCGTCTCCTCGAAGGCCTCGGCGCTGTAGGGACGGCCCATGCGACGCAGTGTCTTTGTGCAGCCGGACTGCACGGGCAGGTGCAAAAACGGGGCGATGCGCTGCGGATAGCGCGCCATGACCTTAAGCAGGGACTCGGAGATATCCATGGGCTCGACCGAGGAAATGCGCACATGCGGAATGGATGTGCGCTCCATGATCGCCTCGAGCAGCTCATCAATCTCGACATGTTCATCAGTCGCGCTCTTGCCATCGTAGGCGCCAAGGTTCACACCCGTCAGCACCACTTCGGGCACGCCGGCCTCCTGAGCCTCGCGAACTTGCTCGAGCACGGACTCGACCGGCACGGACCGCTCGGGGCCGCGGGCCTTCCACACGATGCAATAGGTGCAACGATGGTTGCAGCCGTCCTGGATCTTCAGCATCGCGCGCGTGCGGCCGTAGGCCGCGCCCGCCGGCAGCGGCTCAAAGTCAAAGCGCTGGAACGGGTTATCCACGCACGTGACGGGCGCGTGCTCACGGAACGCACGCAGAATGTCATCCACAAACGCCTGCTTGCTGCCGCTGCCATGTACCACGTCGGCGCCGATGGACGCCGCGTCCTCCGGGCTGAGCTGCGACCAGCAGCCGCACACGGCGCACAGCGCCTGCGGGTGCTCCTCGCGCAGCTTGCGGATCATCTGGCGCGACTTCTTGTCGCTCACCGCCGTGACCGAGCAGGTGTTGATGATGTAGGCATCGGCGGGAGACTCAAAATCCACCAGCTCGTGCCCGCGGGCGGTCAGCTCCTGCTCCATCGCCTGCGTCTCGTATTGATTCACCTTGCAGCCCAGGGTGTAAATACCGATCTTCATGCTTTCTCCTTGCTTTTCGTGGATTTTCCGCATATAATCATACCATGTTTTCGCTTGATTGCAAGTGCAAAGAAAGGAATGCTTTGCTATGATCTATCTCGACCATGCCGCCACCACGCCCGTCGCGCGCGAGGTGGCGGATACGATGTACGATGTTTTACTAAACGGCAGCGGCAACCCCAGCTCGCAGTACCCTTACGGCGCCGCCGCGAAAAAGCGTCTGGAGGCGGACCGTGCGGTCATCGCCGCCGCGCTCGGCTGCGAGCGGGACGAGCTGTATTTGACCTCCTGCGGCACGGAGAGCGACAACTGGGCCATCCGCCTTGCCGCCCACCAGAACCGCCGCGTCGGAAAGCACATCATCACCACCGCCGTGGAGCACAGCGCCGTGCTCGAGCCTTGCCGTCAGCTGGAGCAGGAGGGCTATACCGTCACCTATCTCGCGCCCGACCGTCAGGGGAATATCACCGCGCAGCAGGTCGCGGACGCGCTGCGTGAGGACACGGCGCTCGTCTCCGTGATGCTCGTGAACAACGAGACCGGCTGTGTGTTCCCCGTCGGCGAGATCGCGCGGCTCCTGCGCGAGCGCGGCTCCAAGGCGCTGCTGCACACCGACGCCGTGCAGGCGTTTTTGAAGCTCCCGTTCCGCGCGGATACGCTGGGCGCGGACCTTATTTCCGTCAGCGGACACAAGCTCAACGCCCCCAAGGGCGTCGGCGCGCCTTACATCCGCCCGCGCTGCCGCGCGGTGCGTCCGCTGCTCGCGGGCGGTGGACAGGAGCGCGGCCTGCGCTCGGGCACCGAGGCCACGGCGCAGATCGCGGGCTTCGCCAAGGCGGTGGAACTGCGGCTGGAGGGCTATGAGAAAAAGCTCGCCCGCATGGCGCAGCTCAAGCAGTACGCGCTCGAGCAGCTCCTCACCATCGACGGCGTGGTGCGCATCGGGAACGGCGACGCCCCGCATATCCTCTCCGTCTCGCTCGTCGGCTATCCGAGCGCGAACGTCGTCACCGAGCTCGGCGCGCAGGGCATCTGCATCTCCGCCGGCTCGGCCTGCCACCGCGGCAAG
>URMO01000078.1 GCA_900549085.1 uncultured Collinsella sp. | reverse complement strand
TGCATAAAGTGATGGTTTGCGCACGTCAACGTGGTATTCTTAACATACGTAAATTCGTATAAGTTGGAGGTAGCATGTTCTCAATCGGTCAACACGTCATTCATCCGGGTCAGGGAGTCTGCACCGTCGTCGGCTTTAGGGACGACACACCGCAGCCCATGTTGTTGCTCGAGACCAAGCAGGGACATGCGCAGACGATTCTCATGTACCCCGTGGCGCAGGCCGACCGTCTGCATGCCGCCATCTCTCAGCAAGATGCAGAGCACCTGCTAAGCCACTACGACGAGCTGGAGTGCGACACCTTTACCGAGCGCAATAGCTCGCTCGAGAAGACGCACTTTAAGCAGCAGCTCAAGCTGGGCGCGCCCGAGACGGTTCGCGTGGCAAAAACCATGATGCACCGTATTCGCCAGGCCGAGGAAGCAGATAAAAAGCCCAGCTCATACTACATGCGGGTGCTCAAGGAAGCCAAGCGCCGCTCCATCGAGGAGTTCGCCGTGGCCCTGGGCGTCACCGAAGAGGCCGCCGAAGCCCGCCTAGCCCAAGCCGCCCTCAACTAACCTGCCCACGCCAAAACCACCACAAAGGGGACAGGCACCTTTGTGGTGGTTTTTTCGTTCTAGTCGTTCTAGTAGTATTCATTCTTAGCGATACCTACGAACACAAGGAGTCTTTTATGGCAGAGCTGCTTTCCGCCGGAATCACCCGCGACCGTGCGTTCGAATTGCTCAACGAGCACAACAAAGACCCGTTCCACATCACCCACGGCGAAACGGTCGAGGGCACCATGCGCTACTTTGCGCGCGAGTTCGACCCCGAGAACGAGGAGTTTTGGGGCATCGTCGGCCTGCTACACGACCTGGATTGGGAGGAACATGAGGACGACCCCATGAACCACACTATCTATGCGGCCGAGATTCTTGAGGGCGAGGGCGCATCGCCTGAGCTCATCCGCGCCATCCAGACGCACACGTCCGATTTCAACTCTTCGCTGCCCAAGCCCGAGCTACAGATGGAAAAGATCCTGTTTGCCTGCGACGAGCTCACCGGCCTGATCGGTGCTGCCGTGATCATGCGTCCGAGCAAGAGCGTCATGGACTTTACGACTAAGTCGCTCAAGAAAAAGTTCAAGGACAAGCGCTTTGCCGCCGGCTGCTCACGCGATGTGATTTCGCAGGGCGCCGAGATGCTGGGTTGGGAGCTCCCCGAGCTCTTCGACCGCACCATCGCAGCAATGCAGTCCTTCGCCCCCGACCGCGACACCTTCCAGGCCTAACCGCCCACGCCACCTATAACCACCACAAAGGGGACAGGCACCTTTGTGGTGGTTTTTCGTTTGCGACAGGAGGGAGACTAGCCCGCTTTGCGGATCGACCACTCCCCCACGCCCGTCAAGCGCTGGATCTGGCGGATGGAAAGGCCCGCGCCTCGCATTGCGGCAAGCACCTCGTTGCGTTTAGTCTTGTTGAGGGATTTGACATCGGAGAGCCCACTCAAGCCGAGCGAGCGGACCAGCGCCGTCCCTACATCTAAGGCCTCATCTTCATCGATACGTCCACCCGATGGCGGACGAACGACTGTCCCATTCGATGCATCCATAAAGGCCTTATAGTCGCGCACACGGGGAAAGGCAAGACGAACGAGCGCCAAATCGACCGTTGCGATTTTTGGATCGCGTTCAACATAATCTAGGTGGCTGCTCCATCGATACGCGCCGTATGGACAAACCCCGGCCTTTTGCGGATTGAAATGAACATATCGAATAGCGTCGAGAAGGTATTCCTCACTCGAAATAGGGGCGCTTGAAAACCTATCCTGAAAAACATGGCTAACATGTCCGTGGCGACGGTTATACCAAGTTGCGTAGCAAGACATGACAAGATGCATGGCATCGCTCACGTTGTCGCCAGGATCGCTCATGACAAGATGAACGTGGTTGCCCATCAGGCACCAAGCAATTAATGTAATGTTGAATCTCGTTATCGAGGTCCGGACAAGCGACAGTAGCCGCCTTCTGTCCTTATCATCTTCAAACAGAAGTTGCTTGCCGTTGCCTCTCATCGTAATGTGATACAGGCCAATCTGTGATTTCTGCCGCGGTTTTCTCGACATGGGCATCTCCTTGCTCTCATGCCAAAAATAACCCCGAGCCACACGCAAAGCGGTGAGAATCTACTCGCCGATTAAACCGTCCACCTGCCGAAATGTTAGCTATTGCATGGCGGAAATATGCTTAGATACCGTTAGACAACGAACGAGCGACCAACAAGCCAAAACCACCACGAAGGTGCCTGTCCCCTTTGTGGTGGTTTTTCGTTTGCGAGAGGTTTAGGGGCGGACCTGGCCGGTGCCGCGGAGCTTGTATTTGTAGGTGGTGAGGGCCTCGGCGGCAAAGGGTCCGCGGGCGTGGAGCTTTTGGGTCGAGATGCCGATCTCGGCGCCCAGGCCAAACTCGCCGCCGTCGGTGAAGCGCGTGCTGGCGTTGGCGTACACGGCCGAGGCATCGACCGCATCCAGGAAGCGCTCGCAGGCATGCTCGTCCTCGGCGATGATGGCCTCGGAATGCATGGTGCCGTAGCGGTTGATGTGCGCGATGGCCTCGTCCTCGTTCGCCACGACCTTCACGCTCATCTCGAGCGCCAGATACTCGCGGCCCCAGTCCTCCTCGGTTGCAGTAACAAAGTCATCGCCCTCGGCAAGACCAGCATCGGCGCATGCGGCGCACGTGGCCTCGTCGCCATGAATGAGCACGCCATGGTCGTGCAACACGGCCACGACCGCAGGCAAAAACGAATCTGCCACGGCACGGTCGACCAGCAGTGACTCAGCGGCATTGCACACGCCCACGCGCTGGGTCTTGGCATTGACGATAATGTTGAGCGCCTTGTCAAAGTCGGCGGATTCATGCACGTAGATATGGCAGTTGCCCGTGCCCGTCTCGATCACCGGCACAAGCGACTCGCGCACGCAGCGCTGGATCAGGCCCGCACCGCCACGCGGAATGAGCACATCGACGATGCCGCGAAGCTTCATGAGCTTGCCGGTGGCCTCGCGGTCGGTAGACTCGATCATCGAGACGGCCTCGCGCGGGAAGCCCTGCGTCTCCAGAGCATCGGCCAACAACTCGGTAATCATGGCGCACGAGTGATAGGCCAGTGAACCGCCGCGCAGAATGCAGGCGTTGCCAGTGCGGATGCAGATGCCCGCGGCATCTGCCGTCACGTTGGGGCGCGCCTCATACACCATGGCGACCAAGCCCAGCGGCACGCTCACGCGGGTCAGATCCACACCGCTTGCAAGCACGCGGTGGTCTAGTACGCGGCCGACAGGATCGGGCAGCTCAGCGAGCTTCTCCAGGCCGGCGGCCATGCCCTCGACGCGCTCGGGCGTTAACAGCAGGCGGTCGAGAAGCCCCGCCGAGATGCCCGCATCACGCGCGGCGGACATATCGAGCTCGTTGGCGGCAACGATGGAATCGACGCCGTCGCGCAGCGCCGCGGCCATGGCGCGCACGGCCTCCTGGCGCTGGACATCGCTCGCCGTGGCAAGCGCGCCCGAAGCGGCCTTGGCCTCAACGGCAAGATCGTGAACGTAGGTGGCTATATCGACCGACATGAACGGCCCTTTCTCTTAGATGTTTGCCAACCATGGTAGCCGATTTGCACGCATCCTCGCAGACGGCGGTAGAATTGGTCAACCCGAAACACCGCAACGAATGGAAGCATCACATGGCGCTCATCACTTCGTACCACGTCCCCGGCCTCTACGTCGAGGACCACAGCATCGACGTCCCCCTCGACTGGCGCGGCCTGGAGCCCATGCTTTTGGCCGTCGGCAGTACCATGCGCCGCGGCGCAATGCCGGCGCCCATCGCCGGCGCACCCGAAAGCATCAAGCTCTTCTACCGCGTGATTTGCGCGCCCGACTGCATTAACGACGACTTGCCGCTCCTCCTCTTTTTGCAGGGCGGCCCCGGCGGCGAAAGCCCGCGTCCGCTGTCGCCCACAAGCGATGGCTGGATCGAGGAGGCCGTCAAGCATTTCCGCGTCGTGCTGCCCGACCAGCGCGGTACCGGGCGCAGCAGCTGCGTAGACGGTCGTACGATCGCGGCTCTGGGCGATCGCGCGACGGCGGCCGGCTCAGATGCCGCGCGCTCGCAGGCGGACTTCCTCAAGCGCCACCTCGCCAGCTCCATCGTGCGCGATTTTGAGTACCTGCGTCTGGTGGGCTTTGGCGGCAAGCCCTGGGTCACACTCGGGCAGAGCTACGGCGGCTTTTTGACGTTGAGCTATCTGTCGCTCTTCCCCGAGGGCGTGGCGGCAAGCTTTACCTGTGGCGGCATTCCGCACGTGCCGGCGAGCGCCGGCGAGGTCTACGCGCACACCTTCCCGCGCATGGCGGCCAAGACCCAGCAGTATTATGACCGCTACCCCGCCGACGTCGAACGCGTGGCGGCCCTGGCAGATGCCCTCGAGGAGCAAAAGCCCGCACTGCCCGACGGCTCGCCGATGACGGTCGAGCGCCTGCAGCTCATGGGCAGCGACTTTGGCATGAAGCCGAGCTTTGAGCGCATGCACTGGATTATCGACCACGCGTTTGTTGATGGCGACGGTACGTTGAGCTGCGGTTCCTCGGTATCCGACAGCTTTTTGATGCACGCCTTCGAGCGCACCAGCACACGCACGAATCCGCTGTACTGGACGCTGCAGGAGTTCATCTACGCCGATGGCGACACCATGCCCATCCGCTGGGCCGCGGCAGAAGAGAAGGCGCACCGCGCCGAGTTCGACACCCTCGCGCGACCGCTCATGTTTACCGGCGAGGCCATGTTCCCGTGGATGTTTGAGCAGATGCCCGAACTTAAGCCCTTCAAGCCGGCGATGGACCTGCTGATGGAAGACACCAGCTGGGACAAGATCTACGACCCGCAGCGCCTGGCCTATAATGAGGTGCCGCTCCAGGCCGCGGTGTACTTCGACGACATGTACGTCGATTCGGGTCTGCAGCTCGATACGCTCAGCCGCATTGGCAACTCGCATGCCTGGGTGACCAACGAGTTTGAGCACGATGGCCTGCACGGCAGCGTGGTGTTCAAGCACCTCTACAACGAAGCCCTCAACCGCGGAGACCTGCGCCGGATCTTCTAGCAAAGGAGTGTCCCCGTCCACCGGCACAAAAAGAGCGTCCCCTAGTGCAGAATAAGTGCCGGCAACAACAATGCCGCAGGTAGAGGTCGGAAAGCGAAAACGCCCCTAAGCGAGTGGCTTTAAGTCGAAGGTCGAGGAAAAGAAGCGAGCGCCGCCCAGAGCGAACAAGTTGGCATGAAAAATGCGAGGTATAGACCTGATGGTCATGCCTCACCTTTTGAATGACAAATTGTCGCTCTGGGCGGCGCGCAGCGTCGACCCGTTAGGCGAAGACGATCAAATTATCTCGATGAATCGCGGGCTTCTCGGCCAGGTCTGCCAGTAGGCGGTTGCCGGCAATCTGGTCCTGGCGACGTCCTGCCGCAAGCTCCAGCACGTCCGAATCGGCCTCGGCGATACCGCGGGCGACGACCATACCGCCCGAATCGCACACGTCGAGCACATCGCCCTCGGCAAACGTGCCATCGACCTCGCGAATACCCACCGCGAGCAAGGACGAGCCACGGCTGACCAGCGCCTTCGCGGCGCCGTCATCGACCGTCACCGAGCCATGCGCCTTGTCGCCCAGCGCGATCCACAGCTTGCGGGGCGCAATGTCCAGACGCTCCGCCGGCGGATCGAACAGCGTGCCCACACTCTCGCCGCGAGCGAGGCGCACGAGCGCATCGGGCTCCTCGCCCGAGCAGATCACGCTCTGAATGCCCGCCGTCATCAGAATGCGGCTCGCGCGGATCTTGGTAATCATGCCGCCTGTGCCCACCGATGTGGAAGAATCGCCCGCCGAGGCAATAATCTTGGCATCGATCTTATGCACGACCGGGACAAACTCGGCCGTAGGGTCCTCGTGCGGATTGGCGGTATAGAGCCCATCGATGTCCGAGAGCGTCACGCACAGATCGGCAGAAACCAGGCAGCTCACAAGCGCCGCCAGCGTGTCGTTGTCGCCAAACTTGATCTCGTCGACGGTAACGGTATCGTTCTCGTTGACGACCGGCACCACGCCGAGCTCCACCAGGCGCAGCAGAGCGTCGCGTGCGTGCAGGTAGGATGTGCGGCGGGCCGTATCGTGGCGCGTGAGCAGCACGAGCGAGGTGAGCAGGTCGCGCGCATGAAACTCCTCGTCGTAGGCCGACGAGATGATACACTGACCGGCCGAGGCGCAGGCTTGCAGGCTCGGCAGGTCACCGACCGGCTTGCGGTCGAAGCCCAGCACGGGATAGCCACAGGCGATAGCGCCCGAGCTCACCACGACCAGACGCCAGCCGAGCTTGCGCAGGGCTGCGGCCTGGTCGGCAAGCCCGCCGATAAAGGCGCGGTTGACCTTGCCGTCGGCACCCACCACCGTGGACGAACCGATCTTTACCACCATCGTTTTATAAGAAGTCGTCATACGTCAAACCAATCGAATGTTGAGCAGGCGGGCGAGAAAATGATCCGTTTTCCTCCGTCCCCTTCGGATCATTTTGCCCAGGGGAAGGCCGAAGCCGCGGCCATGTTCTTGCGCACGAGCTCGTCGCGCACCTGTGCCAGGCCCTGCTCCATGCCCACCACATAAGTCTGCGGGTACAGGAAGCGCTTGTAGACCGGATCCAGATGGTCCAGTGCCCAGGTGCAACGCTCGCGTGCGTCCTCAATGCTCTCGCGCGGGGCAACGGCACTGCCATCGCGCACGATCGGCGCCAGCAGCTCGCGATACTCAAGCTCGGAAACGTCGGTCACCAGGGCGGCATCGTTCACGGCCACGAGGGTATTGCCACGCGCGGCGCCCTCCCCCGCCAGATGATCCTCGTCATAGATCATGTCGCAGATCGGGCCGCCAAAGCCGTCGTAATAGCGGCGCACGCGCTGCACGCCCGGGATCGTGCGCTTGTAGGGCTGCTCGGAGAGCTTAACCACCGGCGTCCACGGGTCCGCTTCACTCGCACGGCGGGCAGAAAGCTTATACACACCGCCCAGCGCCGGCTGGTCGTAGCAGGTCGCGAGCTTGGTACCCACACCAAAGCTATCGATGGGCGCGCCCTGGTCGAGCAGCGACTGAATCGTGTACTCGTCCAGATCGTTGGAAACCGAGATCCCCACATAGGGCAAGCCCTCGGCATCAAAACGGCCGCGCACATACTTGGAGAGTTTAGCGAGGTCGCCCGAGTCGATGCGAATGGCCGATAGACGCTCGCCCACCGCCTCCATCTCCTTGGCAACCGTAATGGCATGCTCGCAGCCCTCGCGCACATCGTAGGTGTCGATGAGCAGCGTACAGTTCTTGGGGCTCGACTTGGCAAAGGCACGGAAGGCCTCGAGCTCGGAATCGAAGCTCATCACCCAGCTGTGCGCATGCGTGCCAAAGACGGGAATACCGTAGCGGCGACCGGCGAGTACATTGGACGTAGAGGAGCAGCCGGCAACGTAGCTCGCGCGCGCGACGGCCAGGCCGCCATCGGGACCCTGGGCGCGGCGCAGGCCAAACTCGGCCACGGGACGGCCGTCCGCCGCCAACACCACGCGCGCCGTCTTGGTGGCGACAAGTGTCTGGAAGCCGACGATGTTGAGCAGCGCCGTCTCAAGCAGCTGGCACTCCAACGCGGGGCCGGTGACGCGCACCATGGGCTCGCGCGGAAAGACGAGCTCGCCCTCGGGGACGGCGTCGATGTTTACATGCGCACGAAAATCGCGCAGGTAGTCGAGGAATCCAGGCTTGAACATCGCGCCGCCGGCCGGGGCCTGGAGCGAGGCGAGGTAGTCGATGTCCTCGGGCGTAAAGCGCAGGTTCTCGACCAGCTCGGGCAGCTCGGCGGTACCGCACATGACGGCGTAGGCGCTACCAAAGGGATGGTCGCGGTAAAACGCGGTAAAACAACCCTGCTCGTTGGCCTTGCCGCTCTCCCACAGGCCCTGGGCCATAGTGAGCTCGTACAGATCGGTGAGCATTGCAATGTCGGTGGGATGCGAGATGTCGGTCAAAGCCATGGGGCGACCTTTCGGATGCGTGGTACAGAATTTGAGGGTTGGACGAGGCGGACGTGCGGGCATGGAGCCCGGCGCGAACAGGTTAGTGCAGGCCCATGCTGCCGGTGATCGTGTAGACCATAAAGACGATAAACGCGATGAGGGCGAGCACGATGATGATTTTTTGAGCCGGAGCCATGCCGGGAATCTCGCCCTCGGCTGTAGGCTCCTTGGAGGTGACCATGCGCTGGGCAAAGGTCATCTCGTCACGACTCGGCTTGGGCTCGGCGGGCTTGGGATGAGCCACCTTTTTAGGTTGAGGTTTGGGTGCGGCAGGCGCAGGCTTCGCAGTGGCGGGCTTGGGCGCGGGCGCGGGCTTGCGCTCGGATGCGGCCCTCGTGGCGGCTTCCTCGGCCTTTGCGCGCTCGGCACGCAGGGCAGCCAGCTCCTCACGCTCGCGACGAGCCTCTTCCTGAGCCTCGCGGCGGGCCTTCTCGGCGCGGAGCTCTTCCAACTCGGCGCGCTCCTCGTCGGACAATGGTTGGGACTCAAGCTCGGCCATAGTACCGCCCTTTCTTTTTAAAAAAAGCCGCCGACACAATGTCAGCGGCTTATCAAATCCAAGGGTGGAGACGAAGGGAGTCGAACCCTCGGCCTCTGCCATGCGACGGCAGCGCTCTCCCAACTGAGCTACGTCCCCAGGACAAGTTGATATTTTACCTACGGCTCGCCAACTGTCAACGCCCAATAACCAGTCTTTTTGGGACGGAGCCATTTTGACTACCTTTCGAGCAAGAGATCCTCTCGATGATTTTTTAATCCCCGTCCCAGAAAAATCATCGGCGAACGCGCTACTTTGCGCTGGTGAGGACGCCGGTGGTGTCGAAGGCCGGGGTAAAGCTCTCGTCTACCGCGCCGCCCTCTTGCCAGAACATCGTCGTAAAGCCAAGGTCATCGGCATGGTCGAGCACCTGCTCGTACTCCTCGCGCGTCACAGCACGCGCCAGG
>URMO01000077.1 GCA_900549085.1 uncultured Collinsella sp. | reverse complement strand
AGACTACCGGCAAGAGGTCTAACTAAGTAGACCTATCGAAGGGAGGAGATGCGGGTGGAGACACCGAAGATCTTTGACAGCGAGCTGCGGTTCTGCGAGATCCTGTGGGAGCATCAGCCGGTGCGCAGCAGCGAGCTGGCGCACCTGTGCGCGGAGAAGCTGGGCGACGCAAACAAGATTCCTCGACTCGAGCATGGAGATGAATCCGTCTATCAGTCTCATCGCATACTCAGAGGAGGATGCCAGATATAGATCCCATTGGGTAAAGTCGCCGTTCATGAAGGGAATCACAGCATTGCACTCGGCGACTCTCAAGGCACTCAGGCTTTGTTCTATTTTCTCAGCTTCTTGTTTGAACTGTTCGCTATCCAAAATGCCCCCAAATGCCGGCTTCTCAACAAATCAAAAAAGCAAGAGAGACAGAGATTAGGTTCATGCTCCACTGAACCCGCACTTCCAGTCGAGGTACTCCTCCTCGAAGATCTCCCCGGAGTCCCGTCTCTCGCGCCCCTCACGGAACTGTCCATATCAGTGTAGCCAATCCAAGCACAGCCCCACCGCACGGCCCAGTCGCTTCCGGTCCTGTGTGGCCCCGTGAAGGCGGAAGGGCGTGGCTGTCGTCATCGCGTTTCTTTCTCCTCGTACTTTTTTGGGCATGCGTCACGGGCCCCCGCGCGGCGCTGAGAGCGAATCGGCACAGGCTTGGGGCCAGTTGCGTAGAGGTTGAGGTTCGGGTTTCGCCGGCTTACGCAGCTTGGCGGGCAGAGCGCCCGGGTCGCTGCGCCTAGGGCGCGGCGGGATCCGCGACGTCGGAGGTGTCAATCTCACCCAGATTGGCGAGCTGGCTGATGAACGGGATACTCTCGTGTTCGTCCACCTCGATGCCGCCGAGCACGATGGTGCTGTCGCGCGTGTCGATTTGGGTTGTGAACACGGCCGAGTCGAAACCCGAAGCGATAAAGCCAATACCCGCGAGGACAACACCCGCGGCAACGAGCCCGCCCGCCACGGCGAGGTAGATCTTCTTCGCGCTGGTCATGGTACTCACTCCTTTCTACGCCGCGAGATGCGCGGCAGCGCCGCCCTTCTCGCCCTTACCCTTCCAGAAGGGCGAGGCGGCCTTCCTCGCCCAGAGCGCCGAGAGGCGCGCAATTTGTTTTGAGGCTGCCCAAGCGCCAGCGCCAACGAAGAGCGCCACGCCGACGAGGCCGAGCCCCACGCCCGCCGAGGCGAGGGCGTACGGGAAGTGGCCGATGGTGACGCCGCTTACGGCAAGCAGGAGCCCAACTACGCCCACGCCCCCGAGTGCCGCCGCGACGATCCACACGCAGAGCGCCAGCACCCAGATGCAGATATAGACCATGACGGCCACGGCGGCGAAGGCGGCGAGCAGCGGCACCCACACCGGGGAGCCCACGATGGTCAGCACCCACAGCAGCGCGGTGCTGCGCCGGCGCGTCCTCGCGATCGCGCGCGGCACGGCGGGCAGGTCGTCGAGCGTGGCCTCCGCCACCTCGCCGGGCGTGCCCATGGCGGCCACGGCCTCCTCCTCGCACATACCGTCCTCCATGCGGTCGGCGATGGCCTCCGCATAGAACGCCTTGGTCTCCTCCACCTGCTCGGCCGGCAGACAGGCGAGCAGCTCGCCCAACCGGCCCAGAAACTCATCGCGCGTCATGGTGCGCCCCCTCAACGTATGCGTAAATCTCCCGTACGGACGGCCACTCGGCCAGGAACTCCTCGATGCGTGCTCGCCCGTCGTCCGTGATGCGGTAGTACCGGCGCAGCCGCCCGTTGTGCTCGGCGGAGCGCGCCGTGATGCACCCGGCTTTCTCCAGGCGCTTGAGCAGCGGGTAGAGCGTCGACTCCGTGAGCCCCATGCTCGCCGGTACGTCCTTCACGATCTGGTAGCCGTAGGACTCCTCGCCGGAGACGGCCGCGAGCACGCAGGCCTCCAGGAAGCCGCGCTTCATCTGTGCCTCCATCCGCACACCTCCTCTCGTCATATACTATGCTATACACACTATACGATGCAAGGTATTAGACGTCAACTCTCATCGCGAAGATTCTCCGGCCCCTGCGCGCTGCGAACGTGATGTCGCGGGGCGGTTGGCATTATGCATGAAACGTCAAGTAACGCTCTTTTGATCCACTTCCACTCGGCCCCATTCGCCTTGTACAACGCCCCCTTTCAACCTTGGGTTCAAGAGAGCCGCTAGGCTGGACGTGCCGGACGGTAAAGTCCTGGACGCCATGGTGAACTTCTCCGATGCCATGGGGGTCATGGGTCTACGCCGATGGAGTCCCACGTACGCGGCAGGGCTCGCCCGTCACCGCTGGTCGCCGGACGGTCCCCACGCCCCGCTCGCCAACGCGCAGGCGACAGCAGCAGTCCAGCGCTGGCTGGAGACGCCGGAATGCCCAGAAGATGCGTTTCCCATCGCTGCGGCAGAGCTTTTTGCAGGGGTGGCAGTTTTTCTATATCCCAAGGTCAGATAGGCTTCGGTAGCCACCTTGGAAGCATCGCCAATAGACTCTTCCTTTATACGTTCGGCATAATCGTAGGCGATACCCACAAATTCCAGTCCCGAGCAACAGGAGTACAATTGCTGCAATTGTTGCCAGCTGTTGGGAGATGGAAGATGGACTGCGATGGCTACCCGCGCATTCCCATGCCGTTGATGTGCACCGCCTTTGTGCCGGGGCAGATTGACGCTGCGGTTGCAGGCATTTCCGACCCCGATTCACGCACCATCGCCACGGCAGAAGCGCTGTACTTTCGCGGACAGGCCACGCTCGCTGCCAAGACGGCGCGCCCCTATCTTGACGCCACCGATCCCGCACTGCGCTATTCCGCATGCCTTATCTGCGGATATGCCAGTCTGTCGCTCAACCGTATCGCCGACGCCCGCCGGTGCCTTGCTGGCATCCTCGATACGCCAACTGACGAGGAATCGCCCGCCGTCCACGCCACGCATATCCTGTTCGCCTCGGCCGCGAGTGTCCTGCTGCACTTGCCTTCCCCGTATTCTGCTGAAGAGTTTTATCCACTTGCGGCGCATCTGCCCGAAGGCCTGCGCCTATTCGCCAGCTACGTGATGGCGCACGCCTTGTACCTGCGCGGCGATTACGGCCGCAGCCTGGGCATGGCGGAAAACGCCCTGATTATGAAACAGGGAAGCTATCCCATCTCGGAGCTGTTCCTGCACCTGGCAGCTTCCATGGCATGCATGAGCCTCAAGGACATCGACGCCGCAAAAACGCACTTCGGAGCTGCTTGGAACGTTGCGCGCCCCGACGGCCTTGTCGAACTTATCGGCGAGCACCACGGCCTTTTGCAGGGGCTTATCGAGGCGTGTCTAAAAACGCAATACCCTGACGACTTCGCACGCATCATCGAGATTACGTATCGATTCAGCTACGGCTGGCGGCGCATCCACAACCCCGATTCGGGCGAGGACGTGGCCGACGATCTAACGACCACGGAATTCACCATGGCCATGCTCGCCTGTCGCGGGTGGACCAACGCCGAAATCGCACGCCATATGGGAGTATCGCCGGGCACCGTCAAAAACCGCCTATCAGGAGTGTATGCCAAGCTTGGTATCGGAACTCGCGCCGAGCTGGTTGCCCACATGTTGCGCTAGCGGCCAGACTGCCCGGCGTATCGAAAGCACTCCGGGGGCCTAGCGCTTTCGCGCGCTCAAATTGGACATTTTGACCCTCGAACGGCACTACCGCCACGGGGCACCTTCTCGCAAAATTGGATTATTTCCACCGAAATTTGCGGGATGGGAGCCCAAAATGCTTGATCGCCGTTCGCTACTTATCGCCGGAACATCCTCGCTAGCGAGCATTATGTTGCCTCGCGTGCCGGGAAGCGAAAATGCCTTCCTGCTGCCGTTCGCGCCCACCGCGGCCTATGCCGACGAAGAAGACCCCTTCAAGGTCCTGGTGCTCTCGCGCACCATGTTTGGTGTGGTTGTGATCGACGTCGCCAACAAGAATATGCCCATCAAGGGAGCCCAGGTCACGCTCGCGTCGCGTTATGCCGCGGGCAAGCAGCTCTCCGCCACTACCGACGACGAGGGCACGGCCATCTTTGAGGTCGCGCCTCTTTCGGAAGGCTACGTGGACGAGGCAACGCTTCTCGACGCGTACGACTTTAACGGCGGCATCTCCATTAGCATGGCGGGCTACCGTGATGTCGAGATTCCCCTTGCGCGTATCCAGGGCGGCACCGCCATAACCGCGCCCACGCGTCCGCTTTCCGACGGCGAGCCGTACTTCCGCCAGCTCACATTCGACGAATGGGACATCCAGTACGCTGAAGCCACGTTCATGACATTGCCGAAGGACGACACGGCAAACGAGCAGCCCGATACGCACGCCTTTACCGTGCAGGCACATCTGCCACAGGGTGGACAGGCAACGCTGCGCATCAACAAAGTGACGCCTGCCGCTGGCAGCTCACCCGAAACCTTCACGCAGATTGGCCAAGTCAAGGCCAGCGCATCGGGTGCGGATAATCTGGCGACGTTCTCGCTCGAGGACAAGTTCCTCGATGCGGCGTCGGGCATTCTGGAAGAAGGATGCAAACTGCGCTTTGTGCTCGACTACCAAGGTAAAACCTACACGCTCTCGTCCCCCATGGGCGTTGCCACCGCACCGGCTTCCAAGGCGGAATCGGGCTCGACCACTATCGTCCCCACTACCATGGACCAAGAGATCACTCCGTTTGATTTCCCCGCATCGTTTCCCGGCATCGGTGGTAATAAGTTCACGTGTTGGATGCCCACATTTCCGATCCTTTTCGATTTCTCGTTTGCTGGATACGTGCTGTTTGGCGGAGGATACAAACCAGCCAGCTATATGAACGATTCGGGCAATCCGGATCCGGAGTATTGGAAGAAGTCACCGCGCGAGTCGGGTGCCAAGCAGGCAAACCGCTACCTCGACGAAATGGAGGGGAAGTGGAACCAGTACAAGAGCATGAGTGCCGGTTCGGGCACCGATCCAAGAAACACCAAGCTCCTTCGCCACCATTGCACGCTGCTGTTCACGATGGATATCGCAACACAGGTGTACGGTTCGCTCGCCTACGATTGGGTGGGCAAAACCTGGGGCAACAACAACGACCCCGCATACGGCAATATTAAGGCCCTCTTCCAGGTAAGAACCGACCTCAATTGGACCGAGCAGTTTACCCTAGGACCGGTGCCGTTTTTCCTAAACGTCAACCCCTGGGTGCTGGCGAAGCTGGCGCTCGCCGTGGGTGCCCACACGCACGGCAGCGGCGCGGCGTTTTTCAAGAACATTTCGCTCGACTATTCCAACACGTCGGGCTCATTCACTATCCAGATCGGGCTTGCCGTCACCTTTGGCGCCGGCGTTGCAGGCGTCGCCTCGTCTGCCGTGCGTGGCGCCGCATCCCTCACCCTGTTCATTGGGTACGAGAAGGCGGACGGGCACCAGCTTCCGCGGCTGCGCGTGGGTGCAGACGTCGATGTCGATGTGATACTCCAGTTCGTAATGTTCAAGTGGACCACCAAGGCTTGGTCGGGGTCGTGGCCCACACTCCTCGATTCGTGGAATATGTCGGTGAACAATGGCGACCAGTATGTGCTCCATCGCTCTGAGCTCGCATTGGGTGGAGATACGCCTTACACGCTGGATGCCCGCTTCGGCATGCCCGGCAACATCGAGGCGGACGGCGTGCCGCAATTTATCGCATCGGCCACCATCGTCACCAACGCCGAGCTGCTCGCACGCGCTGAGGTTAAGGCCACTGCAAGGAATGTCGCGCCTACCGTACGCGATTGGGACCGGTCGGTCACGCGCATTGAGCTCGAGGCGGATGCAGAAAGCGACGACACGGGACAGATCGAGCATTTCGTCCACGCACTGATAGAGAACGACGAAAACGCCGCGCCGATGTATGCGTACACCTATGTCAGGCAGGCGACGAACGCCGTTGCGGACCCCAACGCCAATTCTGCTGGTGTATCGGAGGACGAGCGTGGCGGAATCAAGCCCTCGAGCGACAACGTGCTGTTTACCGGCGTTCTCAGCGAAGCTCACATGAAGCTGGCGATTATCGCCGGCGTAGAATGCCTGTTCCGTATCGCCTCGGTGCGCTACGGCGACAATGGCCGCTCGCGTCTGGTGGTGCACACAAAGGCAAACGGCACGTGGTCCGCTCCCACGCCCGTGGACTTTCCCCTTGGGTTTGGCGAGGGCGACGTGGAGCGCGACGGCATATACGATTACGACTTCGACGTGGTGGAATATACGGACGGAAGAGAAAACCAGGACGCCTACGTGTTGCTGGTCTCGGGCGAGCGCCCCAACGGCGACAACACCCTTTTCGATACGGCAAGCACAGCCGGCATACTGTCCGTTGTGCGCCTGCGCATAAGTAATGACGAGATCCGCGTGGTGTCGCATACGTCATGGCGCAGCATCTCGCGCGGCCGCCTGCAAGAGGATGGCTACCATTGCCTGCAGTGCCCGCGTATCACGGTGGGCAAGACGCTCGTCGACGGGCGCTTGTCGGGTGCCTACCTCCACCGCCGCGGAACCACCGCAGAAAAGGCACTCGGCAGCGAGGCTGAGGTTGCGCTGGAGTGCTTTACCCTGTGGTCGGACGTTTCGGGCGACAGCCTGACGTTCCGCCAAGTTCTCCGCTTTCCGCAAGCACCGTCGAGTATCGAACTGGGCGAGCCCGAGGATATCAACGGCAAAATGGTGGTGCCCGTTGCGTACGAGACCGCAGACGGTTGCGGCTGCGCATCGTACGCCGTGATCGGCCAGTCCATTGCGGGCTGGGGCGTTATGTCACCAGACGCCACGGTACCCCGTGCGGTGCCGTGGCCGCAGCACACGGGCTTTTTGGCCACCGTCAACGAGCAGCTGCAGCATATTACTTGGACGCGAGGCGCGGCGGCATTTGCGTCGGAGCCCGTGGGTGCCGCAGGCTGTGGCCCGGCATCGTTTAGCGTAAGCAACAACGGCAGGTGCGTGCTCTATGTAGAGAACACCGATGGCAAGGTGGGACAGACCTACGACGAAGAAGGCAACCCGGTAGCAGTGATGGGCAAGCACTTCCGCATCTTCGCCAGCACCTTGGCAGGCGATCTGTTCACGGAGCCGTTCGTGATGTGCGAGCTGGACCATCCCATCGATCAGATAACGACATTTTTGACGTCGGGAGGCATGCTCTCCGCGCTCGCCACGCACATTGTGAGCGCGGAGAAGAGCGAGGCAGAGCTGCACGGCATCGAAGTGCCCTTGGTGGCGTGTGCCACTCCGACGGGCGCGGTCGCTACCTCGGGCGCGGTGGTGCCCGGAGCAGCAGGCGAATCCTTCATGGTCACGGTGCGAAACGACGGCAACACCTTGCTGACCGCCGGCACGATCGATCTGTACCGAGAGGGCTCCAGCCAGCCGTTCTCCAGCGCATCCATCGGATTCGGAGCGAACGCACGCATGGCTTCGATCTACGATCCAGAGCTTGCCGAGGACGCTTCGGCCAACGACATGGCACGCGTGAAGTACGCGCTCGAGACGCTGGGCACACGTTTTGCGACGCACCCGCTGGTAGCCGACAACGGCAACGCCGTGCTGGCACCGGGTTGCACGGCACAGTTCCGCATGAGCTTCGCCATCCCCGAGAGCTGGAGCGACGAAGTGGGCAAACGCGTAACGCTGTATGCGAAGGCGCGTAATCTGGTGGCGCTCGATCCCGTGACGCTCGAGGAAATTCGACCGGGCGCGAACTCGGCGCTTGGTGCCGTACTGCACGAGCTTCATGTGCCCGACGCGGCATGCGAACGCTCAGAAGTTCAGGTCGGCGTATGCGGCAGCGCGGATACGACAGGACTTCACGACGCCCCGATGACAGCAGACGGCGATGGCGGCTCGAGCGGCGGCGGTACTGACGAGGGCGGCGGCTCCGGCGGAAGCGGCTCCGGCAGTGGCAAGGACCACGGCAATAACAAGCGCTCCGGAAAAGCGGGCGCGCTTGCGGGCACGGGCGATGTCAACGCTCCCTTTACGGCAGCCGCTGCAGCACTCGCCGCACGGCGCTCGAAACCGACACCGCCAATGAGGTCAATTCGGATAGGCCTCGCTAGCTCTTAGTTACTTTTGTGAGAGACGCCGACTCGGCTCATCGAACATCAAATGGGCTGGTTCTGGATACCCAGAGCCAGCCCATTTCGCATTAGATATCGTCAGTGGAGTCGAGTTCTGCCTCGAGCTTGGCACGGCGTCTTTTCGCCGCGAAAAACGTTGCGCACAGGCCAGCAAACGTGGCCGCGAAAATCGTCGCACCTCAGAACACGCCCGTGGCCAGGTTCGCCAACCAAAAGACGCTTTCGAACGGTACGATCTGCGCCTCAGCAATACAGCGCATTGCGGCAATAACAAGCGCGAACGCGGCGCCGCTAAGACCGCTGAGAAGCAGGAAATATCCAACAGGAAGATGCTCGGTTTGCCCAAAACGATTGGTGTCGACATAGCCCTTCCGCGTTTGCAGTCCTGCGCAAATCAACATCACGAGAACGAGCCACAAATACATGGCTACCTCGAACGGCGTTGCAAAGCCATGCGGCATTTCACTGGCGTCGCTGTGAACCCACGCGACCTGTCGAGCTATAAACTGGTAGAAAAAGATCATCAACATGCCAAACGAAAGCAGCACGAAACCAATCTTGTAGATCTTTGCGCTTTCCGCCTCCAGGCGCTCATCCTTTGGACCGGCATATTCACGCCACTTTTGCACGATTTTCAGATCTTCAAATTTCATAGTGAACTCCTAAAGAGCGTTAGAGTCGGCGTCGATTTCGTCTTCCCAAAACAAATCGTTCAACGTAACGCGCAGCGCTTTACAGATTGCCACGCACAAGTTGAGCGTAGGATTGTAGCCGCCCGCCTCAATCAGGCCGATGGTCTGGCGCGTAACGCCCACGGCTTGGGCTAAGTCGGCTTGCGAAAGGCCAGCCGCCGCGCGCGCCGCCTTCATGCGAAGGTTTTTCTTACCTGGCATAAAGTTCCTTTCGTGGTAATGGACAAATATCCGTTGCAACATGACAGAAATATATTGCATCCATCAGGCAATGTCAACTAT
>URMO01000076.1 GCA_900549085.1 uncultured Collinsella sp. | reverse complement strand
TTCTTTAATTAAACTTTATTATTGCAGAGCCTTTCTGCACTCCATACAAAAACACCCCCAAGATAGCTGAGGGAAGCGCTGAGCTGTTCGTTCGTCATACCGTAAAGCCCTCCTGTTCCAAGCGGGCCCGCACAAAGGCCGTCTTGCGGCGCGAACCCAGACAGCCCAGGTAGGCAGGCTTGGCGCGCATGGCCTGAATCACCACATCGATATCAGACTTATGATCCGCCGTGGCCACGACCACCAAGTCGCGCGGGCCGATGGGGCACAGCTCGTCCAGGTTCTTGTAGTCGACCAGGCGACGGTCGTAGACGCCGGGCACCCATTCGGGCGTCAGCGTGCCGGGGCGGTCGTCGCAGGCCACGACGGCAAAGCCCGCCGCCGTGAGCACGCGCGCCGTCGCGGCGCCCACGTGTCCGCAGCCAAAGATATAGGTCAGGCCCTCGGGGCAGAGCGTCTCGATGTGTGCCGGGGGAATCTCGGAAGCGGCGTTGGTGTACGTGACCTTACTCCCCTCTTCCGTCAGCGAAAGCTCGGGGCAACCCACAATGGTGCGGCGCGACTCCTCGCCATGGTACTCAGCCGTATCGCCCTCGAGCGCGCTCGCGATAAACGGCTCAAAATCGATGGTGAAGTCGCCGATGCGTCGATACGCCAAGACGTCGGCAATCTCCTGGAACAACGGCGCCTTGGTCGCATCCAGGTGCAGATAGCACAGGCAAATGGCTCCGCCGCAGATCATGCCGGTATCGGAGTTCTCGCCGCCCATGGTATAGCGGACCAGGCGCGACTGCCCCGCGGCCAGCAGCTCGCGCGCCTCGTCCAGCGCAAAGAGTTCGATTTTGCCGCCGCCGATGGTGCCCGCTTGGCTGCCATCGGCAAAGGCGGCCATCCAAGCGCCCACGCCGCGCGGCGACGACCCCGCCGTACCGGCCACGACCACGAGCTCGCACGTCTCACCAGCCTTCAGAGCGCCAAGCGCGGCATTCACCACATCGAGCTTTTCCATTGCCGCCTTCTACCCTCTAAAGACATCGGTGAGCATGGCGAGCGCCTCGAGTACGCCGCCGCCGACCGATGTCGCCTTGTCCGAAATATAGTTGATGTAGCTGGCATCGCCACGCGGGTCGACATCGGCGCACTTAAAGCCCTCGGTGACTTGAACGCCATTTGCCAAAAGGCCGCGCAAGCAGCCGTCAATCTGCGTGACCATGGGCGTATCGCCCGCGTAGCCAATCACGTCTCCGGCGCTCACAATATCGCCGATCGCATGGTCGGACTTAAACACACCGGCAGCGGGGCTGTGGATAACACGTTCCTTGCCGTATCCGGCGATGACACCCGGCACGCCTGTATTGGGCTGGGGTGAGCCCTGGGTAATGACGCGGCCCAAAAAATGCCCGCGCATAGTCTCGACCACGGCATCGCAATCAACCGGCGCGGTAAAGCCCGGCCCCACCGCGATGACGGCAGGAGCCATGTCGCGCGTGGTGCCCAGATTGCGCTTGGCCAGGATTGCGTCTACCACGGCCGCGGGCCTAAGTTCGCCGAGCATCTGTGCCTGGGGGTCCACCACCACGGCGACATCCCCCGCCTCGGTAATTGCAAGCGCCTCGGCCGGCGTCTGCGCCAAGCGGGCGCGAATGCCCTCGACCTCGACCTCGCCCAAGCGAATGGCCTCGCAAAAACTGATCGTGCGACGGATGCACGTGGGGACCGCGATATCGGCCATGACGACCGACACGCCGGCGCGCACCAGACGAGCAGCCACGCCCGTGGCGATATCGCCTGCGCCGCGAACATAAACGAGCATTCCCGGGGCACCTCCCTGTGCTACGGTTTGAGCAGAGCAAAAGCGGTTCTGCCGCTACGCTAATGATTATTTCTTATCGCAGCATTATACGGCGGTGAACAGATGGAAACGATAAACGGCGGCCTTGCCTCCACGCTCAAGATTGAGCCGGGCATCACCGCGATCATCGGCAGCGGCGGCAAGTCGACCTTGCTAAAGACGCTCGGCCTTGAGCTTATGCGCGTTGGCGGCCGCGCTCTCCTCTGCACCACCACGCATATGTTTCCCGTCGCCGGCGTACCATGGGACGGGTCGAGTCGTCGCCTGGACGCTGCACCTTGGAAGCCGGGCGCCTTACACGCCCCCGGTTGCACCTGCGAGACCTGCGCGGGGCTTGTACGGGGAAGCATCTGCCAAGCTGGTGTCTTGGACCCCCAGACGGGCAAGCTCTCCTCCCCTGCCGAGCCGCTCGACCAGCTGGCGCAGCGCTTTGACTACGTCCTGGCCGAGGCGGACGGCAGCAAGCGGCTCCCGCTCAAGGCGCACGCCCCGTGGGAGCCGGTCGTTCCCGCCGGCACGGCCAACGTCATCTGGCTCGTCGGCGCCTCGGGATTCGGCAAGCCCATCAACGAAGCCGTCCACCGTCCCGAGCTCTTTTGCGAGCGGTGCGGCTGCGAGCCCACCGACATCGCCACGCCCGAGCGCGTCGCCCGGGTGCTCAATGCCGAAATGCAGGCGCTGGAACTCAGCACCGCACGCGTCATGCTCAACCAAGTCGACACGCTCAGCGACCCCACGATGGCCGACCGCTTCGAGGCCGCCCTCGGCCGCCCCGTCGTCGCCACCAGCTTAAAAGGGTAGCTAATTTGGAACGGGGCTCCTTATTGTTTGATAAAGTCCGCCACGCGATCAAAGTACGAGCAGGCCGCAACGTGCTCCGAGACGCGGCGCTGACCCTTGGCGGTGTCGACATCCCACAACTCGTAGGCACGCGCCTCGACCAGCTGGACATCGGCGCGGCCGCGCAGCAGCGACGATCCGCCATCCTTGCCCTTAAGCCCCATAAGGTCGGGAAAGAGACTCGCAGGGAACAGCACCGGAGAGGCCGGTTCACCGTTCAGGGCAAGACGCACGGGCGCGACACCGCCGTTGGCCTTAAAAGCAACGGCGAGCGCCTCAAAGGAATCCGAACTCACGAGCGGCTGGTCGCCCGGTAAAAAGAGGCAGCCCTTCCAGCCGCGATCGGCTCCCCAGGTAAGACCGGCGCGCACACTCTCGCTCCTGAGCGCGCCATCGTGCAGCGCGCACGCGCAGCGCAGCTCACGGCAAATCTCGGCAACTTGGGGCCACCGCGTTGTAACAACAACGTCAAATCCTTTGGGCACCGACTCAATCGTCCGCTGAATCAGCGGCTTTCCGCAGATATCGGCAAGCATCTTGTTAGAGCCAAACCGCTTGCCCTCGCCCGAAGCCATAATGACGCAACCAAGTTTCATGGTGATACCTCCCCTGAAGCCATCGTACCCATAACTCGCGCCGCGGGCGAATAAAGATGGTGTCCTGGCCGTTGGCGGTCTTATAACACAGCGACGCTTTCGTTATTTGCGACCATGTGGCATTTGTGGCACAGTGAGCCCAAACTAATTTTTAGGAAGGCACCCATGACCCCCGCACAGATTGAGTTTTACAAGCGCCTTGCACACAGTCTGGCGCTCCAATTTGGTCCCAACTGTGAAATCGTCGTCCACGATCTGGAGACCGGGGACACGGACCACTCTATCGTGGCGATTGAAAACGGCCACGTCAGCGGACGCAAACTGGGCGACGGCCCCAGCCATGTTGTGCTCGAGTCTATGCACGAGGATGCCGCCGAGGTCCACGACCACGCGCCGTACCTCACCAAGACCGCCGACGGCAAGCTGCTCAAGTCGTCGACCATCTTCATTCGCGATGACGACGGCAACCCCGTTGGCATTATGGGCATCAACTTTGACATCACGCTCATGAAGGCGTTTGAGCGTTCGCTCGACGCGCTCACCGGCACAGGCGACAAGGGATACACCGTGCCCGAGCCCATCACCAAAAACATCGGCGACCTGCTCGAAGATCTGCTGCGCGAGTGCGAGCAATACGTGGGCAAGCCCGCCGCCCTCATGACCAAGGACGAGCGCATTCGCGCTATCGGATACCTCGACCGCCGCGGCGCCTTTCTTATCTCCAAATCGAGCGAGCGCGCCTGCGAGTTCTTTGGCATCTCCAAGTACAGCTTCTACAGCTATCTCAACGAGGCCAAGGCAGAGGTCGACGACAAGTAAACGACCCGCCTGAACCATCCTCCCCTTAGTACGAGTTCTTGAATGCGCGAATCCGGGCATCGGTGACAAGGCAAGTTCCATATAATCGAAGGGCTAGACAGTTCGAAAGGATGGGACAAGATGAGGTCGAGCAACGCATCGCGCAGCAGCCACGGAGGCACCGCTTCTGGCGCCAGGCATGCGAAACACGCGTTTGACGAGGGCGAAGAGGGCCTTTTTGCGCTGAGCCTCGATGACGTGATGAGCGACCGCCCCTGGACCGCCGAGGAGCTCATGGGCGGCGGAGCTCGCCCGACAAGTGCAAAGCCTGCACCTTCCGCCACGCCCGCGCCGGCATCCGTGCCCACGGACGACTCTGCTATCCGCCCCATCGTGCAGACGAAGCGTAAAGCCGCCCCTGCACCCCACCCCACCAGCGATCCGTCCGAGACGGCGGCGTTTCTCGCTGCAGCGGCACAGCGTCATGCGTCCAACAGCACACCCGCGGATGCCGCCCCGCAGCAGCCGACATACGCGGCTCCCGAGTACAACAAGACCGGCGTAAAGGACGCATCGGCATCGTCGTATACCCGTGGCACCGATGACGAGCGCTTTGCCGACTACTACACCGAGGAAGAGCCGCCGCACTTCTCCGAGTTTCCCCAAGCGGCAAAGGTTGTCTTTATCGCCATCATCATCGCTCTGCTCGGCGTGATCGCGTTTGAGGGATTCCAGCTGTTCCGTGGCCCCACCGCGCCCGAATCGGCAACGCAGCAAAAAGAGGACGACAACCAGTACCTGGACATCAACACCCTCAAGGGCGACCCCAACGACGGAGACGAGTAGCGAAGGTTAAAGGAGGGCTGGAAGAGCCGGCAACGCGTTACGGCTCCAAGAGGCCCGCCATAAAGATGGGCAGATACAACACCTCTCCATCGCGGTGCAGGTTGCACTCAGCAAGCACCAGAGCACGGTCGATTCCGTAACCCTTCGTCACGAGCGCGTTGTCGAGCGCCGCATGGGACCTAAAGCTCTTGCCCGACTTGACCTCGATGGCAAGCACTTCCCCATCGAGCGTCTCCTCGACAAAATCGAGCTCGCCAACCTTTTTCGATGTAAAGTAGCGCAATCTAAATCCATGAGCTTTGAGCTCTTGGGCAACGAAGCCCTCAAACGCCGCTCCCATGTTCATGCCAAAGGCGTCTTCTGCCTCGCCATCAAATACCCCTTGGGCAACCTTCTTGGAATACGACGACATGAGCATTCCGGTGTCCAAGTAAAACAGCTTAAACAGATTTCGTTGCTCCCCCAATAAAAGGGGTGCCACGGGCGCCGTTACGTTATACACGGGAAGCGCGACACCCGCCTCCGATAGCCAGAGAAAATGATCTGTCACCTGCGAAAAACGTTTGACACCGTTAATCGACGACAGCTTGAATCGCTTGTTTTTTGAACCGGCCTCGCTAGGAATTAAATCGTAGATATCGCGAATAACCAGGCGCAGCTCGGGCGGAGCGTACTTTGCGATGTCATCGCGATACAGGGCGTGAAGATCGCGGTGGATGTTTCGAACCTCGTCGACATTGCGTGTCACCAAGAAGGAATTGACCGCGTCGGGCATGCCTCCCACCACCACATACTGATGGAACAGATCAAGCAAGCGGTCATACAGGTAGCCGGGGAGCTCCCCCTCATCCTTTAGACAGCCCCTGAGCATGTCAAACACGCTGGCACCAACGCCATTTGCCCAGCAAAACTCCTCAAAGTCGAGCGGGTACATCTGGACCTGCTCGACATACCCCACCGGCAAGGAATCGATACCCTCGAGCTCAACACCAAGGAGCGATCCGGTGAGGATGTACCGAAAGTCGCCGCGCTGCACGAGGTATTTGATAAACGTCACCACATTGGGGCATCGCTGCACCTCGTCGATAACCACGACGGTTTTGTTGGCAACCATCGGCTGCGTCGCAGCGATAGACATGCGCATAAGAAGGTCGTCCGCGCTTCTTGCCGCCAAAAATGAATCGCGCACGGACGCATCGGCGATAAGGTCGAACGTCACGACGTTTTCGAACGATTCACGTGCGAACGCGTTGACCAGATATGACTTTCCTACCTGTCGGGCGCCCTTAACCAAAAGGGCCTTGTTAGGCGACGAGGCAAGCCAAGATTCAAATTGTGCTTTCGCTTTTCTCTGTAGCATAAGCGTACCCCTTATTACGTGCTGTTTTAGCACTAGGATACACTTTTCCGTGGTTGTTAGGTGCTCATTTCGACACTTTTCCGAGGTTTTGAAGTGTATATTAGGACACTTTTCCATACTTTTACATGGGCGATTTCGACACTTTTCTGATTTTAGCCTAGCAGCAGCTGGCGAAATCAAGCGCCGTCCGCGCGTCATTTTAAACGCAGCGCTTGATTTGTGTCCGCGCGCGCTGATAGACTCCATCTTGCCCGCAAGGAGCGGGCGCGTTTTATCCAGAGTCGGGGTAGAGAGTTGGCTCCACGATCCCGACGCCAACCGGCCAAGAGGCACGGTGGCCCTGCCAACATCGATGAAAGGAGTCCGTATGGACAATTTCTCCGAGCGCAGTGAGCGCAATTTCCACAACCTGGCAGCTAAGCCAAAACGAATGCATCTTCTGGACGAGCCGAGCGGCTATGCCTCGGGCATGGTCAAGAGTAGTCTCTCCCACCAGATGCGCTTTACCGTGCAGATGCTTGAGAAAGAGCTCTGCGCCGCCGGCAATCCGCACGTACTGCAGATCAAGCTGCTTGGAGACGATTCGCGCGAGCCATCTAGCTGGAAGCTCTTCGCCGACGGCGTGTGCGTTGCGGACGACTCGGGTGACTTTGTTATGGATGCTATCGACCAGGGCATGATACAAGCCTGTAAGACATGGGGAGATCACGACGCATTTGCCGACATCGCAGAGGCAATCGTTCTAAGCAAAGCTGCATTTGATATCAAGGAGCGCGCTTGTCAGACGCTTTCATATATCGCATGGACAGTTGGTCGATTCCACGCCCAGCTCTTGATCGAGGGCATAATCGCAGCCGGAGTAGACCCGATGCTAGAGGATCTTCTCCGCGCTTCTGCGTAGACTTATCAAGCGCTCCGCCAACAAAGATGCATCCACCAAAACAACATGGGGCGTGCTCGCCTTGTATCGACCCCGCCCAACCCCGTCGATGTGACCGCAATCTCAAACAACCGCCAGCACCATCCACCCGCACACGAGAAGCGATGAACACAGAGTGAGCCCCTCGCTCTCGCTCAATTCGTAAACTTCATCAGTGTTTCCACATCCCCATCAAAAGAATCCGAAAGACATCCCCCGCTAAGAAAACGCTCCTGAGCATCTCACTCTGCAGGCAAAGCCGCGCCGGAGTGATGCAGAGGTCCGTGCGGGGTTTCACGGGCCCCTTGACACTGCCTAGCGGAAGCGCCACCCGGCATCCCTTCCATAACGCACGGGTAAACAAAGAGAAATAGCGCCACCCACCGCGCAAGGAAGGACGCCACCATGGACCTCACGAAAACGGCTAGAGAAATTACCCGTCTCATGCTCCCCTACCTGACCACACAGCAGAACCGCCAGCTCAAAAAGGTTTTATCGCACTGCCTTTTCGATGAAAACCAGTTAGCTGAGAATGGCGGCGACAGTGACAACAAATCATTCCTCGATCTTTTTCTGTCCGCGAAACGCCTCGAAGGCTGCTCGGATAGGACTATCGCCTACTACGAAGCAACCATTAATAAACTGCTTGAATCGTTCGACACGCCAGCCTGCGACCTGGGAACCGAAGAGATTAGGTCCTATCTTTCCGACTATCAGCAAAAAACCGGCGTCAGTCGTGTTACCGTCGACAATGTCCGAAGAATCATCTCAAGCTTCTACTCATGGCTCGAGGACGAAGACCACATCATCAAGAGCCCGGTTAGACGCATTAAAAGAGTCAAGGCTCCGCAACCCATAAAGGAAACGTATAGCGATGAAGTCGTTGAGATTCTTTGCGATAACTGCGGGTCGCCCCGAAACCTTGCCCTGATCGACCTGTTGCGCTCCACGGGCATGCGTGTGGGCGAACTCGTCTCGTTGGACAGGAGCTCCATCGACACCATCAATCGTGAGTGCATCGTACACGGCAAGGGAAATAAGGACCGCATCGTCTATTTTGACGCAAAGACTAAAGTCCATATTGAGAATTACCTGTCAACCCGAATAGACAGCTCGGAAGCACTCTTCGTGTCGAGCAAGGCGCCACACGAGAGGCTACAAATTGGCGGCGTCGAGGCGCTGCTTAGAAAACTGGGGCGCGAGCTTGATTTAGGAAGGGTCCACCCTCATAAGTTCAGAAGAACACTTGCAACGATGGCGATTGACAAAGGAATGCCGATAGAGCAATTGCAGCAATTGTTGGGTCATAAGCGCATAGATACGACTTTGCAATATGCCATGGTCAAGCAGAGTAATGTAAAACAAGCTCATAGAAAGTACATAGGTTAGGAAGGTGTAGTAATGACGCGATTTGAATATAAAGAAATTAAAGATGTGGCTGAGGTGACAAAACTCGCAGGTTTTGAGTTCACGAAGTACATAAAATACATAGATGATGGAGAAATTATTGCACTTAGAGCATTAAATTTGCGTCGAGGAGAGTTAGATTTAAGTGATATAAAAAGAATTGATAAGAAAGTATCAGATTCATTACTTAGAAGTAAATTGTATAAAAATGATATTATTCTGACGTATACAGGAAATGGTTATGGAGATTGTGCAATTATAGAAGAAGATGACAAATATCATTTGGCACCTAATATTTGCAAGATAATGCCTAATACAGAAAAAATTGATCCTTATTTTTTGTATAGTTATATTAGAACGGCGGAGTTTTATCAAACTATGTCAAATCATATGACTGGATCAGGTCAACCAACTATACCGATGAAGACTATTAGAGTACTGAAAGTGCCTGTACCATCTATGAAAGAGCAAAAAATAATAGCATCGTTTATGAAAAGTATTAATCATACCATTAGAAATAATGAAATTATAAAAAATAATTTAGATTTTAATCCGTGCAATGAACGGATAGCTGCGGTAGCAACGTAGGCAGATACCAAAACCAGACAGATACTCGCATACGGATGGTGAAGTGTCTGACAGAGAAGTTAACGAGAGAGCCGAAAAGCGAGTTTCGAGTCTACAGCGGCCTAAATGTCGATATCGGAAACATCAAACTCACCAGACATCAGTTCTGGTAGCAAGGAATCTCTCATTGATGCAAGTGATTCGTTTTGCTGTCTATTGGCAGAAATCATCATGTGTACAGGGGTACAAATTTCGATAAATGCAGAAATTTTTTCTTCTGTTGGATTCTTAATTGGTATAGCATTTAGTATTCCCTGCGTCATTAGTGGCTGTCCAGTGCCAATATGACGTGAAGATAATGATGCATTTCGTAATAAATAGTAGACAAACAATGGTGATGAGCCAGTACGGCTTTTGGCTTGTATAGCATTATCACTTATCCAGCATTTATCAAAACATAAAAATGTATTCCCACAATATGCACCAACTCTTCCAATGATAACGCAATTGT
>URMO01000075.1 GCA_900549085.1 uncultured Collinsella sp. | reverse complement strand
TCGGTGTCGATAGTTTTGTTCATTATCCTGTAATTTAATTGTTTGTGATTTGTTGTATTGCTTGTTTTGAAAGTGTATGACGATTGCGCTATCGAGCGACCGGCTGACACTTCTCATGGCGAGTGGACCTCCACCATGGCCCTGAAGTCCGCCAAGCTGGCTCATTGCGCCCCGCGCAAGATCGCCGAGGCCGTCGTTGCCCATATGCCCGAGGACCCCGCAATCGAGAAGGTCGAGATCGCCGGTCCTGGCTTCATCAACTTCTACCTCTCCGTTGCCGTCAAGAACGCCATCTTTGGCGAGGCCCGCGAGAAGGGTATGGACTTCGCTAAGTCCAACGTCGGTGGCGGCCTGAAGACCCAGGTCGAGTTCGTCTCCGCCAACCCCGTCGGCCCCATGCACATCGGCCATGGCCGCTGGGCCGCTCTGGGCGACTCCCTTTGCCGTGTTATGGACCACGCCGGTTACGACATCCAGCGTGAGTTCTACATCAACGACCACGGCTCTCAGATGAACACCTTCGGCAACTCCATCAGCACGCGCTATATGCAGCTTGCCGACATCATCGCCAAGCAGGGCGTGGATATCGACGAGGCTCACAAGCTGCTGATCGCCGACCGCGACGCCTTTGTTGCCGATGAGAGCGACGAGCACCCCGAGACCCATCCGTATCAGGACAACTTTGCCGAGACTCTGGGCAAGGACTCCTATGGCGGCGACTACATCATCGACGAGGCCGCCGAGTTCTGGCGCACCGACGGCGATAAGTGGGTCAACGCCGATCCGCAGGAGCGTATGGAGAGCTTCCGCGAGCGCGGCTATGTAAAGATGGTCGACAACATGCGCGACCTTTGCCATGCCGTCAACTGCGACTTCGATCGCTGGTTCTCCGAGCGTTCGCTGTATGTTAAGGACACCGAGGGCGAGACCGCCGGCACCTCCGCCGTCGACCGCGCTTTTGAGAAGCTCGACAAGATGGGCTATCTCTACACCAAGGACGGCGCCCTGTGGTTCCGCTCCACCGATCTGGGCGATGACAAGGACCGCGTCCTGATCAAGTCCGATGGCGAGTACACCTACTTCGCCTCCGACGTTGCCTATCACTGGGATAAGTTCCAGCGCGTCGATCATGTCATCGACATCTGGGGCGCCGACCACCACGGCTACATCGACCGCGTCCGCTGCGTCTGCGACGCTCTTGGCTATCCCGGCAAGTTTGAGGTTCTGCTGGGCCAGCTCGTCAACCTGCTGCGCAACGGCAAGCCCGTCCGTATGTCCAAGCGCAAGGGCACCATGGTGACCCTGCAGGAGCTCGTCGACGAGGTCGGCTCCGACGCTGCTCGCTACACGCTCATCTCCAAGAGCTCCAACCAGATGGTCGACTTCGATATCGAGGCCGTTAAGAAGCGCGACAACTCCAACCCGGTCTATTACGTGCAGTATGCTCACGCTCGCGTGTGCTCCATCCTGCGCCGCGCCGCCGACGTTACCGCCGAGCAGGCCGCCGAGATGGGCATGAAGGCCGTCGCCGAGAAGGCTATTGGCGAGAACGTCGATTACTCGCTGCTGACCGATCCGACCGAGCTCGCCCTTTCGCGTAAGCTGAACGAGCTCACCGACCTCATTGCCAGCTGCGCTCGCGATCGCGCCCCGTTCCGCCTGACGCACTTTGCCGAGGAGCTCGCCGGCGACTTCCACAGCTTCTACGCCGCCTGCCAGGTTCTGCCGAGCGAGGGCCGTCCCGTCGACCCCGAGCTCTCGCGCGCCCGTCTGGCCGCTTGCGACGCCGTCCGCGTGACGCTCGCTCTGGTGCTCACCCTTGTTGGCGTGACCGCCCCTGAGCAGATGTAAGCGCTGGCCGTCTGGCTGCGTTGGTTTGGTTTAACTGAGCCTTCTAAGCCCGATCTCCCGTGCGGAGGTCGGGCTTCTTGCGTTTGGCGGTGCTTTTTGGTGTGTTGGGAAATGCTACTAAATCGCAACTATACAAGTTTACTACGATGAATCGAGGGATTCCAATCATACGGGCTTTTCACCGAAAAGTGCAAGCCATCTAGCTGGGGTTTTATTTTTTCGGGTCTTGGCGTGGTCGTGGTTGAGCGATTCATCGTAGTAAACAGCCATAGTTTTGAAAATGACCCTAGGGGACGGAGGAAAACGGATCATTTTTGTCCCGTGGAGGAGCGGTGGGATACCTTCTGCCAAGAATCGGGGGCATCTACTACGTTTAAGTGCGTACCCCGAACCACGCCGAAAATCGCAATATTAAAACCGCAGGTAGCAGGTCTGCGACTTTCGAAAAATAGTGAGTATGGTCAGGGGAGCGGTGGCAAACGTAGTAGATGGGCGCGATTCGTGGCATGTCGATCTTGGGGTCGATGCCTTTGCCCCTTAGCTGTTCCGTTTTCTCGATGCTTGAGGCTTGACCTGCCTTCTTCTTATGAGTTGCGGTGGAATGGTTCCTGCTTGAGAGGTGTCGGCCGGGATTTGGGAACTATTTCACCGCAGCTTATGATGTGGCGATGGTGTGCGCCGGAACTTTGTAAAGAGTGTTCCTTTTGACTAGTCGTTTATGAACGTCTCCGATGACTAAGTTGCAGGTGGCAGCGGTTGTGTTACACTAACGCTGCGTATTTGACGCAATCATCTCGATACAGATCAATGACGCCCGTCGCTTTTCGGACGGAGCTAGACTGTTTAGCCGCCCTGAAGGTATATGCAGGGAGCATGTGATCACAGGGCTTGAAAAGAAAGTTGAGCAAACACTGTGTCTGATCAACAACAAGAAAACGAAATAACGACGACGCAAACGGCTCCCACTGCACCGGTTACGTCGGACCAGGTCGCGGTGCCCGCGCCGGCGCAGGTCTCGGCTCCCGAGGCGCCTAAGGCCGCTGCACCCACCACGCCCGTTGCTAGCGAGGAGGCTGCACCCGCTAAGCCCAAGCGCACGCGTCGTGTGGCCAAACCCGCTGTGGACGGCGAGGAGACCGCAAAGCCCAAGCGTCGCACGACGCGCGCCACGCGCGTGAAGCGGCCCGCTGCTGCCGATGCTTCGGCCCCTATTTCCGATGAGGTCGCGCAGGCCCGTGCACTGGCACAGATCAGCGAGGCCCAGGTTGTGCGTGCCCGCCGTCGCGCTGCCGAGCGTGAGGTTGCGGCATTGACTGAGCTTGCTGCACCGGGCGTCCCCGAGGCTCCTGTTGCCGAGCAGTCGGCCGAGAAGCCGGCACTGCGCACACGTCGCCGTACGGCAGCCAAGTCGCAGCAGCCCGTCGAGCAGCCGACTCCTGAGGTCGTTGAAGCTCCGGCTCGTTCTGCGGCAGGGGAGGACGCTTCCTCCGCTGAGCCCGTCGTGCCCGCTGGGGCCAGCGAGGTTCCCGCCGTTGATCCGGCTCTGCGCCCGCATCGTCGCGGCCGCAAGCCCAAGGCGTTTGTTGAGGCCGAGAAAGCCGCTGCCGCAGCAGCAGCTGCTGCTCAGAGCGCAGCGGTGACGGCCGAGCCCACGGCTACGGCCGACGCCCCGGTCCAGGACGTTCCGTCCACCGAGGCTCCCGCATCCGCCGATGCCGAGCCCGCCGATGTCCGTCCCGGCCGCAGCCGTCGCACCGCGGCAAAGCGCTCGACGAAGGCGAAGGCCAAGGCCGACGCCGAGGCCAAGTCCGTCGACGATAAGTCCTCGGAGGCAACCGCCGATGCCGCTTCCGAGGCCGAGAGCGCCGATCAGCCGGCAACTGAGAAGCCCAAGCGTACGCGCAAGAAGTCCGCAAGGGCCAAGGTTGCCGAGCAGCAGGGCGACGCCGATCCCAGCGCCCATGCCAACGCCGATGCCAAGGCAGAGGGCGAGGCCCCGTCCGGCACCGATGCGCCCGCAGCCGCGGCTGACGGGGGCGCCGAGGCCGAAGCGGGTGTCCGTCCCGGCCGCCGTCAGCACAAGCGCAACGACGAGCGCAACGACCGCAAGGACGATCGCAACAACGACCGCCGCAGCCGTCAGCGCGACCGCAAGCAACGCAACAAGGAGCGCAACGCCGCCCCCACCGAGCCCACGCTTTCGCGCGAGGAGCTTGCGGCCATGAAGGTCGCCGAGCTGCGTGAGAAGGCAAAAGAGTTCGAGATCGAGACGACCGGCAAGAAGAAGGCTGAGCTCGTCGAGGAGATCTACACGACCGCCGCGAAGGCCGAGGGCTTCCGCGATATTAAGGGCATCTTGCAGATTCGCCCGGACAGCTCCGGTATCATCCACGCCCACGGTTACATGAAGTCCAACGAGGACGCCTTCGTCCCTGCTTATCTCATCCGCTCCGCACGCCTGCGAACGGGCGATGTCATCGAGGGTTCGCTGCGCCCCTCGCGCGGCGGCGACAAGCGAGCCGGTCTCGCCAAGATCACGACCGTCAATGGCATGGATCCCGAGCAGATTCGCAATCGCCCCAAGTTCGGCGACCTTACCCCGGTCTATCCCAACGAGCCGCTGCGCATGGAGCACGGCAAGGATTCCATTACCGGTCGCGCCATCGATATCGTGTCACCGATCGGCAAGGGCCAGCGTGGCCTGATCGTGTCGCCGCCCAAGGCCGGTAAGACAACGATCCTTAAGAAGATCTGCCAGTCCATCTCGATCAACAACCCCGAGGTGCACCTCATCTGCCTGCTCGTTGACGAGCGCCCCGAAGAGGTCACCGATATGCAGCGCTCCATCAAGGGTGAGGTCGTGGCCTCGACCTTCGATATGCCCGCAGACAACCACACCCGCGTGGCCGAGCTCGTCATCGAGCGCGCCAAGCGCATCGTGGAGCTGGGCGGCGATGTCGTGGTGGTGCTCGATTCCATCACGCGTCTTGCCCGCGCCTACAACCTGGCGGCACCCGCCTCGGGCCGCATCCTTTCGGGCGGTGTCGATTCGGCGGCCTTGTATCCGCCCAAGCGTTTCCTGGGTGCAGCCCGCAATATCGAAAACGGAGGCTCGCTCACCATCCTCGCCTCCGCCCTCATCGACACCGGCTCCAAGATGGACGAAGTCATCTTCGAGGAGTTCAAGGGCACCGGCAACATGGAGCTCAAGCTCGACCGCGATCTTGCCGACCGCCGCATCTTCCCGGCCATCGACCCCGTTGCCTCCGGTACGCGCAACGAGGACCTGCTGGTCGACGAGCAGATGCGCCCGTTTGTCTTTGGTCTGCGTCGCATCCTCGCCGGCATGAACAACACCGAGCGCGCGGCGGCGTCGTTTATCAAGGGCCTTAAGGGCACCAACACCAACCAGGAGTTCCTGGTGCGTTCGGCCAAAAAGCACAGCGACTACGAGCAGACGTTTTAGACCATAAGCCGCACGCCATATCGCTATAAGAACAGGCAATCGGGCCGGGGTTTATGCCTCGGCCCTTTCTTTATGGCGCCACTCGGCAACATTAATTGACCATATGACCGACAAGCAGCAGTTTTCGAGCAACAATCCGGCCTCATCGCTTGCAATCGGAGGGTCGGTTTCGCATAATAACTTTTAAGCTTCGCGACGGAAAACGCAGATGAAACGAACCATATACCGTTGCTTTGGGACGCATGTCCCGCTTCATCTTCTCTCGCGCAGCCAACTAAATGATGCGATTTGGGTGCTGGAAGATGGGGAGAGCTCATGGCTTCTTCTGATGCAACACAACGAGCAGTCCTTGCCGGACTTTCCTGCGGGATCGGCCTTGCCGCCCCCGTAGTGATGTATGCTGCGACGTTGCCGTTCTCGTCGGTTAATGAGACGGTTGTCGCGGGCGCTGTTCCCTTTGCCGTTGGTGCGGTGGCGGGCGTGGGCATCTACGCAGCCTCGCTGGGCATCTCCGAGTATCGCGCCGAGCACGATGGCCGCCTGTTTGAGCCCGATGCCGTGGGCGGCGCCGCTCAGTTTGGCCGGACCCACAACGAGTTCAGGACCGCCTCGATTCCCGCGCAGCAGCAGGGCGCGGCGCCTCAGCCTTCGGTCCCGGCCGATCAGGCCAATGCCGCACAGCCTTCTTCCGCATTTCTCTCCGGCCTGACCGGTGCGTTCCAGCGCCGCCACGTCGACGATGGCGTTCCCACCATCGCGCGCGCGGCCAACGCCATGGATGAGGCCGATGCGTGGTCTATGATCGACAGCATGCTCGATGACGATTCTCCGGTCAGCTGCGATCCAACGCGTTCGCGCGATGTCTACCAGGTTGCAATCGACGAGCTCACCAACGGTGGACAGACTGGATCTTTCAATCGCGATGACATCGCTGCTGCTGCACGCGCCGTCTCGGGCTCTCACGCCGCCCCTGCGGGCAGCACCGCGGCCTTCGTGGCGCTTGTGGCCAACGCTGCCAACAATGCCGCCTATAACGGCGCGTCGTAGGCTGCGTACACTTCTGCCGCGGCGGCCGCTTCGGCCGGTCAGCAGAGCGCAGCTCAGTCGGCTCCTGCTGTCGACCCCTTTGCCGATGAGTCCCTGGCTGTCGACGAGGAGACCGTCGCCGCTCGCCGTGCCGCCGAAAGCTCACTTTGGGGGGCTTCGGCCCAAATGCAGGCCGCGGAGGCGGCGCCGTACAACGCCAAGCTCGCCAGCATGCCCATCATTTCCGATGCCAAGGGTGTGGATCTTGCCGATCTGGACGAGCCCGCCGCCATCACTGCTTCTATCGATGTCCAGGATCGCGTGGATACCGACAGTCTCCCCGATGCCTCTCTTGAGGAAGATGTCCCCATGGCCGATTATTCGGGCCACGAGGACATGTGGGCCGCCGCCATGGCGATCATGGACGAGGTTGCCGAGCCCGCCCCCGTGGCGGTGCCCACGCCTGCAGCCTCACCTGTCTCGGCTGCTCCCGTCTATGTCGGTCGCCACAGTTCCGTGCTTCCCGAGGATACCGCGCGTATCTCGCGCGAGGGTATCGAGCGTGCCGAGGCTATCGCTGCCGGCGTTATGGAAAACCGTCGCCATGAGCGCGTCAATCAGATTCTCGAGGAAGAGATCAACCGTCTGCAGTCTGCGGCCGTCAAGCGCACGGGCCGTGCCTATTTAAGCGTTATCGAAGGCGGTACCGCCAGCTTTACGCCGCTGCGCGCGGAGGCATAATTGCCGCATGGTTAAGGTCGATCGAAAATGGGCCCTTGCCGCTTGCGTCATGGTGCTCGTCATCTGGGGCAATTCGTTGGTTCCCGGTACGGGGTCTGGTTCGTTGAGCCTGACGATTATGGAATCCATTCGCGGCTTTTTGCAGGCCCTGGGGCTTCCATACGATTGGGTGACTAACTTCGTCGTGCGCAAGTGCGCTCATTTTACCGAGTACATGGTGCTTGGCATCTTGGCGACGCACGCCTTTGACCTCGAAGGCCGGCGCACGTTTGATGTGTTGCTGCCCACGGCGGTGTTCTTGCTGCTCGTCCCCTCCATCGACGAGACGATCCAGCTTTTTGTGCCCGGTCGCGCCGGCATGATTACCGATGTGATGATCGACTGCTGCGGGGCGACGACAGGCGTCGCGCTTCGATATCTCTTACGGTCGCTGATATGTACCAAAAAGGCCGCCTAGGACGTTTTGCTTGGTCCTAGGCGGCCTTGTGCGTTTGAGGGCTCCTGCGGGGCGTGACGGCGTTGTCCGAGCGTTTTGCGAGCTTGGCTACGCCGCGCCGTTGAGGTGTCCTTTACCGGAGCGCCTGGGCGCCCAGGGCCAAGCAGCCCATGATGCCCTGCTTGCCCTCGAGGCTGTTGTTGACAATGTAGGTATCGATGTCGTTGACCTCGGGCGTGACGATATAGCCGTTGAGCATTTCGGCGCACTTTTTGCGTGCGAGCGGAACGATGGGGGTGTGGTCGGCCACGCCGCCGCCGATGATGATCTTCTGCGGGGCATAGCACAGCGTGTAGGTCATGAGCGCCTGTGCCAGGTAGCCTGCGAGCAGGTCCATGGCCTCCGGGTCATCGGCCATGTCTCCGGCGCTCTTGCCATCCCAGCGCTTTTTAACGGCAGGGCCGGCGATGAGGCCCTCGAGGCAGTTGTCGTGGAAGGGGCAGGCGCTATGCTCGCCGATGGTGTCGCGCGGGTCGCGAGTGACCAGGATGTGGCCGGCCTCGGGATGCATCATGCCATGCACGAGCTTACCGCCCGAGAGAACGCCGGCGCCCACGCCGGTGCCGATGGTCAGGTAGACTACGTCAGTGAGGCTCTGGGCGCAACCAAAGGTGACCTCGCCCAAGCAGGCGACGTTGACGTCGGTATCGTAGCCACAGGGAATATTGAGCTCGTTTTGGATGGTGCCCAGCAGATCAAAGTAGCGCCATGCCGTTTTGGGCGTCTCCAGGATCTTGCCGTATTGGGGTGAGGCGGGGTTGACCGCGGTGGGGCCAAAGGCGCCGATGCCCAGCGCGGCGACGCCCTTGTCGGCAAACCATGCGTTGACGGCCTCAACGGTCTCCTGCGGGGTCGTGGTCGCGATCTGCTCACGCTCCAGGACCGTACCGTCTGCATAGCCCGTGGCGCAGACCATCTTGGTGCCGCCGGCCTCGAGCGCTCCGATAAGCTGCTGTTCTGCCATAGTATTCCTCTCTCTGGGACGAGTTGCTCCGTGACTAAAGTATAGGGCTCTAAACCATTTAATAAAGCGCTATAAAAAGAAGCCTCGCAACGCGGCGGGCGGTGCGAGGCTTCTTTGGTTGCTTTAGTTGCTGGGCCGTCCTTACCCGCGCGGCTTGATTTTATCACGTAGCGACTTGAGGTTCTCCAGCGCCGCGTTAAGCGTCTCGTCTCGCTTGGCAAAGTGGAAACGAATCAGATGGTTGACGGGCTCGCGGAAGAAGCTCGATCCGGGCACGGCGCCCACGCCCACCTTAGATGCGAGGTCCTCGCAGAATTCGAGGTCGCTGTCATAGCCAAACTCAGAGATGTCCATCATGACGTAGTAGGCGCCCTGCGGCACGTTATGCTCAAGACCGATGCTATCGAGCCCCTGGCAGAACAGGTCGCGCTTGGCGGTGTAGAGGTCGAGGACCTCCTGGTAATAGCTGTCGTCGAAGTTGAGGGCGGTGACGACAGCTTCCTGCAGAGGAGCGGCGGCGCCCACGGTGAGGAAGTCGTGGACCTTCTTGATGCGCTCGGTGATCTGGGCCGGGGCAATGGTGTAGCCCAGCCGCCAGCCGGTGATGGAGTACGTCTTAGACAGCGAACTGCAGCTGATGGTGCGCTCGAACATGCCGGGCAGCGTGGCCATATAGACGTGCTCGTGGGGCGCATAGACAATGTGCTCGTATACCTCGTCGGTAATGCAGTAGGCGTCGTACTTTTTGCAGAGGTTGGCAATAAAGGTGAGCTCCTCGCGCGTAAAGACCTTGCCGCAGGGGTTGGAAGGGTTGCACAGGACGATGGCCTTGGGATCGTTGTCGCGGAAGGCCGCCTCGAGTGTCTCGCGGTCAAAGTCGAACGCAGGCGGGTTGAGCGGCACGTAGATGGGCTCGGCACCCGAAAGGATTGTGTCGGCGCCGTAGTTCTCGTAGAACGGCGAGAAGATGACGACCTTGTCGCCGGGGTTCGTGACCGTCATCATGGCGGCCATCATGGCCTCGGTGGAGCCGCAGGTGACCACGATATTCTGGTTGGGGTCGACCGGCATGCCCATAAAGTGCTCCTGCTTGGCGGCGAGCGCCTCGCGCATGGCCTGGGAGCCCCAGGTGATGGAGTACTGGTGATAGAGCGGCTTGGGGTCGCTGGCGATGGTGCTCAGGCTGTTGAGCAGCTGCGCCGGGGGATCGAAGTCGGGGAAGCCCTGCGAGAGGTTGACGGCACCGTACTTATTGGAGATGCGCGTCATGCGGCGGATGACCGAATCGGTAAATCTTGCCGTGCGGTTGGAGAGTTCTTTCATGACGGTCCTTTCGAGGGTTTGCAGTGGGGCAAGTTTACTCCTATGAAAAGGGCAGCCATACCCTCCGCCACAGGCAGAACAGGAACAGCAACCCCCGGAAGCACAGCTCTACGCACATGGCGATCC
>URMO01000074.1 GCA_900549085.1 uncultured Collinsella sp. | reverse complement strand
ATTTTCCGAAACCCCACCCATCCGGAAATCCCATCCCACTCCGCACACATCTGGGCATAGAACAATCAGCTTATTAGGCCTTCCATCAATAAAGGGGCGCCCTCGTGTCATGAAAAAAGCCCCGAGAATTTCGAGGCTTTCACATTTGTATTGTTTTGCATGAAGGACCGCGAACGGCGAAGCTACTCGCCCAGCACGGCCTTCTTTGCAGCTGCGGCCATGTTGTCCAGATCCTCCTTGGTGGGGTGATCCTTCGCGGCAACCCAGTTGTCGAGCAGCATCTTAAATCGGGCGTTTTCGGGATCTTGCTCAAGCATTGCCTCGTAGCGCTGCTTGACCGCAGGACCCATCTTGCCCTGGCACATCGCCCAGCCCGCAAGCTCGGCATCCTCGGCCAAATTGGACGAAACGCGGTCGATAATCTGCTGAAAATAGCTCTGGTCGGCACCGAAGCCGCAGGTGCCAAACAGGAAGACGCGCTTGCCGTGCAAGGCGGAGAGCAACGCCGCGACCGAAGGCGTGCACGCGCCCTTGTCGCACCAAAAACCGACGAGCACCGTGTCGGCCGCGCAGGCGCCCTGCGCCTCGAGCGCAACCTGACCTGCGTCCGCATCGTCGCTCAACGCCGCGGCGTGGACAAACTCAACGCCCGCAGCCTGCAGAGTGCGCTTGATCGCACCCGAAACCATCCTGGTATTACCGCTCTTGCTGTTAACCACCAAAGAGCACGTCATAGTCACGTTGCCTCGTTTCCCCCAAAACTAAAGCCACTAATGCAATTTATTAGATGAATATCTTAGTACTAACGTGACAGATGTAAACCACCGTCTGTCGATTGGCGACGCAGGCAACATCTTTGGACAAAAGCCCGCAGCGCAAGCCCCATACTTTTTAAAATTTGGGACAGTCAAGCGGCCCTGCCCACGAATCAATGACAATCGTCACCATAATATGCCATCAATCGTCACCATAATTCTCCATTAATCATCACCTCAAATTACCGTTAATCGTCACCACGTTGCTGGTAGAATACATAATCAAAGCAATTAAAGAAGGAGGCAGTATGAATAGATATGTAGACAGATGCATCGATAAGGTAATCAGGCATAATCTCGATATCTTCGGTGCGGTTCTCATTCAAGGCCCAAAGTGGTGCGGAAAGACCACTACGGCAAAACGTTTTGCTAGATCATCCTTGTCTCTTTCCGATCCAACTGGTAATTTTGCCGCCCTCCAGCTGGCTCAGATCGATCCAGCACAGGCAATAGCAGGACCCTCTCCTAGGCTCATCGATGAATGGCAGGAAGAGCCAAAGCTGTGGGATGCCGTACGTTTCGAGTGTGACGCAAGACAGGGAGAATCCGGACAGTTTATTCTTACGGGCTCAGCAACGCCGCGAGATTCGAAGCAGCCGATGCATAGTGGCGTTGGACGAATAGCAAGGTTGCGAATGGATACCATGACGCTGTTCGAGCTTGGCGTTTCTTCTGGCTTAGTCACTATCGGAGCGCTGCTTTCAGGTCATCCTGCTAAGCAGGCAGTCGGATCGATTGCCGGCATCTCCGGTATCGCCGATTTGCTGTGTCGTGGCGGTTGGCCTCAAGCGATGGGGAAAACAACTGAAAATGCCATGCGGATTGCCGCTGCTTATGTTGATGGCGTATGCGAATCGGATGTTTCTAGAACTGACGGCGTTAAGCGTGATCCGGTCAAGGTCAGGTCCCTTTTGACATCGCTTGCGCGAAATGAGTCGACGCTTGCCGGATCGAAGTCCATCGACAAAGATATCGGTACCGGCGTTTCGAAGAATTCGGTCTCCAGATACATGGATGCTCTGAGACGAATCAATATCATCGATGATATCCCGGCTTGGCATCCGGCGCTCAGGTCGCCTGTAAAGCTGCGGCAAAGCGCAAAAAGGCACCTCGCCGACCCTTCGCTTGCCGTCGCACTGCTCGGAGCAAATCCGGAGTCATTGGCATCCGACCCTAAGACGCTGGGACTGCTCTTCGAATCCCTCGTCCTGCACGACCTTAAGGTCTATGCAGCCGCAAATGACTCATCGGTGTCCCACTACCATGACGCCGACGATCTCGAGGTCGATGCCGTTATACACAGGCGCGATGGAACTTGGATTGCCGTGGAAATTAAACTCGGAAGTCCGCAGATCCCCGAGGCATCTGCAAACCTGCTTCGACTCGAGCGCAAACTTGTCGAGCGTGGCGAGAGACCACCCGCGGCCAAGCTCATCGTCATCGGGTTCGGCATGCCAGCCCATACAACGCCCGAGGGCATTATCGTTGCCCCCGTTGACACACTCGCGCCCTAGCGCTGCATTACATGCCCCACGGGCTTGCTCACTGGGCGAATTGGCTGCGGTAGAGCTCGGCGTAGAAGCCGCCTGCCGCCAGCAGCTCGTCGTGCGTGCCGCGCTCGATAATCTGACCGTCGCGCATCACCAGAATGCAGTCGGCGTTACGAATCGTGCTCAGGCGGTGCGCCACGACAAAGCTTGTGCGGCCAGCCATGAGCTCGTCGAATGCCGCCTGAACCTGCAGCTCGGTGCGGGTATCGATGCTCGAGGTCGCCTCGTCCAGCAGCAGAATCGCCGGATCGGTGAGCATGACGCGCGCGATGCACAGCAGCTGTTTTTGACCTTGGCTAAACGTGCCGCCGTCCTCGCCGATCACCGTATCGTAGCCGTCGGGCAGCTGCACGATAAACTTGTGCGCATGCGCGCGCTTGGCAGCCTCGATAACCTGCTCGCGCGTGGCATCCGGGCAACCGTAAGCGATGTTGTCCGCCACCGTACCCACGAACAGCCAGGTGTCCTGCAGCACCATGCCAAAGGCGCGGCGCAGGCTCGCCCGTGTGTAGTCACGCGAGGACTTGCCATCGACCATGATGCGTCCGGCATCGATATCGTAAAAACGCAGTAGCAAATTGATGAGCGTCGTCTTGCCACAGCCCGTAGGACCGACCAGGGCAAAGCGCATGCCGGGTTTGGCCTCGATGCAGATATCCTGCAGCAGCTTGCGGTCGGGCACGTAGCTAAAGTCCACATGCTCAAAGGTCACCTCGCCCTGCGGGACGGCAAGCTCCACGGCATCCGATGCATCGGGCTCCTGCTCGCGCGCATCGAGCAGCGCAAACATGCGGCGCGCCGAGGCGTACGCGGTCTGGATCTGCGTAATGACGTTGGTGACCTCGTTGAACGGCTTGGTGTACTGGTTGGCATAGGACAGGAAGATCTGCACGCCGCCCACCGTAAGCGCCGCGGGCACGCCCGTGATCACGCCCACGCAGCCGATCACAGCGACCACGGCATAGATGATGTTGTTGATAAAGCGCGTGCCGGGGTTGGAGAGCGAACCCATAAACTGCGCGCGCTCGCCCGCGGTGTAGAGCTCGGCATTGAGCGCGTCGAAGCGCGCTTGGGCGTTCGGGCCGTAGGCAAAGGCGTCGATTAGCTTTTGCTCGCCTACGTACTCCTCGATATGACCACCGAGCTGCCCTTGAATACGCTGCTGTGCCGTAAAGCTTTTGTTGGAAAGCTTGGCGATGGCGCCGGCTGCAAAAATGGAGAGCGGCGTGACGAGCACCACTACGAGCGTCATGGTCAGGTTGATGGAAAGCATAAACGCGAGCGTGCCCACGATGGTAATAACACCGGTGAAGAGCTGCGTGAAGCCCTGCAGCAGACCGTCGCCCACCTGGTCGACGTCGTTGACCACACGGCTCATGAGGTCGCCGTGAGCATGGCTGTCGATAAAGCTGAGCGGCATGCGGCTGAGCTTATCGCTCGCCTCCACGCGCATGTCGCACACCGTTTCGTAGGACAGGCGGTTGACGCAGTAGCCCTGCAGCCACTGGAAGGACGCTGCTCCCACCACGACGAGCGCGAGTTTGGTAACGAGCGGCAGCAGCGCATCGAAATCCACCTGCCCGGCAGCAACGATCAGGTCGATGCCCTCGCCGATGAGAATAGGTGTGTAGAGCTGCAGAATCACCGAGATGGCGGCGCTCACAAACGACGCCGCAAACGAAATACGGTGCGGACGGACGTAGCCCATCAGGCGGCGGGTCACCGCGCCCACGGGATAGCGCTCAGGGTCGCCGGGCTGGCGCGGACCGTCGCCCAGGTCGTTGAGGTTATCGTTACCGGACACGTTGGCCGTCATCGTGGCGACAGAACCGGAAGAAGTATACGGATTCATTTAGCAGCCCCCCTTTGCGCAGACAGATGCAGGGGCGGTCGGGGCGCCTGGGGTGGACGCGGGCGCCGCACTCCCCTGCTGGCCCTCGAGCTCCTCGCGGCGAAGCTGCGACTGGCAAATCTCGCGATAGAGCTGGCAGGTCGCGTACAGCTCATCGTGTGTGCCCAGGCCCGCAACCGAGCCGTGGTCGAGTACGCAGATCATGTCGGCGTCGCGCACGGTCGAGACGCGCTGGCTTACGATGACGGTCGTGAGCGGCAGCCCGCCCTCGGCGGCACCGCGCACACTGCGCTCGCGGATGGCATGGCGAAGCGCCGCGTCGGTCTTAAAGTCGAGCGCCGAGGCGGAGTCGTCCATGATCAATATCTGAGGCGAGCCCACCAGGGCGCGCGCGATAGTCAGGCGCTGGCGTTGGCCACCGCTGAAGTTCTTACCGCCCGCCTCGACCGGGGCATCGAGCCCCTGCGGCTTGTTGCGCACGAACTCGCTCGCCTGCGCCATGTCGAGCGCCGCCCAGAGCTCCTCGTCGGTTGCCGACTCGTCACGCCAGGTCAGGTTGCTGCGGATGGTGCCGCTCACCAGCGACGCTCGCTGCGGAACGGTCGCGACCACGTGGCGCAGCTGGTCGAGCTGCCAGGCACGCACGTCGGAGCCCATCACGCTCACGCTGCCGGTGCTCGCATCGTACAGGCGCGGGATGAGCGAGACGAGCGTGGACTTGCCGCTGCCCGTGCCGCCAATAATGCCAAGCGTCTTGCCCAGCGGGAGCTCCAGGGTCACATCGCTCACGGCATTTGCGGCGCCCACGCCAAACGAAAAGCTCGCATGGCTCAAGCTCAGCGCAGGAACGGGAGCGACATTGCCCGGCTCGGGTAGCGCGACCGGCTCGTTGTCCTCGTCGGTGATGCTCGGCACGCAATTGAGCACCTCGTTGATACGCGACGCACTGGCGCTCGCCTTGGTAAAGACCACGACCAGGTTGGCGACGTACACGATGGAGGTGAGCGTCTGCGTCATGTAGTTCACAAACGCCATGACCTGACCCTGCGTGAGCTCGCCCACGTTGACCTGGATGCCGCCCACCCACAGGATGGCGCACACGCCCAGGTTCATCACAAGAAACGTGACGGGATTAAGGATCGACGAGAGCTTTCCCACCGCGATGGCAGTATTGGCCTGGTCATCGGCGGCTTGGGCAAAACGCTCGCGCTCGTGGTCCTCACGCACAAAGGCGCGAACAACGCGGGCGCCCGAAAGCCCCTCGCGGCAGATAAGCGCGATGCGGTCGAGCTTTGCCTGCAGCTGCCTGTAATACGGGATACAGCGCGCCATGACAAACCAAAACACCAGGCCGATAGCGGGCGTGCAAATCAAAAAGATGATGCCGAGCTTAAGGTCGATGGCAAGGGCCGCGACCATGGAGCCCACCGCCAGGAAGGGCCAGCGGATGAGCATACGCACGCCCAGCGCCACGGCCAGCTGCACCTGGTTGACGTCGTTGGTGATGCGCGTGATGAGCGACGGCGTGCCAAAGCGATCGAGCTCGGCATAGCTCAGCTTGTTGATGTGCTGGTAGAGCGCGCCACGAATGTCGGTGCCCATGCCCTGCGAGGTGAGCGCCGCCATCTTTTGGCAAACAAGCGTAAACGAGATGCCGATCACAGCCATGGCGCCAAGCACCATACCGTAGTGAATAACGGCGTTCACATCGCGTGCGCCGATGCCCTTATCGATCATCTGGGCAATCACCAGCGGCGTCAGCAGGTCAAAGATCACTTCGATCAGCTTGCACGCAGGACCAATCACCATATACCGGCGAAACTTACCACCAAAACGCCTGAGCAGCTCAATCATGTATAGGCGCTCCCTATCATCATCTCTCTTCAATCTGATTCATGATAGTACGGAGAGCCCTGGAGATGCGTAAGCAACTCGTTACAGAACAAGCCCCCGAAACAATCAGGAAACTAGGCACAGAGACAAGGCGCCCGAACATGTTTTGGCAAAGCCAATGAGCAGCACTAGACAAGGGATTGAATTGTTCAGATTAACGCGCCTTTACGGGTGATTTTTGGACGACGGGGCCCGGCCGGCGGCGAGGTGTTTGGTAGTCGAGCGATCCCGCAGGCGAAGCCGAGGACCAGCGAGACACCAAATACCTCGCCGCCGGCCGGGCCATGTCGCGGCACCAAAAAACGCCCGTGCGCTCGATGGATTCGGATGCCCGACAGAGGCTCCTTATGGCTGCTTCCTTCCGGACCTGACCAGATTCGGAACATGTCGTCATCCGAACCCATCGAACGCGCCAGGCGCTCGGTATATCTTACCTGCTCCCGCCCGCCAGAGCAAGGTAGCTAATTTGGGACGGGGCTTTTTTGACTACTTTTTGACTGATGGGGCATCAGGGTAGCGAAAGTAATCAAGAAAGCCCCGTCCTAAATAGACTGATCTGGTGCTGTGCCACGGAAAGGGCCTATCTACTACGTTTTGGTCACAGAGGTCAACCATGGCGTGCTTTTTCGAAAATCGGCAAGCTCTCTACCTGCGGTTTTAATTTTCCAAATTCCGGGATGGTCGAGGGTGGCCGGTTAAACGTAGTAGATGGCCACGTTTCGTGGCAAACGGCCCGACTCGAGACCCATGTCGGCCAGCCTTAAATGGCCATTCACGAAGTTGCGGTGGAATACGGACTGAATTGGCACCTTAAAGGCAAAAACACTCCGTATTTCACCGCAAGTTATTGGGGGGGGGGATGGGTTTTAGATACGGCCAAGGTCGAAGGCTTGGGCGGCGGCTTCACCGGCGCAGATGAGGTTGGTTATGGCTTCCTGGGGATCGAGCGCCAGCTCAAGTCCCATGGGCTTGCGGCAGACCGGTAAAACCAGGTCGACGCCCTGTCTATACACCGCATCCAGGCTGTCCGCACGACCGCCCACGACGGCGACCACCGGCTTGCCATATCGCTTCGCACGACGGGCCACGCCCACCGGCGCCTTTCCAGCGGCGGACTGCTCATCCATATTGCCCTCGCCTGTAATGACCAGGTCGACATCGCGCACGCGCTCGTCAAACCCAATCAGATCGAGCACTGTCTCCACGCCCGAACGCAGCTCAGCCCCGAGCGCCAGCAGCGCAGCGCCCAGGCCGCCTGCGGCGCCGGCACCGGGCACGCCGAGCACCGAGCCAAATGTCCGCGCACCCTCGGGCACGCGCAATAGCCCCTGGGCTCGCGCCTCGAAAATCGCCGCATCAAGCAGGCGGCCGTAGCCGACCATCCAGCTGTCGTACCTGCGCAGCACCTCGGCATCACCCGTCGGCAGACCCTTCTGCCCACCGAACACCGCCAGTGCGCCTCGACACCCCACGAGCGGATTCTCGACATCGGAAAGCACGATGATACGCGCGCCATTCAGCGCCCCAAGCGCCGGTGCCAAATCGATACTCGTCACGTGTTCAAGGCCCGCGAGACCGGAGGCGATATTGCAGCCACACTCATCAACAAGGTGGGCGCCCAGCGCCTGCAGCATGCCGGCGCCGCCGTCGTTGGTGGCACTGCCGCCCAACCCGATATAGATAGTCTTTGCCCCCGCACGGACCGCGCGAAGTATGAGCCCGCCCACGCCATAGGTCGAAGCCGCAAGCGCCGCCGATTCCGTGCAGGGCGAATACCCAATACCCGCTGCCTCGGCCATCTCAATAACAGCCGACTCGTGCTCGTCGTCCACCAGCATCCGGGCAGACACGCGATTGCCCAAGGGGCCCGCAACCTCACAGGTCGAGAGCTCGCCACCGCGCGCGGCGATGGCGTCGAGCGTTCCCTCGCCACCATCTGCCAGCGGCAAAGCATTCAGCTCGGCATCGGGCCACACACGGCGCACGCCTTCGGCAACGGCCTCCTCCGCCCGTGCGCTCGAAACGCTGCCCTTAAAGGAATCAATCGCCAGCAGCACACGGCGGGGCCGGCGCTGCACGGGACCAAAGTCGAGCGCCTCATCGGCAAGATTCTCGACGCCCGCAAGCGCCTCGGCGTGGGCCGCATACGCCTCAAGGTTCATACCACAATCGCAACCGACGCCGTCGACACTGCGCAGTCCAGCAAAATAGCCGCTCAGCACCTCACGGCACTCGCCTGCCAGCACGCCGGCGGTCACATTAAATCGATGGTTCAGGCGCGAATCGACATTGAGGTCGTACAGCGAACCCAGCGCGCCCGCCTTGGCATCGGTCGCGCCATACACGCAGCGCCCCACGCGCGCGTTGACCATAAGCCCCGCACACATGCAGCAAGGCTCGAGCGTTACATAGACCGTGCAATCGGAAAGGCGCCAACGACCGAGCAACCGAGCGGCAGCGCACAGGACCGAAAACTCGGCATGCGCCGAAGGGTCCTGGTCGAGTTCTCGGCGATTATGCGCCCTCGCGACAATCTCGCCCGCGCGCACTACCACGGCGCCAATCGGTACCTCGCCCACCGCAGCGGCGGCGCGCGCCTCGGCCAGCGCCTCGCGCATGAACTTCTCGTCGATTTCGGTGCTCGTCATCGTTCGCCTTCCCTGTTGCAAATTCAAAACGATGCTATCATTACGACTCACGGAGAGATGGCAGAGCGGTTGAATGCGGCGGTCTTGAAAACCGTTGAGCGCGAGAGCGTTCCGGGGGTTCGAATCCCCCTCTCTCCGCCACTTCTAGTGATGCACCGGCGTCATGGTGCGCTCAAACAGCGCATCGACCACGTCGGCTATCTCGGGTCGACGCTCAAGATCGTGGCCCGATTCCCACCAGTTTGTGAACAATCGAATAATGCCACCGGCGATAAACTCCGATGTCGTCTCGAGCGAAACGGGCGCCAGGGCGTCTTCGGCAAGCGAGCTCATCACACGCTCACGGATGGAACGCGCAATGCGGTCGCAAATCATGCCGGTCAGCATGCCCGACATGCTGCTTGCCAAAATGTTATCCATGAGCTGCTCATGTGCCAGAATCATATTCATGGCATCTTCAAAGACCTCATGACGAAGCGCCTGTACATCACCAAACGGCTCCGCGTCCGCTGCATCGGTCCGGTTTTGCGGCAGGCCCGTCATAAGCTCATCGATATAGAAGGCAAAGTAATCGTTTTTATCGCGAAAATGCTTATAGAACGTCGTGCGGCGAATCAGGGCCCGGTCGCAAAGCATGGCAACCGTCAAATCCTCAAACCGATGCTCTTCCAAAAGCTCGGTAAAGGCATCGAACAGGGCACGATAGGTTTTCTTGATGCGAAGGTCCATCCGTATCGCCATCCTCAAGGCGTAGACAGCATTCCTTAATTTGTCGCATATCTTACACCTGTACCACCCGTTCGTTATTGGCGCCCCCTCCCTGGTTGAAACATAACGCTTACCGGAAAGTTCGGCACCGCCAAAGGTTGCGGGTATACTGGATACGTTATACCAACAACGGCCGGCGCAAAACGCCGCTGCCATTCGAAACGGAGACATCATGCTTCCCGTCATCATCGGTATCGTTGTTCTCGTTGTGATCGCCTGTGCCATCGCCGGCATCTACAACAACATGGTCACCAAGCGCAATCGCATCGATAACGCCTGGCAGAACATCGACACGCAGCTGCAGCGCCGCAACGACCTGATCCCTAACCTGGTCGAGACCGTCAAGGGCTACGCCAAGCACGAGCAGGACACGCTCGCCGCCGTAGTCAACGCGCGTAACGCCGCCGTGAGTGCCACCACCCCCGAGGCCAAGATGGAAGCGGACAACGTGCTGACCGGTGCGCTGCGCCAGCTCTTTGCCGTCGCCGAGGCCTACCCCGACCTTAAGGCGAACACCAACTTTACGCAGCTCCAGTCCACACTCGAGGACACCGAGAACAAGGTGAGCTACGCGCGCCAGAGCTACAACGATTGCGTGCTCAGCTACAACAACGCCATCCAGACCTTCCCGGCCGTCATCTTTGCCGGCAGCTTCCAGCATCAGCGGGCACTCGTA
>URMO01000073.1 GCA_900549085.1 uncultured Collinsella sp. | reverse complement strand
AGCGGCTACGAGATATTGCCCAAAAACGCCTGGGTGCGTTCGCTCTTAGGATGGTCGAAGACCTCGCTCGGCGTGCCATCCTCCACGATAACGCCGCCGTCCATAAAGACGACGCGGTCGGCGACGTCGCGGGCAAAGCCCATCTCGTGGGTCACCACGATCATGGTCATACCGTCATGCGCAAGATCGCGCATGACGCCCAATACATCGCGGACAAGCTCAGGATCGAGCGCCGACGTGGCCTCGTCAAAGAGCATCACGTGCGGATTCATCGACAGGGCGCGGGCGATGGCCACGCGCTGCTGCTGACCGCCCGAAAGCTGACTCGGCATAAAATCGATGCGCTCGGCCAGGCCGACCTTGGTCAGCTCCTCGATGGCAATCTTCTCGGCCTCTTCCTTGCTGCGCTTGAGCACCTTTTGCTGCGCAAGCATGACGTTCTTTTTGACCGACAGGTGCGGGAACAAATTGAACTGCTGAAACACCATGCCCAAGTGCGTACGCACCTTATTGAGGTCAACGCCCTTGGCGCACACATCCACGCCCTCGACGACAATCGAACCACTCGTGGGCTCCTCGAGACGGTTAATGCAGCGAAGCATCGTCGACTTGCCCGAACCCGAAGGGCCCAGGACTACGACGACCTCGCCCTTGTGCACATCAAGGTCGATGTCGCGCAGGACCACGTTATCGCCAAAGGCCTTCTGGAGATTCTTGATGCTGACGACGACCTCGTTCGAGTTATTGGTTTCGCTCATAATAGAACCTCCTTACAGACCAGCGATATGGTCGGCGGGCGTCGCGACAACCTGTCCGGCGCTCTTGGTGGGACGCTTCTTTTTGGTTTCGGCCGTACCCAGCAGCCTCGCCTCAAGACCGCTCACCAAGCGCGCAAGCGGCAGGGTAATGACCAGATAGAACAGGGCGGCAACCACATACGGCGTAATGGAACCCGTCGTTGCCACGATGGTGCGGGCGTTCATGACGATCTCGACCACGCCCACGGCCGCGAGCAGCGACGTATCCTTGTAAAGCAGGATGAACTCGCTGGTCAACGTAGGCAGGACATTGCGGAACGTCTGCGGAATCATGACGTAGAGCAGCGTCTGGAAGGCGTTCATGCCCAGCGAGCGAGCAGCTTCATTCTGGCCCTTGGGGATCGACTGAATACCGGCGCGGAAGATCTCGCACAGGTAGGCGGACGAGTTCATGGCCATGACGATGACGCCCAAGACATAGTCGTCCACCTTGACGCCGGCAAGCGGCAGACCAAAGAATGCAATATAGATCTGCAGGAACGCCGGCGTACCGCGGATGACATTCACGTAGATGCCGGCAAGACAACGCAGGATGCGCGATTTGGATATGCGCATGAGCGACAGGGCAAAGCCAAAGGGGATCGCCAGCGGAAACGCCACGAGCACGATCGAGAGCGACATAAGGAAGCCCTTGAAGACGATCGGCAGGCTCTGGACCAAAATGACCGGGTTCAGGAACAGGCGAAGGAACATGTTGGAATTCCATGCCTCGACCCACGGCTGTTCCTTAAGGTCGGCCAGGAAGTTATCGAACGCCGTCACGCCCTTAATCTCGACGGAAGGAATCTTGGAAATCTTCTTGGTCGAACCGTCGGCGAGCGTATAGGTTCCGCTAAAGGCCTCATCGCCGCCCTCGACGGGGAACGTCACGCCGTAAACCTCGACACGGAAAAAGCCGCCGGCAGGCGCCGTCTCGCCAAAGTCAATCTTGAGCGTCTGGCCGTCAGCCTTGCACGTGGGCTTCATGGGCGTACGATCCATGAGGTCCTCGCCCGAGAGCATCGTCAATCGCGTGTCATCGGTACCAAACGTTGTGCCGTCGACAAACGTCAGAGAAAGACCGCTCAGCTCCTCGTCGGCATCGGCCTGAACTTCCCAGGTAATGCGCGTCTCGGTGCCGCCGACCACAGCGCTGCCCGAACCGGTGTTGGGTCGGGCGGTAATCTTTGCGGTCTCAAGCGCCTGGGCGGTCGTGGGCGCATATGCCCCCACGCACACCAGCGCGAGCGCCACGGCCATGGCGCAGGCTAGCTTTTGGAGCAAGGCGGGCAGTGGAAAACGCTGCTCCGCAGCCCCTTTGTTCAGTCGAGACAAGGTGGCTCCTATCGTAGAAGTTGCCGGCAAAACGAGACGGAAACACTCTCCGTCAAGAGAAGCGCAAAGGCCCTCTCCGCCAAAACGGAAAGGGCCCGCGCGCAATCAAGTAGCTATTTTACTTGATGTTGTACTTAGCCATGAGGGCGTCGACGGTACCGTCGTCAGTCAGGTCCTTGATGGCCTGGTTGATGTCGTCCTTGAGCTTGGTGTTGCCCTGGTTGATGGCGATGGCGTACTCCTCGCCGGTGCTGACCTGCTTGATGGTCTGGCAGGTGTTGAACTGCTCGGCGGTCAGCTGGCTGGCAACGGAGCGGTTGGTGACTACGGCGTCGCCCTTATCGGACTGCAGGGCGCTGAAGCACTCGGTGGCGTCCTTGTAGGGGACAATCTTGGCCTTGGGGAAGTTCTCCTGGGCAAAGGCCTCGGCGGTCGAGCCAGACTGGACGATGATGGTAGCGTCGGCGTTGTTGAGCTTCTCGCTGAAGTTGTCGGCCGTGATGTCGGTGTTATCGACCTTGGTCACGATAGCCTGATCGTCCATGTAGTAGGAATCGGAGAAAGTGACTTCCTTCTCACGCTCGGGCGTGTCGGTGATAGCCGCGATGGCGACGTCGTACTTGGCACCCGAAGCAACGCCGGGGACGAGCGTGTCAAAATCATTGTTGACATACTCGACATCCAGGCCCAGCTTATCGCCGATAGCCTTAATGAGTTCAAGGTCAAAGCCCTGGTAGTCGCCATTGTCATCCTTGTACTCAAACGGAGCGTACTCGGCAGAGGTGCCGACGGTCAGCGTACCGTCCTTGACGAGCGCGTACTCCTTGGAACCGTCGACCTTCTCGACCTTAGCGTCGTCAGAGCTGCTGGAACTGGCATCAGAACCAGAGGTGGCGTTGGACGAGCCGCAGCCCGTCAGAGCAAGGGCGAGCGCCATAGCACCCGTGGCGGCAAATGCGCCAAGCTTCTTCAGCTTCATAATCAGTCTCCTTCCAATGACCCCACGTGATTCAGGGGTCTGCAAAAACTGAGGGTTATTATGCACCCGCTTGGAAGAATCCGCAATTAGAAAACTGATTGAAACAAACCCATAACGTGAATGGAGCACTCCACTTTATGACAGTCATCACTGCTGCAATGACCTTAACAATTTGATTTCAGCCGCATAACCTGCAAGTTCGTTCGGTGTCTCCAAAATGAATGGCAATGCGCGCAAGCGGCCATTCGATACAATATTCTGCATAACCTGCATACCGCCGCCAAACTCTTCGCTACCCAGGTAGCCCTTACCGATGCATTCGTGGCGGTCCTTATGGGCGCCGCAGGGATTCTTGGAGTCATTGATATGCACGGCGCGCAGGCGCTCGATACCCACCACGCGATCGAACTCGTCGAGTACACCATCAAGATCGTGGACGATGTCATAGCCGGCGTCATTCACATGGCAGGTGTCCAGGCAAACGCCCAACTTGGCCGACAGCTCGGGGCGCTTGTCGGCAACGCCCTCGATGATGAGCGCCAGCTCCTCAAAGCTGCGGCCCACCTCGGTGCCCTTGCCGGCCATGGTCTCGAGCAGCACCGTCGTCTGCTGCCCCTCAAACATCACCTGGCACAGGGTGTCGACGATCATCTGAATGCCGGCGTCGGAGCCCTGCCCCACATGCGCACCGGGATGGAAGTTGTAGTAGTTGCCGGGCAGCGCCTCCATGCGCCGCAGGTCCTCTGCCATGGCCTCCAGGGCAAACTCGCGCGCCCGCTCTTTGGCTGAGCAGGGGTTATAGGTATACGGGGCATGAGCCACGAGTGGGCCAAAATCATTTTGCGCCATAAGCTCGCGCAGGGCGGCCACGTCATCCATGTCAAGATCTTTCGCCTTGCCGCCGCGCGGGTTGCGCGTAAAGAATGCAAAGGTATTGGCGCCAATTGACAACGCCGTCTCTCCCATCGCCCGATAGCCCTTCGTCGTGGATAGATGACACCCGATCGTCAGCATCCCCAGCTCCCCCTCATCAGTTGCGGTGAAATAGTTCCTGTCGATGCCTTATTCTGCCGCAAACAGGAACTATTCCACCGCAAGTTATAAAAGGGGCATCAGAGATGCGGGGCACCAAGCACTACGGCTACGGGCGCCGGCGTCATGATCCCTCACGCGTCAGCGCCAGGTCCTAGAGGGCTAGACGGATTGCTTCGATAATACGCGCGCAGCGCTGTGTGGCGGCAAGGGGCATGACGGGACTCTCGAGTTTCCCCGCCCGGATGAGCTGGGTCGCATGCTGGATTTCGCCGTAGAAATCATCGACCTCAAACGGGGCATTTATTTCGAGCATTCGTCCGTCGGAGTACCTCACATGGGCGAGCTCGGGGCGATGAAGGCACTCGATTTCCAACGAGCCCCGCTCGCAGGCAATCGTTAAGCGGCTTTCATATGCTGCTTTGCCGTCGACCACCATATGAATGGGTATACCGCCGACACTCATATGGATCTCATCGGCCCAATCCACGCGGCCGCCTGATACGTCACGCCAGCGAACTTCACGAGACGAAACATCGCACGCACCCGCAAGCAGATCCTCAAACCACCCGACCGCATAGCAGCCCATGTCATATAGACAGCCACCCTGCAACGGATCGAGCAGATAACTCGAAGGAGGCTCACCATAATCGAGTTTTTGCACGCTTTCGATCGAAACGATACGGCCGAGCTCGCCTAACGCAAGCAAGCCCTTCACGCGAGTATGCATCGGGCAAAACCGATTTTTCATCGCTTCCATAAACGGCACGCCGCACTCACGGGAAACGGAGGCGATCGCATGGGCCTCTTCTTCATTCAAAACGGCCGGCTTTTCGCACAGTACGGCCTTTCCCGCGCGCAGTGTCCGACAGACCCAATGCGCATGCATGCCATGTGGAAGAGCCAAGTAGATTGCGTCGACATCGGGGTCGGCAATCAGCGTATCATAAGCCGCATCGCCGTTATCGTCGACCGAGGCATGGCCATGCGCAACATCGATCGAAAACGCTCGGCAAAATTCCTCGACATGTGCAGGAGTGCGGCCGGCCGCAGCCACCAGCCGTGCCCCGTCGACCTTCTTGAGCGACGATGCAAATCGATGCGAAATGTGTCCAGCGCCCAAAACGCCCCAACGAACCTCACGCAAATCATCACATGAATCCCGATGGCCCACGACAGCCCCCTTCAGTTGCGGTGAAATAGTTCCTGTCGATGCCTTATTCTGCCGCAAGCAGGAACTATTCCACCGCAAGTTATAAAAGGGTCACGAGGAGCGCGTTTTGCCGAAGGCCTTAAGCACCGCTGTCACGGGGCCAGGCTGAAAACGGCGGCGTACGTCGTCCAAGCGCCCGGGGATATCGATGTGCTGCGGGCAATGCCGCGCGCATTTGCCGCACTTGACGCAATTGCTCACCAGCTTGGGCTCGTTCGTCCGCACCGCGCTCGCCGTAAAGTATTGAGACAGCCCCGTAAACCAGCTGTGCGCATAGCTTGCGTTGTAGGCAGCAAAACACCCAGGGATATTGATGCCTTTAGGACACGGCATGCAATAGCCGCATCCCGTGCAGGGCACGCGATTCGATTTTTCAAACTCCCTCAGCACGCGTGCGATGGCATCGAGCTGAGCAGCCGTCATCGAATCCGGCAGGGCCCGATCGGCCAACGCCGCGTTCTCATCCACTTGCGCGGTATCGGTCATACCCGAAAGCAGCATCGTCACCTGAGGATGGTTCCACACCCACGAAAGCCCCCAGGCGGCCGGAGTGCGCAAATGCGGGTCACGGGCGCCATCGAGCACAGCGCGTGCCCGCGGCGGAAGTTTGCCCGCTAGACGACCGCCCAGCAGTGGCTCCATCACAAACACCGCAAGACCGCGCTCCGCAGCCGCCATGAGTCCTGCCGTTCCCGCTTGGTAACGCTCGCCGGCATAGTTGTACTGGATCTGGCAAAAATCCCAGTCATATGCGTCAAGCACCGTCAGGAAATCCGCCGCGCTGCCGTGATACGAAAAACCAATCTGGCGAATGCGCCCCGCCGCCTTTTGACGCGCGATCCAGTCCTCGATGCCCAGCGCCACCACACGTTCCCACTGGGCGGGCGAGGTAATGTTGTGCATGAGGTAATAGTCGATATGGTCGGTCCGCAGGCGGCACAGTTGCTCGTCGAAGAACCGGTCGAAATCCTCCGCGCATTTGCACGAAGCATGCGGCAGCTTGGTCGCGAGCAAAACCTGGTCGCGTAGGCCTAGGCGCTCAAGCGAAGCGCCCACGCAAGCCTCGTTGCCGGGATAGAGATAGGCCGTGTCCAGGTAGTTAATCCCCTGCTCCACCGCACGGGAGATGATGGCGTCGGCTGTCTTCGCATCCGGGCGTCCCGGCGCACCGGGAAACCTCATGCAGCCCAGCCCCAACGCCGAGATACGGTTACCGCTTTTGGGGTCAACGCGATATTGCACGGCCCCTCCTCCCCCATCGAAGCCCTGATAAGGCGAAACAAACCTGTCACGTCATCGAAACACATCGGAATCGCAATCGAGAACGTATCGTAACGCAGCAGAAATCAGGCCGTCACGGCACCGCTTTAACATCAGCAAAAAGCCCGACGAAAGGAGACGAGCGTGACCACACGAGAGGATGCCTGCCCCTACCCCGGCGAACAATACATTCTCTCGGTCGACCGTTACCAGACCGAGGTCATGGACCATCTGGACGAGCTTCCCGCCACAGGCGCCGTCATCTTCTGCACCTTCCCCAAGGTGCGCGATGGCGTTGGATATCCCGCACGCGTTTTTGCCATCTGCCCCGCGGCATAAGTTCCCATGCGTTTGTTCTTCTAAATTCAGCCTCCGGTGCACGCTACACGCCCCAGCGACATACAATCCATCAGGCGCCCCGCACGCGGGCACCTTTTTGTGAGGAGATGATTCACATGCAGATCAACAAGGTCGCCTTTATCGGCAAGGGCGGCGTCGGGCTACTCTACGGCAGCATGATCGCCCAGGCACTCGGCGACGATGCCGTCGAATACGTCATGGACGACGCCCGTTTCGAGCGTCACGCAGGCGACGCCCTTACGGTCAACGGCGAGCCCTGCGCACTCAAGTCCGTGCGCGCCAGCGAGGCAACGCCCGCCGATCTGGTCATTCTCACGGTAAAGACGACTGGACTCGACCAGGCGCTCAAGACTATGGAACACATCGTGGGCCCCAATACGCTCATCGCCTCGCTGTGCAACGGCATTACGAGCGAGCAAAAGATTGCCGAGCGCTTTGGCTGGGAGCACACCGTCCTGGGCATCTGCCAAGGCATGGACGCCGTGTTCCTCAACGGAGAGCTCACCTTTACCAATGCGGGCGAGATTCGCTTTGGCGCGGCAGCGGGCACCGAGCCCGCAACCGTTACCACCATTGACGAGCTCTATACGCGCTGCGGCGTCGCCCATACCGTCGAGAGCGACATTGCGCACCGCATGTGGGCCAAACTCATGCTCAACGACGGCATCAACCAGACCTGCATGGCCTACGGCGGGACCTACGGAAGCGCCACGGAGCCGGGCTCCGAGCAGCGTCGCTGCTTTGTTTCCGCCATGCGCGAAACGCTTGCGGTCGCTAACGCCGAGGGCATTGAGCTGACCGAGGCAGACCTGACGCAGATGGTGCATCTCATCGAGGGAATCGACCCCGCCGGTATGCCCTCGATGGCTCAAGACCGCGTCGCAAGGCGCAAAACCGAGGTCGAGGAGTTCGCTGGCACCATTTGCCGCCTGGCCGCCAAACACGATATCCAGGCACCGCAAAACGAGTGGCTCTACCAGAGGATTCGCGAAATAGAAAGCAGCTGGTAGCCTTGGCCGCATCGCGACGCGCGCAATGCAATCAGACAAGCCTTCGCGGGGATTCCAACGTTCGCGAAGGCTTGTCGCATTTAGGCCGAGGCTAAAACTGAGGCTCGTTTTGCGACTCCGGGACCTCGTCCTCGTCATCGCGACAAAGTAGCACGCCGGCGCTTCCCAGCAGCGCCGCTGCAATCAAAGCGCCCACAACCACAGGAGCGGCGCCCGTAGCGGACTGCAAGCCGGCAGCTAACGCCGCCGTCGGACCAAGACATCCGATCAAAAGGGCAACGACGGCAATAACGACATCTCGAGCGTTCATGAGACCACTTCCTCCACGAGAAAGACTTTGTTTCTCGTGACTTAGTGTGCCCCGCTCCCATATGCGCGGCGTACTGCCACGGTAAGCGCTCTGTTAACTCAAGCATGCACAAAAAGCGGGCGGCCTTACGTTGCCTAAAAGCTCAGTAAAGTCGACCGCCCATCATGCGCAATCGATGCCGGCAGATTACCAACCGGTGTAGTAATCGGTAGTTCCGGCTGCGCAACCCGAACCCGACCTGGCGAATGCGGCCCGCCGCACACAGCCAAATCCCATCACAGAGAGCCAGTTGCCACATTCAGGGTCAACGCAATTCTGCATGTTCGTTGTTCACGCCCCAAATCCAAATTACAGCAATCTATATAAAGCTAAGGAATCCAAGGGAAGCCGCGCAGGGTGACGGCTACGGCTTTCTTGTTTTTTCCTTCTGATTCTTTGGGGGAGTTTGCCCATCGTTCGATAACTGCTTCAAGCTCCTCGCCAAGTCTAAAAAGCTCGTCAGAATTCAGATGAAGGACGGTGTCGAAGCCAAGCTCAGCCCCGTGCCAGCAATCATCATAGTCATCAAACTTGTCGAGATATCGTGAATAGGCGGCAAAATAAGACTGGCTCGAGGCCCTTCGAACAGCAAGCAGATCGGTAACTTCCGCTCCATCATCAAATTCTTCAAGCGGACCTAAAGGCAGGGGGGTAATGGTCCACCAGCTTTGACGTTTATCGCCTTTGCCTTCGCACTTCGTTATAAGCCCCGCGGCGCTCAACCTCTTAAGGTGATAACTCACGCTTCCCGGAGCAAGCCCAATCTTATCGCTAATCATTCCAACATTACATGGGCCAATATTGCGTAATACTGCAAGGATTCTCATTCGCTCAGAGTTTGCATAAACCCTCAAAGTGGAAGAATCAGTCGCCCTGTTGATACGATCCACCATTTCTACCTCCAATCATCATTCTCCCATAGAAAAAGAAAAGATTTGTTGTAGATTTCTACAACAGTCGTTGTACAATTCTATTTCGAAAGGAGTCTCGCACATGCACATCAATTCACTAAGCGAGTACAACGAGCTCGCCAAGGCATACGACATATTTAAACGGGACGATAATTATCCCGCCTTCTTCTCCCTCCTAAAAAGGGAGTTTATCGATGCCTGCAAGCTGGGCAGGGATGTACATTCACTCGAAGTTGGCTGCGGTACGGGGACGTTCACACATCTCTTCAATGAAGCCGGATTTAACATTGATGGAGTCGACCTTTCTCCAAACATGATTTCTGTAGCACAAAATAAATACCCGGATTTGCGCTTTGCCGTAGCAGATATTTCGAAAGACCCTCTCAATACTAGCGAATACGGTTTATGCGTAGCTCTCGATGATGTTTTGAACTGCTTGCCCGACGAGATTTCTCTAAGGTCTGCAATTATCAATATCGCATCAAGCCTTACTGCGGGCGGTTACTTTCTCTTTGATCTAGTTTCACTTAGCTCTTTCAAAAATTACATGGGCTCAGTCGATTTTCGCAAATATGAAGACGCTTGCGTTCTTTCCTATCCCCTATCCTCGTTATATAACACAGGTCGAGACCCCTTCGTCTTAGGCTTCTCAATCCTGACCTTTGACGGTCGTGCGGCCACCTGGAACAAAAAAGACTACACAGCAACGGAGCGATTCTTCCCAAAGGAAGACGTTGAGCCGATTCTTCTCAAAGCGGGGCTATCCATCGCTGCAAAGCGCGATCTCGTTCAGGGCGAACTTGTCGCCCCGGATTCAGCAAGCGCTTCTTGCATACAGAAACACCTTTACTTGTGTAGAAAGGAGGCAACAAATGACGATCGAAGAGCAGGCCAAAAAGCTTGATGCGTCTGAAATTATCAAGAACATCTAGCGCAATGGGGCGGCATGCCGAAATGGCATGCCGCCCCATAATTGGAAGGGGAAAGATGGATAATATCAGACTAAAATCTGGCGTAGATTTCTTTATTTCTGCTCATTCAAAATCACTGATAATTAGCCCCACATTCGGAACATCTACATTTCAGATAAATGAGCCTTACGATTTAGCGTGGCAAATGCTGAAAACGCTTTCAGAACCAATATCAGTAGCAAATCTAAAGAAACGATTCAGATCTGATGATCCAAGCTCATTCGACGTATTCCTTAACTTTCTTGCAGAGAAAAGGCTAATCACCAGCCAAAGTAACGACTCACAGCTGAATAATCACGACACGATTAAGTACAAACGGCAAATGGCCTATTTCGAGCAATCTGAGACCTTTTCAGAAGAACCCTCAAGATGTCAAAAAGGTTTAGCTACAAAAAGCATTGCAATCATAGGTTGTGGGGGCGCTGGAGCGCCGATAGCGGAGCTGTTGGCGGCTTCAGGTATTGGGGCAATTAAATTAATAGACGGCGACACAATCGAATTAAGCAACCTTGGACGACAGATAGCCTATGACGAACAAGATATAGGGCAACCGAAGACTATATGCCTTTCAAAAAGGCTCAAGCGGATCAATCCCGACATAGCAGTCAAGACGACCGAGTGCTTCGTTACAGAAGAAAATATGCGCGGGGTCCTATCCGAAAATGACTTCACAGTAGTCGCTGCAGATTGGCCAATGCCCGATTTACTTTATTGGGTTGATAACGTTTCCTTCAAAAATCAAACATGCTATGCCTGCATCAGCAACTCTCTTCCGACAATACGTATCGGGCCCATTTTCGACCCAAGTAAATCTCTTTGCTATCAAAAATACGAAAATGCGTTAGAGCAGAAATGGCCAGAGGTTATAGAATACGAAAGAGTTGCGAATTCATTCGAATACAACAAATCAGCCACGCCCTGGGCCTGCTATTCCGCAGCATCAATTCTTGTTGGCCAGATCATCCAGAAACTACTAACGGGACATTCTGCTTTAGATGGAAAGACATTCCTGCTGAATCTTGAAACTTTAGTTGCCCGCAAGGGAATTGAAATATGAAATCGAGCTACTCTACCTTCCTATCATCCGTTGCGATA
>URMO01000072.1 GCA_900549085.1 uncultured Collinsella sp. | reverse complement strand
AGAGGTCGGTGTTGACGCAGAGCATGCCGACGATCTCGTCATTCTCGCGGATAAAGTACGTCGCTGACTCCAATGTCTTGCCACCGGCACCGCGGCCCTCATAGCCCGTAATAAACGGCAGGTCGCGATACTTAGCGTCGTGCATGATCTTGAGCGCCAGATCGGTGGCGGGACCGCCGACCTTACGGCCGCTTACGATGCCGTTGCGAATATCGACGATGGCGTGGTCGGGATCCGAGAAATCGTGCAGCACGATTTCGCTGTTTTTGCCGAGTATCTGCTCCAGGAAATCGACCATCGGCAAAAAACGACGTACGGTCTCGTTCACGGGCAACTCCTTTGGGTTCTATCGAAGTGTTCATAACAATTTTTTATCATGGTAACACGCTGCTCATCATCTCGTATATCCGCAGGTACATTGCGTAATACAGACGAGCGGTAGGAATTCGGCGGTAAACGGTCGACCAAAAGAAAAGTTAGATGTTATTTTGACCAGACACTTTCTTGACCTGCGGAAATGCATTGTCTCAGCTCAAGAATAGTCTGATAACAAAAAATTATTATTGAGAATGAGAATCATCTTTAATACGATATGCAACGAAGGCACAACCTCAACCCCGCACTGCGTCACAATAGAGCGTTAGATGCGAAAACAACTATTTCGAGGATTGGTGGTCAAATGACCCAGGAGACGGTTAAGAACGGCACTGAAGCCCTGTTCACTCGTGAAGGCATGCCTCCCGTTAAGGAAATGATCCCGTGTGCCCTTCAGCACGTACTGGCTTCGTTTGCCGGTATCATCACCCCGGCTGTCATCATGGCCGGCGTCTACGGCTTTAATAGCCAGCAGAGCACCGACATCATCCAGGTCGCGCTCATTCTTTCGGCAATCGACACGGCCCTTCAGGCCTTCGCTCCCTTCCGTCGCATCGGCGGCGGCCTGCCCATCGTCATGGGCGTTTCGTTCGCGTTCCTCCCGGCCCTCCAGGCCATGGGTGCCTCGGGCTTTAGCTTTGGTGCGCTGCTGGGCGGCGAGATCGTCGGCGGCGCCGTCGCGGTCCTCTTTGGTCTGGCTTACAGCAAGATTAAGTGGCTATTCCCGCCCGTCGTGACCGGTACGGTCATCTTCTCCATTGGCGTCTCTCTCTATCCCACGGCTGTCAAGTATATGGCCGGCGGTATGGGTACGCCGCTGTGGGGCACCCCGCAGGCCTGGTGCGTCGCTCTTATCACCTTCGCCGTGGTCTTTGCGCTCGCCAACTTTGGCAAGGGCACGCTCAAGCTGGGATCCGTGTTCTTTGGCATGATCGTTGGCATGATCGTTTCGATCCCCTTTGGCATGATCGACTTCTCCAGCGTCGCCACCGCTCAGGTCTTCGCCCTTCCCAAGCTCATGCCCTACGCGCTCGAGTTTGATCCCGAGGTCTGCATTACCCTCGCTGTCGTGTTCCCCATGGTCGCCATCCAGGTTATCGGTGACGTTTCCGCCGCCTGCCTGGGCTCCATCGACCGTATGCCCACCGAGCGCGAGCTCTCCGGCGCTATTGTGTCCCAGGGCCTCACCTCTATGGTCGGCGGCCTGCTGGGCGGTCTTCCCACCAGCGCCCTTGGCCAGAACGTGGGCATCATCTGCTCCAACAAGGTCGTCAACAAGTGGGTCTTTGTGACCATCGCGGCCGTCTTTGCCATCGCCGGTCTGTTCCCGCAGCTCTCTGCCGTCCTTTCCGCTATCCCGCAGCCCGTCATCGGCGGCGCGACCGTCGGCGTCTTTGGCACCATCACCATGAACGGCGTGCGCATGTTCACCCGCGAGGGCCTCACGCAGCGCACTACCACCATCGTCGGTACCTCCGTCGTCTTTGGCCTGGGTATCTGGATGGCCAGCGGTTGCCTAGCCGGCGAGGGTATGCCCACCTGGGTGTCCACCGTCATCGGCTCCAATGCCGTAACCCCCACCGCCATCATGGCCATTGTCCTTAACCTGATCCTTCCGCAGACGCCGGTCGTGGCACAGCACATCGATGCTGCCAAGGACGCTGCCGTGGATCTGGTCTTGCCCGAGAGCAAGAAGTAACCAATTCGGTGCTATTCGTCGGCGGACGCATCGCCTCGTCCGCCGACGTCATGCGGCGCCAAGCCGCACTTCAAAGGGTTTGTCCCGTGGGTAAAATAAGGCTGACGGCAGCCCAAGTGGTGAAGAGCTGGGCAGCGCCGTTGCTTAGATTAAGGGGTCAATGCCTTAACGGCGTCGACCCCTCTTTTTGTGCTTCGAATGCTGCTTGAGTGCCTCGGTAAGCCCGATAAGCGCCGTGAGGAGCGAGACCAAAGAGGTCAGGAGCTTCACGAAATCAATCAGATCGGTCATGGGCATCACCTCCCGTCGCATGGAGGGCGCTGCCCGGCACATGGAACTGCCGTCAACAATAATCAGTCTATCAAACTGCAGTCATAAATACGAATATATGTTCGCTAATAACAGCGACGTGGCCATCTCAAAGCGCGGCTTTACGCAAGGGTGCCGGGTGGCCGCGCTGGGCGATTTCATGTCCGCGCGGGCGCCTATCCTTACGGCAATATAGCCGCCTATGTAGCTATGTAGCAGGCGGCAGGCAACGGAGAAAGGCCCTAACCGTGTCAGCTGAAAAGATGCCGTGTATCTCGGCTATCGATACGACGAACTTTGCGCGCCAGATTGTGCTGGACTTTGAGTTTGCGCCGGTGCCAAAGCAGCGCCAGCGCCGTGGACTTCGCAATGAGATTATCGAGGTTGGCGCCGTCAAGCTCGATTACCACGGCAACGTTATGGGCGAGTTCTCGCAGTTTGTGCAGACGGAATTTACCGAAGGCGTTGCGTTTCCCGTCCGCGAGCTTACGGGGATATCGGCCGTGGACACCGCGATGGCCGATCCGCTCTATGTGGTGATCAAAAGGCTCAGCGATTGGATCGGTCGCTACTCCGCCCAGGTGGTTTGCTGGAGCGGGACGGACCGTCGACAGCTTTTGACCGAGTGTCAGACAAAGCACATCGACCTTTCCGCATTTCCTACGGATTGGGCCGACCTGCAGGCGTTTTACACCTCGATCATGGACGTGGGCAGCCACGGGTGCGTCTCTTTGAGTGATGCGGCAACGTGGTTTGGCATCGAGTTCGACGAGTCGACGGGCCACGCCCACAGCGCCCTTGCCGATGCGCGCGTAACCGCCAAGCTGCTCAAGCAGATGATGGACGGGAACTACCGTGTGAGCCCGCACGCCCAGGAGATCCGCCAGCGGTGGGGGATGGGCGAGCGACCCCGGACGCGCCTCTCTAGCAAGTGCCCCGAGCTGGGCGACCTGCTGCTGAAGCTAAAGGCGCAGGGGAGGTAGGGGGCGGACATCATTGTCGTTTTCGCCTGCGAAGAAGGAATCAATTAACTACAAAGCGTGGATGGCTTCTAGTGAAAACTTAAACACCAGATGATGAAAGGGCTATCGGGCCATTGGGATTGCAGTGTTCGCCCGTCGCAAGACGTTGCTCGTTCAAATTGGGGCGCTCCGCATCCGATGAAATGGTTGATGCGGAGCGTTCCTAGAGGCCTGTCTTCTGTTGCCTAATAGTAGAGTTCGATATACGAATATGCCTTATCAAAAAGAGCCTGGTCTTTGAGCTTGTAGCGCATCCATAGAATGGCGCGGAGCTGTTTTTTAACCTCTTTCACGCCAGCCGTGGTAGCTTGCCAGCCGTCGAAGCGAGTTATCTTAACGATCTCGTCAATGTCATTGACGATGTTCTCGACGATGATAGGCGTGTCGCCGTTCTTGATGCCGTTAAAGAGCTCAGTGAGAGCAGCTTTTCCCTTGTCCTCCTCTTCCTCGGGCACGACTTCTTTTTCGGCGGCTCGTGCTTCTTTGGCGAGGTCGATGAGCATCTTGAGGAACTCGACGCTGTTGATGAGACCTTGCTCGTGACGTTCCCTCAGGTCCTCCAGGCGCTCGCCGAGCTTCTGGAACTTGCCATTCTTATCGTGCCTGCGGATTCGGGCGACGAGATCTATCTCCAGCTTACGCGTGATCTTCTCGGTATTGCCCTTGTCGTTGATGAAGTGCTCGATCATGTCCTCGTCGAGTTCAAGGATGTCGTCATCGTCTCGGACTCTCTCGACGGTGATGTTCTCGTGCACGAGCTCGATTGTCTTGGGCCCGAGCGCTGCCCAGATGAGCTTCCCGCGATTGTCTACCGGTCTCACGGAATCGTAGACCTGCGAGAGCCAGATGAAATCGGGCTTGTAGGGATTGAGACATGGGTCGGGCGAAAGGGCTTCCCACGCTCTGTTCAAGACCGAGAAGTCGGCCCCAAACTGGTCTTTCACCTTTGTCGTTGGCAGGCATTGTTGAGCTTCGAGAAGGGACTCCCAATCCGCGCTGCGGCGGTCTCTGACCGTTGAGAAGTACTCAAGACAGCAATGCATAAGCCCGGGTAGCTCGGCCTTTACCTCGTCGATGTTGGTTATGACCTTCTGCACCTCGGCCTCGTCGAAGTGCAGAGACTTGGCGACGTTGTCGAAGAGGCCGATATAGTCGACAATGAGACCGAATGTCTTCTTGTCGTTGTAGACGCGGTTGGTTCGACAGATTGCCTGCAACAGCGTGTGGTCGCGCAAGGGCTTGTCAAGGTACTGAGTTTGCAGGATGGGCGCATCGAACCCCGTGAGCAGCTTTGCAGTGACGATGAGAATCTTGAGCGGATCGTCCGGGTCGCGGAAACGGTCAAGGAGCTTTTCTTCGGCATCGCGATCTCGACGGTATGCCTTGTAGCGGTCTTCCTTGTCGTTGTTCGTGTCCATGACGATTGCGACTGTATCAGCGCCCAAGAGCTTGTCGAGTTCCTCTTTATACAGCAAGCAGCACTCTCGGTCGTAGCAGACTACTTGCGCCTTGAAGCCGTCGGGCTCAACCTTCGATTTGAAGTGTTTGGCAATGTGTTCACACACCTTGTGAATGCGGTCGGGAGCCTTCATGACGGCTTCGATCTTGACGCGCCTGGTAAGCTCTGCTTTGTCCTCTTTACTGAGGTCTCGGGTCATTTCGTCAAAGGCGGCGTTCACGACCTCTTGGTTGACATGGAGCTCGACGGGAACGGTTTCAAAATGGAGCGGCAGCGTGGCGTGATCGCGGATGGAGTCGGCGAAGGAGTAACGGCTCATATAGCCGGACTTGTCTTCTTTAGCGCCGAAGGTATGGAACGTGTTCTTGTCAGTTCGGTTGATAGGCGTGCCGGTTAGGCCGAAGAAGAAGGCATTTGGCAAGGCGAGGCGCATCTTCTCGCCGAGGTCGCCCTCTTGGGTGCGGTGCGCCTCGTCGACCATGAGGATGATGTTCTCGCGCTCGTTGAGCGTCCCCGCAACCTCGCCGAATTTGAAGATGGTGGTGATGAGGATCTTTCTCATGTCCTGCTTGAAGAAGGACTCAAGCTCCTCCTTGCTGCCGGCGCTTGCGAGGTTGGGGATATCGGATGCGTTGAAGGTCCCCGTGATCTGGGTCTCAAGGTTGATTCGGTCATCCACGATGACGACGGTCGGGTTCTTGAGTTCGGGGACCATGCGCAGCTTCTGGGCGGCGAATACCATGAGCAGTGACTTTCCTGAGCCCTGGAAATGCCAAATGAGGCCACGCTTCGGGTATCCTGCGCGGACGCGGTCCACGATGAGGTTCGCACCCTCGAACTGTTGGTAGCGACAGATCAGCTTGATGCGTCGATGCTTCTTGTCGGTGGCGAAGAGCGTGAAGAACTGGAAGATGTCCATGACGTTCGTGGGGGTTAGCATGGACGCCATGCTTCTCTTGACGTCGGCAAGTGTGCCCTCGCTCTTCTTGTCGCCCTCATGCCAGGGTCCCCACATCTCGGGAGGCATGTTCACCGACCCGTAGCGATAGCATTTTCCTTCGCTGGCGAAGTTGATCGCGCTACAGACGAACATCTGCGGGATGCTCTTCTCATATTTAGCGATGTCGCCAGCGCCGTCGAGCCAGGTTATCGAATCGCGCACAGGCGTCTTGAACTCGCCGATGACGAGCGGAAATCCATTGACAAGAAGGACGAGGTCGAGGCGCTTGCCGCCCTGCTCCTGGGGGTAGACCCACTGGTTGGTGACGATGTACTCGTTTTTGCCAAGATCGCCGTCCGCCGCCGTGCCAAAGAAGCGGATGGGGACCATGCGGCCGTCTTTGCCGTAGGGGAATGAGTTCTCCTCGATGATGAGCTTTTTGAACCGCTCGTTGGTGGAGACTAGGTTCTGCGGACTTGTGGACTGAATGAGGGCCCTGAGTCGGTAGATGATCTCGTCGGCGCGATCGGGGTCTTCTGCGATCTCCGGGTTAAGCCTGATGAGGGCGTCCTTGACCATGGGCTCGACCATGACGTCGGCATGGCGGCGCGGGAGGTCATCGGCGGCTACGTATCTCCAGCCTAGGTTGGCAAGCGCTTCAATGCTCATTTGCTCGATGGTGTTGTCCTCGTTAAACATCTCCGAGTCCTAACTCCTGGTTCAAGATCTTCTTGGTCGTGGCATTCAACTCGTCGAGGGCCTTTTGTACGGCAAATTTCGATTTGTCGACCGAGGTAGCAAAGTCGGCGAACTCCTGCTGGAGCTCGAGAGGCGGAACAAGAAGCTTGATATTGCCGAGAGCCGTTTGATTGATCTTGAATGTTCCGTTGGTAGTTTTCGCCGATGCCTCGATTTGCTTGCGAGTCGAAGGCTGATTCCAAGCACACCGTAAATAAGGCAAGATGATTTGTTCTTGTTTAATCCTTGCCGCGATCATTGTGTCAGGGAAAACCATATCTTTCATTAGTACATTTGAGTATTCGCCTGTTCCAACCAGATGCTTGTTTCCATTGCCCCGGCAAACATAGAAATCTTCATTTGAGACGCGCTTATCGGCAGGAGGTTCCTCCGTAAAGAAGCCGTCTTTCCACGCTGACGAGTCGAAGTGCCCCTGGGTTATGGCGGATAGAGTAAGAACCTTCGAACGATGCGATCCTGACTTCGATGGAGACAGGCCGTTTCTCATCGACGACACAAGAGTCGAAAGGCAGCTGCTCGGATATTCCTTGCCCTCGAACATCTCGACAAATTGTGATTTACAACCGAAGACCGTCTGAATGAACGACGACGCGCAGGAGATTTACCATGACAAATATGACGGTATAATCACTAGAGCTGTAATTTCATTTTTGAGCTCATAGGTACCTGAATGCCAGAAGAACCAATAAGCAAATCCGAGCTGGGAAACCACCTGCTCGGGGCCTGCGACATCCTGCGCGGCCCCATCAACCAGGACGAGTACAAGAGCTACATCACACCGTTGCTCTTCTTCAAGCGCATCTCCGACGTCTACGACGAGGAGACCACCGAGGCTCTAGAGATGTCAGACGGAGACGAAGACTACGCCGCCCTGCCCGAAAACCACAGCTTTGAGGTGCCGGAGGGCTGCCACTGGCAGGACGTTCGCAACACCGGCACGAACGTCGGCAAGGCAATCGTCGATGCGATGGTCGGAATCGAGCGCGCCAACCCCGACACCCTCAGCGGCCTCTTCAGTAGCTTCGACGATGCGAGCTGGACAGACAAAGGCAAGCTCTCCGACGAACGCCTGAAGGATCTCGTCGAGCACTTCTCAGCGAAGAAGTTCGGCAACAGGAACTATAGCGCCGACATGATGGGCGACGCCTACGAATACTTGATCAAGAAGTTCGCCGATATGCAGAAGAAGAACGCCGGCGAGTTCTATACCCCACGCGAGATCGTCAAGATGATGGTCTCCCTGCTTGAGCCGAAGCCCGGCGAGACCGTCTACGACCCGGCATGCGGCACGGGCGGCATGCTCATCGAAGCCGTCCGGCAAATGGACAACTCAAAACTCGCCTACGGCAAGCTCTACGGCCAGGAGAAGAACCTCAGCACGTCCGCTATAGCGCGAATGAACCTCTACCTTCACGGCGCGAAGGACTTCCGCGTCGCCCAGGGCGACACCCTACGCGAGCCCGCCTTCCGCGACGGCAATGCACTCAAAACCTTCGACTGCGTCCTTGCGAACCCTCCGTTTTCCCTTAAGAACTGGGGCTCTGATGAGTTTGCCTCGGATCCGTGGGGCCGTAACGTCTGGGGCGTTCCCACCGACAAATCGGCAGACTTCGCCTGGGTGCAACACATGATCTGCTCCATGGACAAGAAGAACGGCCGTTGCGCCGTAGTTCTACCCCAAGGAGCGCTGTTCCATGGCGGCAAAGAGGGCGCCATACGCAAGGAGCTTATCAAGTCGGACAAGGTTGAAGCCGTTATCGCGCTCGCAAGCGGAGTCTTCTACAGCACCGGCGTATCTGCTTGCGTGCTGTTCCTCAGAAACGAGAAGCCCACCGAGCACCAGGGACGCGTTTGCATTATCGACGGCAGCAAGATCTTTACCGCCCAGCGTGCGCAGAACATGATCTCGGAAGAGGACGCACGGGAGATGCTCTCCCTCTACCGCTCCTATGAACCCGTCATCGAGAAATGCGCCATCACAACGCTCGCCGACATCGAGCGCGAGGGATACGTACTCTCGGCGAACAACTACATCGAGAGGAAACGCGAGAAGGTCGAGCCACCGGCAGAGACCAGAAAGCGCTTCTACGACCTCATCCAGAAAACAAGAAAGTCGGAGAAGAAGTTCCTCGATCTCCTCGTGAAGGGAGGTTACGTCGATGGAAAGTAGAATCCCCCAGGAGGAGCTCAACAACCATCTGTGGAACGCGGCAGTGCTGCTCCGTACCTACATCGACGCCGGATCGTACAAGCAGTACATCTTCCCGTTGCTATTCTTCAAACGCCTCTCCGACGTCTACGATGAGGAAACCGACGAGGCCCTGGAGGCCTCTGGCGGCGACGAAGAGTTCGCGGCCCTGCCCGAGAACCACAGCTTCGCCATTCCCGACGGTGCCCATTGGGCCGATATTCGAGAAACCACTGAGAACGTCGGCAAGGCCATCGTCGACGCCTTTCGCGCCATAGAGGCGGCCAACGACTCCAAGCTGCGGGGCATCTTCGGTGACGCTGCCTGGACCAACAAGAAGCGCCTTCCCGATCGTCTGCTCAAAGACCTGATCGAACACTTCAGCGCCAAGACTTTGTCCATCGCCAACTGCCCTGAAGACGAGCTCGGCCAGGGTTACGAGTACCTGATCAAGAAGTTCGCAGACGACTCGGGTCACACGGCCCAGGAGTTCTATACCAACCGCACGGTCGTCCACCTGATGACCGAGATCCTTCAACCCAGGCCGGGCGAGTCCATCTACGACCCCACCTGCGGCAGTGCCGGCATGCTCATCTCCGCCATCGCCCACCTCAAGCAGCACGGGGAGGAATGGCGCAACGTCCACGCCTACGGGCAGGAGATCAACCAGCTCTCATCCGCCATCGGCCGTATGAATCTGTTCCTTCACGGCGTCGAGGACTTCGAAATCGCCAACGACGACACACTGCGTCACCCCACCTTCCTCGAAGCGGGTAAGCTGCGCACCTTCGACATGGTGCTCGCCAATCCTCCCTACTCCATCAAACAGTGGGATCGCGAGTCGTTCGCATCCGACCCCTATGGCCGCAATTTCCTCGGCACGCCCCCGCAGGGACGAGCCGACTATGCCTTCATCCAACACATCCTCAAGAGCATGGACCCGAAGAGCGGCAGGTGCGCCATACTCCTCCCCCACGGCGTACTCTTCCGTAACGAGGAATCGGAGATGCGCGAAAAGCTCGTGAGAAGCGATCTCGTCGAGGCAGTCATCGGACTCGGTGCAAACCTCTTCTTCAACTCGCCCATGGAGGCCTGCATCCTCATCTGCCGCAGCGAGAAAGCGCCGAACCGGCGCAAGGAGATACTGTTCGTGGACGCCTCTGCCGAGGTAACCCGCAAGAACGCGCAAAGCTACCTTGAGCCTCGACACATCCAGAGAATCGTCGAGGCTTACCGATCTGACGAAGACATCGAAGGTTTCTCATCCCACGCATCGTTTAGTAAGATCGAGGACAACGCTTTCTCGCTCTCCATCCCTCTGTACGTGAAGCCCTCCGATGATGAAAACACTGACGATAGAAGCATCGAGGAAACGATAGGGAGCTGGAGAACCGCCTCCACAGAGGCCGCGTCCCTGCTCGATGATATTGCTGCGAAATTGCATGAAAACGATGGTGAGTAACATGACCCGCGTTTGCCTGGGCGATGTGGCCCGCGAAATCAAACAGAAGGTCCCTGTAGACCAAGAGCTGCCGACGGTCGGCCTTGAGCATCTGGACCCCGGCGAAGTCGAACTCGCCCATTGGGACGAAGGTGTCGAGACCACCTTCACTAAGGCTTTCTCAAAGGGGCAGGTGCTGTTCGGGCGTCGCAGGGCCTACCTGCGTAAAGCGGCCGTCGCTCCATTCGACGGAATCTGCTCTGGAGACATCACTGTCATCGCCCCCAAGGACAACCTCTCTCCGAGGCTGCTCCCGTTCATCATCCAGAACGACGCCCTATTCGAGCACGCCATCACCAATTCGGCAGGCTCCCTCTCGCCAAGAGTCAAGTGGCAGAGCCTTTCGCAATTTGAATTCGAGCTTCCCAGCATCGCTAAGCAAGAAGATCTTGCCGACATACTCTGGACCGCACAAGAAACGAGGTCTCACTACAGGCAGCTGCTTACAGCCTGCGATGACGTCGTCAAATCACAATTTGTCTGCCGGAGGTGTGCAGCATGACGAGATATCTTTTGGGCGATCTCGTTCGCAACTGCAAAGAGAAAGTCGATCGCGATAACAACCCCTATGAGTATTTTGTCGCCGGGGATCATATGGAGACGGAACGCCCCAGGCTAACCATGCGAGGGCGCTTCGACGAGGCGGACGTAGGCCCTGCCTTCATTAGGCTTTTCAGGCCCGGCCAGGTTCTTTATGGCTCGAGGCGTACCTATCTCAAAAAAGTTTCCGTAGTGGACTTTGAGGGTGTGACGTCCAACGTGACTTTTGTTCTCGAAACGAAAGACGAGGAGGTGCTGCCTCAGGATATTTAATGGAATGGCACCTAAAGAATTAACAATAGCTAAGAATAGAGGAAGCTATTCCATTGGCAAGTCGAAGGGTTCAACCAACCCGTACGTTCTATTCTCGGATCTCGCAGATTTTGAGATTGACCTTCCCGGGCCTGTAAGAGTTGCCGAGATTGCCGACGTCATGTGCGCTGCCGAGCAGGTTAAGGAGCATTATCGGAGTCTGCTTACAGCCTGCGATGACGTCGTCAAATCACAATTTGTCGAGATGTTCGAGGGCAAGGAATATCCGAGCAGCTGCCTT
>URMO01000071.1 GCA_900549085.1 uncultured Collinsella sp. | reverse complement strand
CGGAGGTCGGGGTACTCGTTGTAGTAGCTCTGCACGTCGAACGCCTCGGAGCCGCGGCGGCCCTCGGCCATGCCGTACCGGATGAAGTGGCGGAGGACGGCGCCGTCGTCGAGCATCGTCACGCCGCCGTTGGTCGTCTTGGTGTATGCCTTCTCGACGTCGTCGTTGCGGGAGAGGTAGTACCCGGGGTCATAGACGGGAGCGTAGTCCACGCCGCCCGACGAGGTGCGAAGCCCCTTGATCTTGGAGCAGCCGGTAGCGTGGCGCCCCTCGGACTTCCCGTAACTCATATAGTGCTCGTAGTACCTTGCGAGGTCGGTGCCGTAGGCGGCGCGGAGGTCGGGGTACTCGTTGTAGTAGCTCTGCACGTCGAACGCCTCGGAGCCGCGGCGGCCCTCGGCCATGCCGTAGTTAATAAAATGTTGGAGGGCCTTGTCCTTATCGTTGTTGGACCATTTAGCGACATCAGGATTATTCTTTAGGTAATAGTCAGCATCAAATACAGCAGAGTAATCCATCCAACTAGAACGCGGGAATTGAGCAATAATCGCATCGGCGTCAGCTTCCCCCAGACGCTTGCAACCAGCATCGCTAAAGTATTTCCAAACGTCACCCGAATTAGAAATAAAGCCATGCTCGATCAAGATGCCAGGGATCCCCTGCTCGCGAGCACAGCGAATAACGGCAAATTCGTCACCAACCGTCATCTGAAACACGCCACGATAGGTCAAGCCAAGCGCAGACAAATTATTCATTACTTTTTGGGCAAGCTCGACAGAGGCTTTCGTATAGCTCGTGCCATTGGCCGTAGGCGCGTAAACCTCAGCACCATGCGCCGCAGAACTACCAGAGTTAATATGAAAACTCACAAAAGCTTGTGCACCCTGCTTTACGCATCGCTGAACGCGGTACAGAAAATCGTTACTGCCATAAGATCCACTTTGTCCTCGAGACATCACGACCTTAAAACCATATCGCTCCAGCTTGGCCTTACAGGCAACAGCAATCTTCCAAGTAAGATCCGCCTCGCTCTTCCCATTACCTTGAGCGCCGGGATCAACGCCGCCATGGCCAGGATCAAGAGCAATAACATACGCACCGTTCACAGCAGTACCGGCAAGAGAGAGAGACTGCTCCCCATTTGAGGCGGTAAGTGCGTCGCCAATCGTGGCAGCCTGAATCGCATTGCCAGAATCATCTGAATAATAAACAGACGAATTAGCACTGCCTTCGGCGAGGCCGTCGTCCACAGCGGCATTCGCATCAATGTCGAACGCATATCCACATTGCATCAAATCGACACTGTGTTCCGTGGCATCGCCTTGCAGATGATAGGAGATCGAAATCAAATCATATCCGCACTCGGCATAATCCTTACCGAACTGAAATGCGGCAGCATTGCCGCTGACGGCCATCGCACTAACAGAAAGGGAGTTACCAGTTGTGGATTCCAATTCAAGAGTCGCATCTGTGAGTACATCAGAATCGTTAGGGGTAGCAAAAGCAATCACCTGGTCCACACCGACTGGAAGCTGCGGATAGGCGATATAGAGATACTGATACGAATCGGTTAAAACGTCGCCGTTCCCATCCGCCACAACGGAAGAGTCATTTTCTTCTGCGGCAAGATTGTCAGAGTCGACCTGATTCTTATTGGAGGGCGAGGAGGCGGGGTCGTTAGTCGAGTTTGAATTGCTCTCAGAATCCGCGACTTCAGCAGTTGAATCCTGCTGAACAGGTTCACCGTTGATTGCATAGGCAGTGGCGACAGGCCCGATCAGCGGATTAAGTCCAATAACTAACGCCGCAACGAAAGTCGCAAGAAGTAGCAGATGACGTTTCATACCAACCCCCATCAGATACAAGTACAGGTGATGCTCTCGAAATTATAAGGCAGGTGGAGCCCATGAGCAGCAAGCCAACCGCAAAAGCACTTCCCGGAAAACCAAAGCAAATATAGAGGGCTACAAGTTAGATCGATTTACATGTATATTAGCCCACGCAATCCATCAGGCCATAAATCAAAACAAAAAACAGCATTCGATGTTAGCCGCCTTTTTTGACCTGATTTACGCGAGGCTACGACGAAGAACAACGCAACGGTTTTAGTTGCCTTCACCCAAATGCAACTAAAACCGTTGCAAACGCAATTAGGTATAATTCTTCCAAATCGCCTAGAGAAAGTGTTTGAATGCTGACCGTAATCGTGCCTACTTACAATGCCGAGCCGTATCTTTCTCAGGCTATAGGCAGCCTATTAAACGAAAAGAATATCGAACTGGAAATCCTCGCCATCAACGACGGATCCACCGACAACTCACTCGCCATTATGGAAGATTTCGCCGCGCGCGACTCACGCGTTCGAGTGATCGATAAGGCAAACCAGGGTTACGGCGCAACCTGCAATCTGGGCATTCGCGAGGCAAAGGGCGACTGGATTGCCATCCTCGAGCCCGATGATTGGATCGAGCCCGGAATGTACTCCGACATGCTTGCCTTTGCCAAACGCGAATTTGGCGATCCGAACAAGCTCGATATTATTGAGACCCCGTATTGGATCATTCGCAACCCCGATACTCCCCAAGAGGTCAAACTACACTGCGCATATCGCGGTCGCATTAAACCGCCTCGGCAACCATTCACCATTCACGACGCTCCACACCTGCTGGCCCATCATCCGTCCATTTGGTCGGCAATCTATCGTCGCGACTTCCTGTTGCAAAACAATATCTGGTTTAAGGAAATCCCCGGTGCGGGCTGGGCCGATAATCCATTCCTTGTCGAAACGCTATGCCAGGCAAAGGCGATCGCTTACTGGCCCAAGCCGTATTACTGCTACCGCGAGGAAACACCCGAAAAGGCAGCCACTCTGGCCAAGCGCGACCCCTTGATGCCGTTTAATCGCTGGAACGACATGGTCGATATTCTTGAGCGGCTCAACGTCACCGACCCCGCCGTTTGGACACCGCAAATCACACGCGGCTTCACTTATATGGGCATCATGATCGAGCACACCGGAATTGAAGGGCACCCCGAAATCGAGCGGGCGATCCACAAGATGTTCGAACGCATGCCACAAGAGCTGGTATTTGCCAATCCTCGCGTTACGCCCGCGGCCAAAAAGCTCTATTCCGAGTATATGGGTATCGCCAACCCTAAAATCAGCTACTGCGCATACGCCAAGGACCTCGTGGGCGAGGGCTTGTATAACGTATGGAACAAGGGGCCCAAGCAAACTCTAAAAATGATCACATCGCACTTTAGCTCATACAACGCACGCGCTGGAAAATAATCTGATGGGCAGCAAAGCAAGCAGAAATACCTCCATCGAAGCGCTGCGCTTATTCGCGGTCGCCGGGATTGCGATATTCCACACGTTTCAGTGGACCTTCCAAGCCGTCTGCACCGGCCTACCGGAATATGCGCCGCTCGCCGTCTTCCCTTACTCCGGCGCACTCGGCTTTATCAACCTGCTGGGCTGCTGGGCCAACGAGGTCTTCTTTATGATCTCGGGATACTTCCTTATTCCCTCGGCGGTACGCGCCCTCCAAAACGGTTCATCCGCGCAGGGCCTCACGCTCAAATCGCTTGATCGCCTCAAAAAGATCGTCTTGCCCACGCTCTTTTATTGCGCCACCTGCCTGTTTGTTTCGATGTACGTCTATCCCCTACCAGAAATCTCGCTGCATGAGATTGGCTGGCTTACGCTGGGCATCGAGTTTATCTGGGTCTACGCGGCATCAGTATTGCTCGTCCCAGTGATTGCGTTGATGCGGCAGCGAATCGGCAGCAAAAGAGCCCCGTTTGTCGTAGCACTTCTTGTGCTCGCAACATTTGGAATCAACTGCTACATCGCGGCGACGGCAAACGAAGCGGCCGGTATCATTTTGTGGCGCAAACTCATGAGCGCCGTTACCTACCTGGTCGCGTTTATTGCAGCTGGAGAAATGCGCTTTGTCCTCGAATGCCACGGCAACGCATCCGGCGCTCAATAATCCAAGATCGTACTCATCGGACTCGTTGCCGCCACCATCGCGCTCGAGCTTCTGCTATCGGCAAACAGCCAGTACAACACGCTCTGGAAGCTCTCCTACAAGTCCACTTCCGTCATATCCTTTATCTTGGCCGCCGCATCCGTTGCCGCCGCAGCACTCCATCAGCCGCGCCACAAAGTCACTGCTGCAGACGAGACAATCATATCTCTCGCCGCAGGAACGCTCGCTTTCTACGCCGTGCAGTCGTTTACCTGCAACGTCTGGCGACCCATCTTCGACAATGCAATCTACACCATGGCAACAGGCATCCAAACGGGAACGCCCCGTCCAGCCGGCGCCATTTTGCTCGGAATCCTTATGAGCCTTTGCCTCGCGCTTGCCCTGCTTCTCGTGGATATCGTACGCAGGGCCGTAGCCGAGGCCATCAAGGCCCACATGAACAGCTAGACGTCCTTCTGACTCTGCAGACCACGAAGCGCGCTAACACCCGAAGCAAATAAAATCGAAAAAACAATCGCCCAGTTCTTGCAGCCAAATACCGGAATATGAACGATCGCATGGTCATGCATAACAACGAAATAACCCAGAACAACAACCAAGGGCAGCGCCATGAGCAGCGACTGAATCAACACCTTGCACCGACGACCGTCTTGTGCGCCGCCCCGTATCGAGCAAACGAGCACGGCAATCCAGATCACCAATACGACGGCAAACGAAACAAGACAAACGACGTTCGAGATCATCGCATAACCGGCAGTTGAGCAAATGGCGAACAGCTGCGGGCTCATGCAATAGAACTCCTTCAAAATCTGAGGCCAGTCAGCCTGGGGCAACAGTGACGAAGCCCCATGCGCAGACCAAAGGCCCATCTCGCCCAGAACGTTCGAAAAGACCGCGTCCCAGCCCAGCACAAACGCCGCGACAACCCATTTCATCGCCCAGGTAAACACAAACGAAAGCCCAAACCCAAAGAGCGCTTGCAGCATCGTGACGACGCAACGCTTGGGGCGCTCACCCTTGGGGAGCGCAATGAAGGTGAAAAAGCAATGCAGGGCGACAACTGCGGCAGGAATCGTTAAAAAGTCAAGAAACGAAAACACGGCGCCCGTCGCTATCGACCAAAGGACAAGGCGGCTTGTGAAAACCCGTGCGTTCGGGGCCGAGCCCAAACGAAGGCTCATGCAAGACATCATGATGAGCGCCACAAAGAACGAGATGCACAGCAGCAGATCACCGATAAAATTGAAAAACAGATTGGTCGAGAACAGCAGGATTGCAAGGAAACCCAACGTCACTGGCTTTGAAAACCGCTTCCGCAAGGCAACGTAAGCGCAAGCGGAGCCGACAATCGCCAGAGCGGCCGCAGGCACCACGACAACGTCGATACCGCCAATAAACAGGCAGGCATTCGTAAGTAGCTGCCATCCATGCCAATACCGGTAGTACTGCTGATGCGTAATCCCACCGGCTTTCGTAACGTCATCAATCTCGGCAACAGTCATCGTCTTAAATGGAGAACCTTGGTCCTTTTGCTGTGCGACTTCAATGATAAAGCGATTGTTATCAAAGCAAACAGGACCAGCTGCAACACGGTGGTCGTAGACATACATGTCAGACAACAGGGCAGAGGACTCCGAACCCTGCACATGCGACTCGATGACGGGCCTCGGCAGACAATTTGCCGCGGTATTGCTCAGGACAAATGCGGCCTGAAGAACCAAAAACAGCAACATGACCTTGACGGGAAGGCTATCGGCAAAGGAAGCTAAACGAGTTTTATTCACAGGGCATCCAAACACAAAGATCGCGTCCACGGGATTCGGCACCTATGTAATACCACAATGCGCGCTTGCAATCTCGCCGCGCACGCACGTCAACCAGGCTTGTAGCAAACGTTCTTGGTGATTAGTGGAACATTAACCGCGGGCGCCTACCTACGCTTACAATAGTCATGTCCAATGGGACACGTTGTTTATTCCGCAGGGCCGAAATGCTGCCCACGCGAAAGGATATTCTCGTTCATGACTTCCACCCTTCCCGCCCCCATCGACAAGCTTGCCATCGTTGTCGTCACCTATAAGCGCCAGGAGCTCTTGGCCAACCTGTTCGACTCTATGACCGAGCTCACGGCCGCGCCCTGGCGCATTGTGATTGTCGATAACGAGAATTCGCGCGAGACCGAGGACATGGGTGCCGTATTCAACGCGCGTCGCGCCACCCTGTGGGGCATCGACACCGATCAGCCCGATGCACAGGGCGGCACCGACCGCGTCATCTACGCGCCGCAGCTCGAAAACGGCGGCGGTGCGGGCGGCTTCTCCGCCGGCACCAAATGCGCCTACGACCTGGGCGCCCAGTGGTTCTGGGTGATGGACGACGACGTGCTCGTCATCCCCGAAGGCATCGAGCGTCTTGCCAAGTGGACCGACCGCTACGATGTCATCCAGGGTTCGCGCCTGGACTTTGACGGCGGCGCTTTCTTTTGGCAGTACCAGCTCATCCTCTCGCTCGGCATCCCCAACCCCATCGCTAAGTGGGATCTGGGTCCCGAGGGCTACCGCGCCATGAACCAGCTGTGCTTTGAGGGCGGCATGTTCTCGCGCCGCGTGGTCGACAAGATTGGCCTGCCCGACGCGCGCTTCTTTATCTACGGCGACGATGCCTGCTACGGCTACGTAGCCAGCCAGCACTTCCCCGCCGCCGTGGTCGCCGACGTGGTGCTCAAGCGCGCCCGCGCCGTCTCCAACTGGGATATCGCCGGCAAGCGCCAGCTCAACTCCACGAGCGACACCAACCGTTACTACATCATGCGCAACCGCGGTTATCTGGCCCGCTACATGCAGATTTACGGCGACTATCACCCCGTGCTGTTCCGTCTGGGCAACGCCGCGACCTTCTGCAAGGAGTTCATTCGCCTGGCCGCCGTTGACAAGTGCTTTAAGACCGGCATTCCGGCGCTGCGCCGTGGCATGAAAGATGCTCGCAAGATTATCAAGGATCCCGACTGGAAGCCCATGCCGCCCCTGGAGGACGCAGAGTAGCGGACACCCCTACAGCCGCTGGCACACCGCTGCCACACGACGCCCATCAAAACCAAACCCCCAGCGCATGCGGCCCACACCGGGTCGCGGTACGCGAATCTTGTCGATACCGTCGCGCTCTATGTCGAGCAGCGCCTGAACGGCCAGCAGCTCTAGGCCCAGCGCGTCCACACCGGGGTCAAACATCATGTTGACCGTTATCAGCGGACGCTCGTCGAGCATGCCGATCGTGTCTGCCACGTCAAACACAGCGCCCGTAGGAAAAACCTGGATGTCCCAGCGATCCGCGCCACGCTTTCGCCTCGAGGCAGGGTTGGCATAGCCCGGCAATCCAAAGCAGAGTCCCTGCAAGAGCAGGTGATATGGCAGCGGCGCATCTGTGTCGGTCGCGTCGATTCCCGCATCTCCCAGGATGCGGTCAAGCGCCTGCCTCACCGCATCCTCGTCCCCACGGCACAACCCGTCTCGAAACGTATCGACGTCTCGAACGTCCTTGGCAGCACGCTCAAACCAATCAATAATCACCAGACGAAAGGCCTGGCGAAGCTCGTTATTGGGCAACCGCAGAGCACGGAGACGACCACCATGCTCCGGCTCCTCAATCAAATCCGTCGTCAGGAAACCGGACAGATACAGCGCCGTCCACAGGCCATCATCAGGCGAGGCCTCTGGCCCCGCAGCGCCCAAACCAAGCGAGACCTCAACGCATCCATGAGCCTCGAGCAAATCGAACAAGACCGAAAGGCGGTCGAGATTCCACCCGGCAACTACCCTACTCAGGCAATCGGCATACCCATACAGATCGGCTCGCACAGGCGCTGTGCAGCCTCGGTCCAGAAAACCGATCACACGCGTCGGACTCAAGCAATAGGCCCTGCCAAACCGATATCCCTCGAGCCATTCACGCGCATCATCCAGGTATTCCTCGCGTCCAGCATGACTCAACAGGGCCTCAACCTCGGCATCCGAAAAGCCGAACCAACGGTCGCACCACGTCGAAAGGGGCGTCGAAAGACGATACGAGCAGCTGCGCGAAGAAAGCGCCGCCTCGGCAGGGTTAGGACGCTCCCCCATCAGACACGTCAACCGTAGCGAATGGCCCGTGGTGGCAATGGCGTCGAACAGCACGCGATCGAGCAGCTCCGCCGGATCGGCGCCGGAAGCGTCCCTCGCGCCCGCACGGCCCAACCACGCCGCGTCGTACCCATCAACGAGCAATACAACCTGCTCATCGCAGGCAATCTCCAACAGCTCAATGAGCACACCAAGCGCCGAGTCAACCTCGGCCTCGCTCGCCACGCCACGCGCAACACGTTCGATGTGACGCACCTTATCTCGTGCTAAATCCGGAGCCTCCAAGAGCGCCAACAGACGAGCGCATTCGCCCGAAAGAGCATCGCACACGACGTCGGCAACAGCGGCGCCACGCCTCGCAGCACCAGAAAAGTCCAGCGATATCACCGGATAGCAGGCGTACTCGTCCCGATAGCGCCCGCCGTCCGCATCCCAAATCTGGGTTTCGGCAAACGAGATCCGACCGGCGCGACCAACTGCGGGACGCTCCAGAAAAGCCCTGAGCATCGACAAGTTCATGCTCTTGCCAAAACCCTCAGGTCGACAGCACACCACAACGGACGCGTTGCAATCCAGCACATCGGCAATAAACATAGTCTTGTCGACCAGTGTGCAGCGACCAAGAGCCTCCACATAGTCGTGCATGCCAATAGGCAAAACCACATCGTCGGCACAGCCGATCAGATGCACGCCAAAGTCGACAGCACAACCATTATTTGCCTGTTCAGACATCGCAACGTTCCCCTTAAATCGCAGCATGATGCCAATTGTAATGACCGCCACGAGCTTATTGATGTAGGCACATAAACATATCGGGCAACGGTAGCAACATGGGGCGTGAGGGGGGGGCACAACTAATCGTTGCACAACAAAACAGGGCCCGATGCATTCGCACCGGGCCCCGTCCCGACTCTTTAGTTATCAGACAGCCGAGAGGCTACTCCTCAGAACCGTCCTCACCAGCAGTCTTATTCTGCTGATCGAGCTTATGCTTGCCACTCACAATAGACGTGGCACCAAGCGTAGCCAAACTTGCACTGGCAAGGCTCGCCATCACGACGAGGTCGCCCGTCTTGGGCATGTTACCGCCATCGTTGCCAGCATTACCATTGTCGGAATCGGAATCGTTCTTACCGCCGCCATTGTTATCTTTGTTGTCGCCGGCACCATCTTTGTTGACACCGGTATTTTCCTTGTTGCCTCCAGCGACATCGGCGCCGTTGTTATTGTTCTCGGCACCGTCGGACTTGTTGTCCTTCTCCTCGGAGTTGTCCTTCTTCTCCTCAGAACCAGAACCCTTATCCGTTTCGGACTTTTCGGATTTGTCCTCGGATTTATTGTCCTTAGAGTCGTCCTTCGCGGTATCGGTTTTCGTCACGGAGTTCTGACCGTCATTGTCCTTGTTAGAAGACGAGTTGCCGCTTGGACCAGCCATCAAAGACCCCAGCGTGGAGCCAAACACTTCGGAAACAGAGGGCTTCTTGTTCGTCGGGGTGACGGGCGCATCCGTCCCCTTATTCGAATCATCCTTAGAACTATCGGAACCAGAAGCGGTAACAGAACCAGACCCTGTGTTAGTGCCGGAGTCGCCACCGGCAGAGGAATCGCTCGAACCGTTGGAAGGTTTAGAAGAGCCATTGTCGGTCGAGCCGGAGTTGCTGCTACCGGTACCAGTAGCAGACCCGTTCGTCTCGCCCCCATTGCCCCCATTGTTATCAGTATCGGGCTTCTGCGCGGGCTGAGACTCCTCAGGAGTCTGGCTTGAATCAGGCGTCGAAGGGAACTCGGACACCTCAGGCTTCTTATCAGCCGCTTCGTTCTTCTCGTCCTCGGCAATATAGACCAGACAATCCTTGAGCTCATTGCGGTAGCGGTTCTTCCAGCCCTCGTGGTACTGAGGCTGGCTTGCATACTTGGTCGCCACGTTATTGACCACGCTGTTGGAAAGCGCCGTCACAAACTCGCGGTCCGTCATGCTGTTGGAAAGGTTTGCCCAGCGGAAAAAGTCCTGGCAGCCACCAGTGCCGCACATATTGGTGATACTCCACACCATGCCCTTGACGCAGTCGGCGCGGCCGGAGATATCAATGCCGAGAGCGCTCTTGAGCCACGCCTCGGTCACCGCATAGTACGAGTTGTACGCATACGCATCCTGCAGTGCCGAGAACTCAGCCGGATCGGTGTTATAAGCACCCAGGAAGGCATCCTGTGCGATGCGGCCCAGCTCAGTGAGCTGACCGTTCGCATACATGGGGTTGCTTCCGTTGGAAATCTCGCCACCGCGGTCAATCGCGTCCTTAAGCATGCTGTACTTAGCAGAGTCGTAGTTATAGACCTGCTTCATAAACGGAATAAGCGACCAACGGCGATCGAACTGGTAATAACCCAGCGCGTTATAGCCGTCACCACGAGAAAAGCCCTGGCTATAGTTGTGATAGCTCTCGTATTTGGTGAAGTACTTCATCTCGGCAGTCACGTTGACAAACGAGACCCCCTGAACCGACCTCAGCACGCCCGAAAAAGACTGCTGGGTGTAAAGGCCCTTATCGATATCGGTGGCATCCGAGGCAACACCCGGCGCGGGCTCCTCGGCAACAGCAGTCACAGGCGCGGCAACGGCGCCAAACGAAAGCGCCAGCGTCAGGCCCGCGACAATCGCGGAATGCTTGGGCTGCATAAATCCTCCCTGCATTGGTGTAGTTAAAGTGCAGTTTGCAAAGATGAATCTAAGTATTGCAGCTTGCCCGTTGTTGCACAACAACCCCTCGGTAAACGGCAACAACCCTCCGCGAAATCTTAAGGAATTAAACAAACTGGTCGTCGGGAGCCAGCAGAAGCTCGCCGTAGCGCTCCATCAACCCGTCTCTCAACTGGCAGAAAGCGGGAATATAGACGTTCAAGATGCGCTGAATCAAATCTTGAGCGAGCTTATTGTCATAGATATGGACGTTCGTATTGCGGTCTCTGAGCATATCTAACCAGGCCGCCTCATCAATAAAGTCGTAGAATCGGTAGGCCTCCTTCAGGATGGCACGAGGAGACCCCGACGCAGCAAGCGTGGCACCCTCATACTCGAGCAGACGCTTAAGGAGCGTAATTGAGAGACCGAAAACCTGCTCATAGATATACGCACATCCGGAGACAACATAGTCGTTAGCGAAATCTTGGAATCGAGCTGTCTCTAGCACTGCCAGACGCGAATCAAAGGCTTCGTACGACTTCACGAAAGCCAGCCCCTACAGCTTAATGTC
>URMO01000070.1 GCA_900549085.1 uncultured Collinsella sp. | reverse complement strand
AATTGAAAGAAGTGGGGTTTCGGCCCCGCTTCTTTTTTGTATGGATGGAGGTGCCGCAATGGTCAAGACCAAGACCGAGCAGGCGATCATCGACGCGCTCGAGGCCGTCGCTCCCCAGCACGATGTCGATATTGTCGACGTTGAGCTCGTGGGCGCCACCAAGGCCCCCTGCGTGCGTGTGCGTATCGAGGGTGCCGAGGGTCAGAGCCTGTCGCTCAACGACGTCACGGCCAATACCAAGTGGGTCGGCGACGTAATCGAGGAGCTCGACCCCATTTCTTCGAGCTATACGCTCGAGGTGTCGAGCCCGGGTATGGCGCGCCCGCTGCGCCGTCCGCGCGACTTTGCCCGCTTTGTGGGCGAGGACTGCGAGCTCACCTCCACCGCCACCGAGGGCCGTCGCAAGTACTCCGGCAAGATTGCCGCCGCGACCGAGACGAACGTGACTCTCGAGCTCGAGGACGGCGAGTCCGTCACCCTCGATTTCTGTGATGTTAAAAAGTGCAAGTTGAAGCCCACCTATGACTTCAAGCCCGCGAAGGAAGGAAACTAACATGGCAGCATCCGACATGATGTCCGCCCTGATGGAGCTTTGCCAGGAAAGGCACATCGACCAGCTCTACCTGATCGACCGCCTGGAGCAGTCGCTCGCCAAGAGCTATGCCGAGATCCTGCATCTTGAGTGGGGTGCCAAGGTGACCATCGACCGCACCACCGGCAAGATCTACGTCTACCGTCTGGAGCCGATCGACGATTCCATGGACGAGGAGGGCAACTTCACCGAGTTCGAGGAGATCGACGTCACCCCCAAGAACACGAGCCGCATTGCCGCCCAGCACGCCAAGGCCGAGATCAACGCCATCGTGCGCAACTCCGCACGCGAGCAGATCTACGAGGAGTTCTCCGGTCGTATCGGTGACCTCATTAGCGGTACCGTGCTGCAGTCCACGCCCGACTTTACGATCGTCAAGATCCGCGATGGCGTCGAGGCCGAGCTGCCGCACTTTGACCAGCGCCGTTACGAGAACGAGCGCAACGAGCGTCCGATGGGCGAGCGCTATCTGCACAACCAGCACATCAAGGCCGTGATCATCGACGTCCGCGACCCCAACTCCAACTTGCAGCCGGTTCGCGGCGAGCACAGCCGTCCGCCGATTGTCATCTCCCGTACCCACCCCGAGCTCATGCGTCGTCTGTTTGAGCAGGAGGTGCCCGAGATCTATGAGGGCACCGTCCAGATCAAGTCGATCGCCCGCGAGCCCGGCCAGCGCTCCAAGGTCGCCGTCCACTCGCTCGACGATCGCCTGGATCCCGTGGGCGCCTGCGTCGGCCCCAAGGGCAGCCGCGTTCGCGCCGTCGTGGGCGAGCTCCGCGGCGAGCGCGTCGACGTCATCCTGTGGGATGCCGATCCGGCCGTCTACGTCGCCAACGCCCTGTCGCCTGCCAAGGTCACCCGCGTCCTCATCGACGAGGAGAAGGCCTACGCCGGCGTCATCGTGCCCGATGACCAGCTTTCGCTCGCCATCGGCAAGGAGGGTCAGAACGCCCGTCTCGCCGCTCGCCTGACCGGCTGGCACATCGACATCAAGTCCGAGACCCTTGCCGCCGACATCCTCAAGAACGTCCCCGTTCACGAGGAGCCCGCCGCCGACCTGATCGGTGACGAGGAGGACGACGACGTCCGTCGCTGCGAGTACGTGTCCGAGGACGGCGTCCAGTGCCGCAACCAGGCCCGTCCGGGCTCCCGTTTCTGCGGTGTCCACGACACCGACGCCTTTGATGATGCGGAGGACCTGATCTAGCGCGCGGTCGCGCCGGGCAGGTCCCGGCGCATCTCCCACGCTCGTTCAGTCTCTAGGCACCCAAGGTGCCAGAAAGGGTAGGTGAAGTCATATGGCAAAAGTCCGTGTGTCCACCCTGGCCAAAGAGTTCGGCATGACCTCCAAGGAACTGATGGGTCATCTCGCCGAAATGAAGATTCCCGCTAAGTCCGCTTCCTCCGCCCTGGAGGACGCTTACGTCGCCATGGTCCGCAAGCAGCTCGCCTCGGTGATCGAGGCCCGCGCCAAGGAAGTCGAGGCCGCCAAGCAGGCCGAGGAGGAGGCAGCCGCCGCCGAGGAGGCAGCGCGCGCTGCCGAGGCCGAGCGCGAGCGCATCGCCGCCGAGAAGGCACGCGAGGAGGAGCGCCGCCAGTTCGCCGCCGCCCAGGCTGCTGAGGAGGCCGCCCGTGCCGAGGCCGAGGCCAAGAAGAAGGCCGAGCAGGAGCGCCTTGCCCGCGAGAAGGAGGAGGCTGCCCGTGAGGCCCAGCGCCGCGCCGTCCCTGCTTCCGACTCCGGTTCGCGCTTCCGTTCGCTGCTTGACCAGATCGCCGCACAGGAGACCGTTCTCAAGGAGAAGAAGGACGCCGAGGCGAAGGCCAAGGCCGAGCGCGCCGCCGAGCGCGGCAACCGTCGTGGCGGCAACAGCGACCGTCGCGGTGGCCGTCGTAACGACCGCAACGCCTCCGACAGCAACTCCGAGCGCAACGCCTCCGAGAGCCGCCCGCACAGCCATCGCACCAACGCCAGCAACAACGTCGCTGCCGGCATGGACTTCCCCAACCCCGATAAGCAGGGCAAGGGCAAGAAGCGCAAGGGCGGTCACGGCAACGATGAGGACCACTACAGCCGCATGGCGCGTGAGGCCGAGGAGTACAGCCGCGAGAAGGTGCTCGAGGAGGCCCGTGCCGCCGTCGAGGAGGCCTCTCGCGAGTCCACCGGTCGCCGCAAGAAGCGCAAGGAGAAGCGCGAGCGCGAGGCTGCTAAGGCTCAGGAGGAGCGCAAGATTGAGGAGGCATTGGCCCAGGGCGTGAACCCCGAGGAGCTCGATGCCATCAAGGTCTCCCAGGGCGTTACCGTCCAGGAGCTCGCCGAGGCGCTCGACGTTCCGGCCAACGACATCATCAAGCGCCTGTTCCTGCTGGGCACGCCGCTCACGATGACGCAGTCCATGTCCGACGACCTCGTCGAGCTCGTTGCCGACGACCTGGGCCGTCAGATCAAGATCATCACCCCCGAGGAGGAGAACACCTTCTCGTTCTACGACGATCCCGCCGACCTTAAGCCTCGCGCCCCGGTCGTCACCGTCATGGGTCACGTCGACCACGGCAAGACGAGCCTGCTCGACGCCATCCGTCACACCGGTGTCGCTGCCGGCGAGGCAGGCGGCATTACCCAGGCCATCGGCGCTTCGCAGGTCATGATCAACGACCGCAAGATCACCTTCATCGATACCCCTGGTCACGCGACCTTTACAGCTATGCGTGCTCGCGGCGCCAAGGTGACCGACATCGTCATCCTGATCGTGGCTGCCGACGACGGCGTCATGCCTCAGACCATCGAGTCGATCAACCACGCCAAGGCCGCCGGCGTACCCATCGTCGTCGCCGTCAACAAGATCGATAAGCCGGGCGCCAACCCCGACCGCGTGCGCCAGGAACTCACCGAGTACGGCATCATCCCCGAGGAGTGGGGCGGACAGAACATGTTCGTCAACATCTCGGCCAAGCAGAAGATCGGTATCGACGACCTGCTCGAGACCGTGCTGCTCCAGGCCGACGTGCTCGAGCTCAAGGCCAACCCCGACACCTTTGCCTCCGGCAACGTTCTCGAGGCCAAGCTCGACAAGGGCCGCGGCTCGGTTGCCACGGTTCTCGTGACCCGCGGTACCCTGCACGTGGGCGATACGCTGGTCGCCGGCCTTACCTACGGCCGCGTCCGCGCCATGCTCGATCCCAAGGGCAACGCCGTCACCGAGGCCGGCCCCTCCGACGCCGTCGAGATCTTGGGCCTGCAGTCCGTGCCCAACGCTGGTGACGAGTTCCGCGTGTTCGAGGACGAGCGCGAGGCTCGCGCCCTGGCCGATGAGCGTTCGCTCAAGGCCCGTATCGAGGAGCAGAGCCGCGTGAAGCACGTGACGCTCGAGAACCTCTTCGAGACCATCGCCGACGCCGAGGTCAAGGAGCTCAACCTTATCATCAAGGCCGACGTCCAGGGCTCCATCGAGGCCCTTCAGGACTCCCTCGACAAGATGGATCAGTCCGAGGTGCGCATCAACACGATCCATTCCGCCGTTGGTGCCATCAACGAGACCGACGTCGTCCTGGCCGACGCTTCCAACGCCATCATCATCGGCTTTGGCGTCCGTCCCGACGGCAAGGCCCGCTCCGCCGCCGAGCGCGAGGGCGTCGAGATCCGTTGCTACGACGTCATCTACAAGTGCCTCGAGGACCTCGACGCTGCCCGCATCGGTATGCTCAAGCCCACCGAGGTCGAGGTCTCCACGGGTACTGCGACCGTCCTGGATACCTTCAAGGTGCCCAAGGTTGGTATCGCCGCCGGTGTCCGCGTCGAAGAGGGCGAGATCGCCGCGACCGATTCTGTGCGCCTGGTGCGCGACGGCATCGTGGTCTTCAACGGTAAAATCGCCTCGATGCGCCACTACAAGGACGAGGCCAAGAGCCTCAAGAGCGGCTCCGAGGGCGGTATTGGCCTGGAGAACTTCCAGGACATCAAGCCTGGCGACACCATTGAGGGCTACCGCATCGACCAGGTTGCCCGTACCGAGTAGGGGGTAGCGCTATGAAGCAAACGCAGGCAACCCGCCGTTTAGGCGAGCAGCTTCGCGAGAAGCTCGGTTATATCCTGCTCTTTGAGGTTTCCGATCCGCGTCTCGACCTGGTCACCCTGACCGCGGTCGAGGTCGCGGTGGACCGTTCGTTCGCGCGCGTGTACGTGTCGTGCGACGCGAGCCGCTACGAGGAGGTCATGGAGGCGCTCGCCAGCGCCAAGGGCCGCATTCGTAGCCTGTTGGCCCGCTCGCTCGATTGGCGCGTCACGCCCGAGCTCGATTTTCGCATCGATCGCTCGACCGATGAGGCCGAACGCATCACGCGCGCGCTGGAAAACGTTCCCGCCACGCTTGCGATCGAAAAGGACGAGGACGGCTATCCCATAGCGGATGCCGACCAGGAGGCAGGTTTAGATGAGTGATAAAGCCGACCGCGCATCGTGCGAGTCTGCAGATATTCAGCGACGCATCCTCGAGCTCATCGAGGGTGCGTCCTCCATTGCGATTTCGGGACATACGTCTCCCGATGGTGACGCCCTGGGCTCCGTGCTGGGTCTGGGCTTATCGCTTATGAAGTTTTTCCCCAACAAGGACATTGCCCTGCTGCTGGCAGACGATGACCCGGTTCCGCGCATCTACCGCTTTATGGAGGGTGCCGACCGTCTGGTGCCGGCATCTGCGTATACCGGCAATCCGGACCTGTTCATCTCAGTGGACGTGCCGGTCGTCGAGCGTCTGAACAACTCAGCCGAGGTACTCCGCCGCTCGTCGCATGTGGTGTGCTTCGATCATCATCCGGCGCGTGAGGAATTTGCCGAGCTGAGCCTGAGGTGCGTCGGCGCCGCAGCCTGCGCCATGATCATCGACCGTTTTTTGGACAATTGCGGCATTGTGGCTCGCGATGGTGTCGCGACCTGCCTGCTGTGCGGCCTGGTGACCGATACCGGTCGTTTTCAGTACCAAAACGCCGATGCCGCTGCGTTCCATGCCGCCTCGCGCCTGGTCGCTCACGGTGCCAATCCGGCGCGCGTTGCGCTCGAGGTCTACCAGAGCATGCGCGTAGAGTTCTTGCATCTCAAGTCCATCGTTATGGGCCGCATCAAGACGGTGGCGCACGGTCGCGTGGCATATAGCTATGCGTACCAGAGCGACCTCGAGACCTGCGGCGTCACTTCGGACGAGTGCGACGGCCTGGTCGATGTGGTGCGCTCGGTGATGGGCGTCGAGGTCTGCCTGTTCCTTAAGGGCATCGAGGGGGATACCAAGGTGCGCGGCAACCTGCGCTCCAAGGGCGAACTTGATGTTTCCGAGATTGCGGCCAACTTTGGCGGAGGTGGGCACCACGCTGCCGCCGGCTTTACCAACGCCGGAACGATTTCCGAGACGCTCACCGCGGCACTTCCCATGCTGGCCGAGCTGGTAGGGGAGGATCCCGCTTCGGTGACCGTCGAGCTCTAACTTTTTGGATGGTACATGGCTCGTCGTACACCTTCTCAACTTAATATGCTGCTCGCCGTCGATAAGCCGGTGGGCTGCACGTCCCACGACGTGGTTTCGCAATGCCGACGCGCCCTCCATGAGCGGCGTGTCGGTCATGCCGGAACGCTCGACCCCATGGCCTCGGGTGTCATGGTGGTGGGCGTGGGCCAGGCGACCCGTCTGCTGGGCATGCTAACTCTCGATACCAAAAGTTATGTCGCCGACATTTCGTTTGGCGTCGAGACCAACACCGATGACGCGGAGGGCGAGGCCGTTCGCACGGTGCCCATAGCCGCCGACCTGCGCGATCCGGCCTATGCCCGCGAGCGCCTGTCCGCCATGCTGGGCCCGCAGATGCAGGTGCCTCCGGCGTTTTCGGCCATTTCGGTCAACGGCGTGCGCGCCTATAAGGCTGCGCGCGAGGGCAATGCCGTGTCACTGCCCCCGCGTCCGGTCGAGGTGTACTCCGCCGACCTGATTGCCGTGGGCGGCGACGGCGACGCCTGTGTTTGGACCGTGGCGTTTTCGGTGAGCAAGGGCACCTACATCCGTGCGCTCGCTCGAGACCTGGGTCGTGCCTGCGACAACGCGGCACATATTTCCGCATTGCGCCGTACAGCCTCCGGCGTTGTTTCCATCGGTGCCTGCCATGCGGTCGAGGAGCTTTCTGCCGTGTCCGCTGCCGACTTTGCCCTGGATCCCATTGCGGCGCTTGGCGCCACGCGCGTCGACTTGCCGGGTGATCTTGCTGACGATCTGCTGTGCGGACGTCGTATTCCTATTGAGCGCGCGCTTGCGGGCTTCGATGCGTCGAAGGCGCCGTTTGCGCTGGTGCTCGATGGCGGGCTCAAGGCGCTCGCCCGTATCGAGGGCGGTCGCTTTGTAATGGAGCACGTCTTTCCGCAGGCAATCGGCGGTGTTCGATGATGCTGGCCTCCCACGAGCTCGCGCGTATTTTTTTCGCGGGCGAGTCGGATGAGGCCCGCATCGTCGCTGCCGATGCATTTGATGATTGCGCTTGCCTGGGCGCCGCGTCGATCGCCATCGGCGTATTCGATGGCGTGCATCGGGGGCATCGCGAACTGATCGACGCGGTCGTTCGCGATGCGCGTAACCACGGCTGCAAGGCGGTCGTGGTCACCTTCGATCCCGACCCGGACGTAGTGGTGAGCCGCGCACCCGCTCAAAAACTAATGACGACGGCCGACCGTCTGCATGCCCTGGCTCTCACCGGGGTCGATGCGGTTGTGGCCGTTCCCTTCACGCCTGCGGTGGCGGCACTCGACCATGTGGGCTTTCTTAAGCTGCTGTCGCGCGTCGTCGATATCCGCTCAATTCGCGTGGGTAGCGACTTTAGGTTGGGTCGCGGCGGCGCCTCGGGCGTTGCCGAGATGCAGACATGGGGTTCCGAGCACGGAGTTGACGTCTATGGCCACGAGCTGCTGTGCGTCGATGGGCAGACAATCTGCGCCACCCGGATTCGCCAGGAGCTCCGCCAGGGTCATGTTGAGCTTGCCGCCGAGCTGCTCGGTCGTCCGTACATGCTGCGAGGTGTTGTTGCCGGCGGTCGTCACCAAGGCTCCGACATGGGTTTTCCCACGGCAAATATTCAGGTGCCCGAGGGCATTCAGGTGCCTGCCGATGGCGTCTACGAGGGCCTGGTGCTGGTCGACGATACCGTATGGCCTGCCGCCGTCAACGTGGGCCTGCCGCCGACGTATGCCGACGATGCCGCCTCGGCGCATCTCGAGGCCAACTTGATCGGGTATGCGGGCGACCTGTACGGCGCCTCGGTGTCGCTGGCGTTTACGCGTTGGCTGCGCCCATCGCGCGTGTTCGATTCGCTGGACGAGTTGATCGCGACCGTCGAGGGCAATATTGACGATATCCGTCATCATTTGGGTGAGCAAGGGGTGAGCATCCGTGATTAGCGATGAGGAAAAAGACCAGGTGCGTGCTGCGTCCGACCTGGTTGCTATCGTGCAGGAAACGGTTGAGCTCAAGCCCCGCGGCCATGAGTTTTGGGGTTGCTGCCCCTTCCATGGCGAAAAGACCCCGTCGTTTCACATTATCCCCGCCACGCAGGTGTGGCATTGCTTTGGCTGTGGTGAGGGCGGCGACGTCTTCACCTATATCATGAAGCGCGAGAACCTGAGCTTTCCCGAGTCGATTCGCTACCTGGCCGACCGTGCCGGCATTGAGCTGCACGATACCGGCGCCTATCGCGAGCGCGGCACCAAGCGCGCCCGCATCTATGACCTGTGTGCCGAGACCGCCCAGTTCTATCACACCATGCTTATGCGCGGTAAGGACGGCCGTCCGCGCGAGTACTTTGCCAGCCGCGGCATGGGTGGCGACGTCTGCCGCCGCTACTGCCTGGGCTTTGCGCCGGGTCGCAACGCGCTGGTGTCGCATTTGTCGCAGGCGGGTTTTACCCCGCAGGAGATGATCGATGCCAACGTGGCCGTGAGCCGTGGGCGCGGGCAGCTTGCCGACCGTTTTTACGACCGCGTGATGTTTCCTATTTTTGACGAACAGGGTCATAACATTGCCTTTGGCGGGCGCATTATGGGCGACGGCCAGCCTAAGTACCTCAACACCGCCGAGACGAGTGTGTTCCATAAAAAGCGAAACCTCTACGGCTTTAACTGGGCTAAGGAGTTTATCGTCGCGCAGGATACCGCCATCGTGGTGGAGGGATATACCGACTGTATCGCCTGCTGGGAGGCGGGGATCAAAAACGTCGTCGCCACGCTGGGCACGGCGCTGACGGAACATCATGTAAAGACGCTCACCCGTTTTGCCAAGCGCATTGTATATATGTTCGATGGCGACGCCGCCGGTCAAAAGGCCGCTCGCCGCGCGATTCAGTTTATCGAGCAGGATTCGATGGACCTGCGCTGCGTGGTGCTTCCCGACGGCAATGACCCCATGGAGTTCATCACCGCGCATGGTGGCGAGGCGCTGCAGGCGCGCATCGATGCCGCCGAGCCCCTCATGGACTTTGTGTACCGCTCACTGCAGGAGTCGAGCGACATTACCACGCCGGGCGGTCGTGCCAAAGCGCTCGAGGACGCACTGACGCTCATCTATCCGCTGCGCGATAGCTACATGATCGATACGTACTTTATCCAGATTGCCGACCTGTTGGGTTTGGATCTGGAGACGGTGCGTTCGAGCTCAGGCCGTGTGTTTCGCGATGTTGCCAAGCGCGAGGACGCCGAGCGTCGTCGCGAGCAGAACTACGAGCGCCAGCGGGCGCAGGCCGAGCGCGCAGGTAGCGCGGGCGGTCGGACGTCTGGTTCGCAGGGGGCGCCTCGCGGCGCTTGGGCGTCGGGTGCGACGCCGCCGGTGTCCACACCGGTCGAGGAAGAGCCGTACGACTATGTGCCGCTCGAGGCCTACGGGGCCGCGCCGGTCGAGGTTGTCGACGATATGCCGCCGATCGATGTGCCGGTTGGCATGGATGGCGCGGCGCCGGTTGCCGGCACAGCGGGCGCGTCTGCGGCACCGACGATGCCGATCGTGCTGACCGACCTGGAACGAAAGTCTTTGGCGGGGGAGCGCGAGCTGCTGACGATGCTCACGAGCTATCCCGACCTGTTCCGCACGTATGCCGACCGTATTTGCTCGATCGAGTGGGTTGATCCGCGCCACGAGTCCATCGCGTGGGCCGTGCTCGCGACGCCGCCGGGCACCGACCCCACGGCGTGTATGGATGCGGCGCGCGCGGTGTGTCCCGAGGCGGCGTCGCTTGTCAGCGCCGGGCGCATTTCGTCGACGAGTAAGCACCCCACCGAGACGAACATCGTGTTTATGCTCGATACCCTCGAGCTCTACACCATCAAGCGCCGCATGCGCGCCGCGCAGGCAAAGCTTCGTCAGGACCGGTCACTCGACGATGAGGCGCGCCGTGTGCTGACGATGCAGGCGATGCAAGATTCTCAGCGCCAGCGCGAGCTCCAAAAGTTGATCGGCGGCGTGGCTGACCCGTTCCGTTTGATCGGTTTGGAGACAGCGGGCGCCGATCAGGCCTAGATGTTGTGGTCAACCAGCGTATTTGCGCCTATATCCAGTCTGATTTTTGGGTATAGACGTCAATGTGTGTGCTAAAGTAATGAGTCCTGTGGACTATGAAGGGAGAATCTGTGCCAAAAAAGAGTGAGAGCACGGGTACTGGGCTGGAATCCTACGTTGCAAAGCTCATGGGCAACGGCTCAAACAGGACTTCGGTAACCGAGGACGAGATTCAGGTCGCCCTGAAGGATATCGATGTGTCTGACGAGCAGCTCAACGCGGTGTATTCCGCGCTGCGCAACAGCGGCATCCAGATTATCTCCGCGAGCGGAAACGACGACGCCCCCATGGGCGTCGACGATGACGATAACGATAGCGATACCGACGATTTCGATGACGACGAGCACGATTCCGGCTCGCTCGACGATCACGAGCTTAAGATGGCCCGTCAGGCCGACGCCGAGATGGGTTCTTCCAAGAGCAAGAAGAAGCGCACCGTGCGCACGTCCCGTTCGCGTTCGCGCGTGCGTGGCATCGATGCCTCCACGGTGATGCTGACCGGCGACCCGGTTCGTATGTACCTTAAGGAGATCGGTAAGGTCGACCTGCTGACCGCTTCCGAAGAGGTCGATCTGGCCATGAAGATCGAGGCCGGTCTCGATGCCACCGAGAAGCTCGAGGCTGCCGAGGCGGGCGAGATCGAGCTCACCCGCGCCGAGATGCGTCGCCTGACCCGTATCGAGAACGTCGGTCTCGAGGCCAAGCAGGCACTCATCAGCGCCAACCTGCGCCTGGTCGTCTCCATCGCCAAGCGCTATGTCGGCCGCGGCATGCTGTTCCTGGACCTGATCCAGGAGGGCAACCTCGGTCTGATCCGCGCCGTCGAGAAGTTCGACTACCAGAAGGGCTTTAAGTTCTCCACGTACGCCACGTGGTGGATCCGTCAGGCCATCACGCGTGCGATTGCCGACCAGGCCCGTACCATCCGTATTCCCGTGCACATGGTCGAGACCATCAACAAACTCGTCCGCGTGCAGCGCCAGCTTCTCCAGGACCTGGGTCGCGACCCGACCCCCGAGGAGATCGGTGCCGAGATGGACATGAGTGCCGATCGCGTCCGCGAGATCCAGAAGATTTCGCAGGAGCCCGTGTCGCTCGAGACCCCGATCGGCGAGGAAGAGGATTCCCAGCTGGGCGACTTTATCGAGGACTCCCAGGCTATCGTTCCGCCCGATGCCGCCAGCTTCTCCATGCTGCAGGAGCAGCTCACCCAGGTGCTCGACTCGCTTGCCGATCGTGAGCGCAAGGTTATCGAGTTGCGCTTTGGCCTTGTCGACGGACATCCCCGTACGCTCGAGGAAGTCGGCCGCGAGTTTGGCGTCACGCGCGAGCGTATCCGCCAGATCGAGTCCAAGACCCTGGCCAAGCTCCGCCACCCCAGCCGCCGTAGCAAGCTGAAGGACTATATTG
>URMO01000069.1 GCA_900549085.1 uncultured Collinsella sp. | reverse complement strand
AGCCCGTCAGAGCGAGCAAGGTGCCTTGAAACGAGGCGGCATTGACCTTCTGGTCATGCCGCCGAAGTTGAAAGGCAGATTGCCGCCCTGGCGGGCTTGCAGCGTCGGCTGATTACGGCGTTTGGTAAAACGCCGTAACTATCTAACCACCAAGATATGCTTTACGCACGTTGTCGTCGTGCAGCAGCTCTTGACCGGTGCCGGTCATAGTGATCTTGCCGGTCTCGAGCACGTAGCCGCGTGTGGCGATGGAAAGAGCCATCTGTGCGTTTTGCTCGACCAGGAGCACAGTGGTGCCGGCCTTATGCAGATCCTCGACAATTTGGAAGATCTGCTCAATCAGAATCGGTGCCAAGCCCATGGAAGGCTCATCGAGCATGAGCAGCTTAGGGTTACTCATAAGGGCGCGGCCCATAACGAGCATCTGCTGCTCGCCGCCCGAAAGGGTACCGGCGACCTGGCGACGACGCTCCTTCAGGCGCGGGAACTGCTCGTAGACGCGCTCGAGGCCCGGAGCCACCGTTGACTTGGGCTGCGTATAGGCACCCATTTCCAGGTTCTCCTCAACCGTCATCTGCAAAAAGGCACGACGACCCTCGGGCACCTGAGCCAGGCCCTTACCAACCAGCTTGTCGGCGGGCGTATGGGTAATGTCCTCGCCCATAAACTTGATGGAGCCGGTCTTAGAGCGCAGCAGGCCCGAGACGGTCTTGAGCGTCGTGGACTTGCCGGCACCGTTGGCGCCAATCAGGGCCACGATCTCACCCTCGTTGACGTTAAAGGAGATGTCCTTAATGGCGTGGATGGCGCCGTACCAGACGTTGATGTTGTAGACGGAAAGCATCGGCTCTGCCATTTAGTTCTCCCCCTTATCCTGCTTGCCCAGATATGCCTCGATAACAGCGTTGTTGTTCTGGATCTCCTCGGCCGTGCCCTTGGCGATGACCTTACCAAAGTTGAGCACGCAGATGCCCTCGCAGATGTTCATAACGAGCGACATATCATGCTCGATAAGCATGATGGCGATGCCAAAGGTGTCGCGAATCTTAACGATATTCTCCATGAGCTCCGCGGTCTCGGACGGGTTCATGCCGGCGGCAGGCTCGTCGAGCAGTAGCAGTTTGGGGTTGGTGGCAAGCGCGCGGACGATCTCCAGACGACGCTGGGCACCATAAGGCAGCGAGCCGGCCTGCTCGTTTGCCAGGTGTTCCATATCAAAGATGGACAGCAGCTCCATGGCGCGCTCGTGAGCAGCCTTCTCGTGCTTCCAGTACGTCGGCAGGCGCAGCACGCCCTCAAAACCGGAGTAGCGCTCCTGATTGTGCAGACCGACCTTGACGTTGTCCTCCACCGTCATGGTGTTGAACAGACGGATGTTCTGGAACGTACGGGCAATACCCATGCGGTTGACCTGGTAGACCGACTTGCCCGAAGTGTCCTCACCGTCGAGCAGGATGGTGCCGTGCGTAGGCTGGTACACCTTGGTGAGCAGGTTGAAGACCGTGGTCTTGCCAGCGCCGTTGGGGCCGATGAGACCGGCGATCTCGGTCTTGCCGATAGTCAGGCTAAAGTCGTCGACTGCCTTAAGACCACCGAACTCAATGCCCAGGTGGATGCACTCGAGCGCCGGGCGCTGACCCAGGTCGCGGTCGGGAACGATGGCGCCAGAAGGATACGGGACCATCTTGCCCTTGTTGAACTCAAACTTACTGGGCATCGGCTGCCACCTCCTTCTTGGAAGCAAGGCGGTCCTTAATGCGTGCGAAGAACGCCTTGAGCTGCGGGTTGTTGGTAAAGATCATGACCAGGATCAGCACGATGGCGTAGATGAGCATGCGATAGTCCGAGAACTGACGGAGCAGCTCGGGAAGCACCGTGAGCAACGCCGCGGCGATGACGGAGCCGCGCATATTGCCCAGACCACCCAGGACCACGAACACCAGGATGAGGATGGACGTGTTGAAGTCGAACTTGGTGGCGGAGAGCTGCGAGAAGTTACCGCCGAAGAGAGCTCCGGCAGCACCGGCGAGGGCAGCGGAAACCACGAAGGCAATCATGCGGTACTCGGTGACGGAGATGCCTACGGACTCGGCTGCAATCTTGTTATCGCGCACGGCCATAATGGCACGGCCGGTACGGCTGCGAACCAGGTTGAGTACAATCACGAGCGCAACCATAACCAGGATGGCACCGGCGAGGAAGGTCGAGTACGTCGACACGCCCGAGGCACCCTGGGCGCCCTTGATGATGGCGGTGCCGTCCTCGAGCAGGTGCAGGTCGTCGATCGTAGAGTTGCCCGTGATGTTAAAGATCACGTGCAGGCCGCGAGAGTCGACACCCACAATGAGGCAGGTGACGATCTCTTTGATGATCTCGCCAAAGGCCAGCGTCACGATAGCCAGGTAATCGCCGCTCAGGCGCAGGACCGGAATACCGATCAAGAAGCCCAAGATGGCAGCGGCGATAGCGCCGACCACAATGCTGATGATCAGACGCATCGGGTCGGACGGAACGGCGCCCTCCAGCGCGACGGCGGTAACGATGCCCGTATAGGCGCCGACGCTCATAAAGCCCGCGTGGCCCAGCGACAAGTCGCCCGCGATACCGACGACGAGGTTGAGGGAAATGGCCATGACGATATAGGCCGTGATGGGAACCAGCTGACCGGCGATCATGCGCGGAATCATGTGGTTGGACTGCATAAAGAACACGATGGCAAACGCCACAAGGCACATGGCGTACGTGACAAAGTCGTGACGCGTCTGCTTGTCTTTAAGAAACTTCATAACGCTCACCTACACCTTCTCGGGGACGTACTTGCCCAAGAGGCCGGCAGGCTTGACGAGCAGGACGATGATCAGAACACCAAAGACGATGGAGTTGGCAAGGCTCGTGGAAATGTAAGCCTGCGCCATCGCTTCGATGATGCCGATGAGAATGCCACCGACAAAAGCGCCGGGGATGGAGCCGATGCCACCGAAGACAGCGGCGTCGAAGGCCTTGATGCCAGGCATGGCACCCGTCGTGGGCTGCAGCACCGGCGAGTAGGAGCACAGCAGCACGCCGGCGATGGCGGCAAGGGCAGAGCCGATGGCGAACGTCATCGAAATGGTGCGGTTGACGTTGATGCCCATGAGCTGAGCGGCAGCCTTGTCCTCGGACACGGCGCGCATGGCCTTGCCCATCTTGGTCTTACCTGTAAAGAACATCAGGCCGGCCATGATAACCAGGCAGGCGACGATGGTGACGAGCGAGACGGCGCTTACGTTGAACTTGGCCAAGAACTCCGGCACCTGGAAGGTGACGAGCGAAGTGAAGTTCTTGGGCGTGGCGCCCCACAGAAGCTGCGCGGCGTTCTGCAGGAAGTAAGACACGCCGATAGCCGTGATCAGAACGGCCAGCGGGCCTGCTTGGCGCAGCGGCTTATAGGCCAGGCCCTCAATGAGAACACCGAGGACCGTGCAGGCCACGCAAGAGAGAACTACAGATGCCCAGCCCGGGAGGCCGAGATACGACGTGGCGCAGAACGAGACATAGGCACCGACCATGATGACATCGCCGTGAGCGAAGTTCAGCATTTTGGCGATACCGTAGACCATGGTGTAGCCCAACGCGATGATGGCGTAGACGCTGCCCATGGACAGGCCGTTGACCAGGTATTGGATAAAGACCGTCATGTTCCACATCCCCCTTTCGAATAGGTTTCCAGTTAATGTATGAAACAGGGACGTTACATCGTCCCTAGATACCAAGCAAGCAGGGAAGGCCAAAACCTCCCCTGCTTGGGATCAAAACCGCTCTATGTAAGGCGGCCAATTAGGCCTGTACGTACTTGCCGTCGGTAATGACGTACGCCGTCGGGTCCTTCTGGACCTGGCCCTTGTCGTTCCAGGAGAGCTTGCCAGTCAGACCGTCAACGGTAATGTTGCGCATAGCCTCGGGAAGCTTCTCGGCAACCTCGGTCGGGTCGGCGTCGGCACCCAGGCCGGCTTCCTTGAGGGCCTCGACCACCGCATGCACGCCGTCGTAGGCGTCGGCGGCAAACTGGTCCGGAGTCTCGCCATACTTATCTTTGTAAGCGTTGACGAAGTCGGCGTTCTTCTCGTCGTCGGCGGAGAACGGGGTCATGAGCAGCAGACCCTCGGCAAGAGAGGTATCGAAGCCCTCAACGCCCAGGATACCGTCCATGCCGTCGCAGCCCATCATCTTGACGTCGTAGCCCATGTCCTTGGCGTTCTTGAGCAGGACGGACGCCGGTGTGTAGTAGATCGGCGCAAAGATCATGGTGGCGCCAGCCTGCTTGGCCTTGGTCAGCTGGTTGGTAAAGCTCGTGGCGGAGTCGTCCTTAAAGGTCTCCTCGTCAACAATCTCGAGCTTGGACTCAGCGGCCTGGGCCTTAAAGGAATCTGCGATGCCCGAAGAATAGGCGTCGCCGGAGTTATAGAACAGCACGAACTTCTCGTCCGCATACTTCTGCGCCAGGAACTTGGCAGCGTTGACACCCTGGTTGGGGTCGGTGAAGCAAACCTGGAAGACGCAATCCTTGCCCTTGGTAACGTCCTCGGAGGACGCGGACGGGGTAATCATGAACGTCTCGGGGTCGTTACCGCACTCAGCAGCAACGGCGACCGACGCACCCGTGGTGGTCGGACCGACAAGGGCCTGCATGCCCCAGTCGAGCAGGGTGTTGAAGGCGTTGACGGCCTTCTCGCCGTCAGCCTGGTCGTCCTCGGCCTTGCTGACAAGCGGCAGCTCCTTAGTCGAGAAATCCTTGCAGCCAAGCTCGACAGCCTGTGTAACGGACTTGCCGTAGGACGCGTTGGCGCCGGTCAGTGGGCCGATGGTGCCGATCTTAAACGAAGCGTCGCCCGAAGCGGAACCACTGTCGCCGCCGTTGGAGGAGCAGCCAGCTAGAATGGACATCGCCCCCAGACCTGCTGCGCTCGCGATAACGCTCCTGCGATTCATAACAGGGTTCAATGACTTACCGGTGAGGCTCGACATGCGGCTCTCCTCTCAAATCTCGTCGGGTTTCGGTTACCCGACAGGCCATCCTTCGCCGTGTTCGGCGTTCGCAAAATAGTAGACGCTTTAGTTGAGAAAAGTGGCGATTATTTCAACTTTTCTTTTGTTTTGCCCATTTATCCATAATTCTGCGTATTCCTGTCGGTTTATGCAGTAATGCCACTTTATTGTGTGAAAGTAATGTTTCCGTTCTGTTACAGGCGTCCCTGCCCTGAATAAAACGGCCTCACCGGTCTCGTTATATGCACTTAGGCGGCGATGTACTTGCCGTCCTGAATCACATAGGCCGTAGCGGGCTTCTCGACTTGGCCCTCGTCGTTCCACGTCAGCTCACCCGTCAGGCCCTCGATCTTGATCTTGCGTATGGCCTTGGTCGGCTGGTTGATAAAGCTCGTGGAGGAGTCGTCCTTAAAGGTCACGGTATCGACGATGTCGAGCTTGGATGCCTTGGCCTGCTCGGCAAAGGCATCGGCGATCTCGCACGAGACGGCGACGGCGGCACCGGTGGTGACGGGGCCGACGAGCGCCTGCATGCCCCAGTCGCACAGGGCAAACCTTATGGTGTAAACGTTGACAGTTTGTTACGGAGTTCCGTTTGTAGCGAGCATGTTTCCAATGTTTCCGCAGCGTTTCGGGGGTGCCGTTTTGTGCGGCTCCTGTTGCCTGGCGAGCACGCGCCCTCGGTTCACGCTAGAATGCACTCAACCTTTAAGCGGTTAATCCATCCATGAGATGCACGAAGGAGCTATCTATGAGCGAACCCCTGCGCACCGTGAACGTCGGTCTGATCGGTCTGGGAACCGTCGGCGGCGGCGTGGCCCGTCTGATCAAGAGCCACCACGATGAGTACCTGGCAGCCTACGGCATCGACCTTAAGCTGACCCGCGCCTGCGCGCTTGCCTGGGAGCAGGCCGAGGCGGCAGGCATTGAGCGCGAGGCCTTTACGAGCGACTGGCACGATGTCGTCACCGACCCCGCCGTCGACATCGTCGTCGAGCTGATCGGCGGCGAGCATCCCGCAACCGAGATCTTCACCACTGCCTTTGAGCACGGCAAGCACGTCGTCTCTGCCAACAAGGCTCTGCTGGGCCGTCACGTCGAGACGCTTGCCGAGAAGGCACGCGCGTGCGGCGTGCAGATTAAGTGCGAGGCCAGCTGCGGCGGCGGCATCCCCATCGTGAGCACACTTGAGCACGATCTGGTGGGCAACAAGATCCTGACCATCGCCGGCATCCTCAACGGCACCACCAACTACATCCTGTCGCGCATGGACGCCGAGGGCGCCGATTACGCCGACGTGCTCGCCGATGCACAAGCCAAGGGCTATGCCGAAGCCGACCCGTCCGCCGACGTCGACGGCTTCGATGCCGCCAGCAAGACGGCGATCCTCGCTTCTATCGGCTTTGGCACCCGCGTTACCACCGACGATGTGTACCAGCAGGGTATCCGTACCATCGGCGCCGAGGACATCGCCCAGGCTCGCGAGCTCGGCTACACCATTAAGCTGCTCGGCATCGCCCGCAACACCGACGCCGGCGTCGACGTCCGCGTGCATCCCACGCTCATCCCGGCAGACCATATGCTCGCCAAGGTCAACGGCGCCATGAACGCCGTCTACGTGGTGGGTGACGCCGTGGGCGAGACCATGTTCTACGGCGCGGGCGCAGGCTCCTTCCCCACCGCGAGCGCCGTCGTGGGCGATATCTTGTCGCTCTCCGAGCAGATCAGCCGCGGCGTGGCTCCGCTGCCCGAGATTGAGCCCTATGGTCACAACCTCGCCTTTAAGCCCATGGACGAGCTCCAGACCAAGTACTATGTGCGCCTGAAGGTCGCCGACCGCGTGGGCGCCCTGTCCGAGACGGTCGACATCTTTGCCAAGCACAACATCTCGATTTCGCTCATCAACCAGGTCGAGGACGGCAAGTCGGGCGTCAGCGATGCCTGCTCGGTCATCTTCCTGACGCACCGCGCGCTCGAGAAGGACGTCCAGGCTGCCGCCGCCGAGCTTGCCAGCGTCGACTGCGTGGCCGAGGTCGCCAACGTCCTGCGCATCGAGGACGTCGAGGCTTGGACCGAAGGTGTCATGGCCAACTAGCCCGATTCTCGGCAAATCAAATAACGCATGAGGGGCTCCCGTCCGATTGGATGGGAGCCCCTTTTAGTTACATCTTTTGCACGAAGTGATCGACTAACGTTTGAACAACTTGACCGTTCGTCAACAACCGTGGATACCGTTTGCCGATATGCGACGGCAGCTGTATTTTGCCGACGCTATGCTGTGCCGTGTATGTCCGCCCGCGATGAGAGGAAGCACCATGTTGCTCGAGGGCAAGAAAGCAATCATCACCGGAGGCACGCGCGGTATCGGCTATGCGATCGCCTGCCGTTTTATCGAGGAAGGCGCTGCCGTCACCGTCTTTGGCTCGCGCCAGGAGACTGCCGACGCGGCCGTTGAGAAGCTGGCGGCCGCCTATCCCGACGCCAAGGTCTGGGGCCGCTCCTGCGACCTCACCTCACTCGAGGCCGTGACCGAGGCTTTTACCCAGGCTGCAACCGACATGGGCGGCCTGGACACGGTCGTCAACAATGCCGGAATCTCCCAGCGCTCGCCCCTTTTGGACTACACGGCCGAGGAGTTCGCCAAAGTCATGGACCTCAACGTCGTCGCTGTCTTTAACGGTCACCAGGCGGCCGCCAAGATTATGACCGAGGCCGGACACGGCGGCACCATCACTACCACGAGCTCGATGGTCGCCAAGTACGGCCAGCCCTCCGGCGTCGGTTACCCCACGTCCAAGTTTGCCGTCAACGGCATGGTCCAGTCGCTCTCGCGCGAGCTCGCCCCCATGGGCATCCGCGTCAACGCCGTTGCCCCTGGCGTGACTAAGACCGACATGGTCGCTAACCTGCCCGAAGAGGTCATCAAGCCCATCATCGCCACTATTCCGCTCGGCCGCATGGGCGAGCCCGAGGACGTCGCCAACGCCTTTGTTTTCCTAGCGAGCGACATGTCATCCTATGTCACGGGCGCCGTGCTCCCCGTCGACGGAGCCGCCCGCTCCTAAAGGTCGCAAGCCACGACTTCGAACCTCAACGAGGCCCAACGCAAAAGGCGCGCTGCCTGCATCAACCGCAGGCAGCGCGCCTTCTATTATTTGGACGGAACCCGTATCCCGGCATTCCTTACTACTTACCGTCGTCGTCCTGGGCTTCATCGCGCGCATAGAGCTCCAGCATGCGGCGGCGGTATTCGCGCACGGCGAGCTTGGCGCGCTCCAGGCGGCGACGCTCATGCGGAGTCAGCTCGGACGTGTCGATCTCGTCTCCATAGGTCTTATCGGCAAGCAGGTGCGCCGCGTCCACGATGCGGGCATCGATGTGGCCGCTCGCCGCCTCGGCGGAAAGACGCTCGGCAATCGTATCGAGCGTAGGCAGACCCTCGAATACGCGACCGTGACCATGCGAGGTCAGCAGCTCGTGCTCGCGTGCGAGCAGGCTCGCCAAATCGTGATGGGCACGCAGGATGTCGAGCGCATCGGATGGATGCTCGGCAACCTCTGCCACGGCGGCGACCGGTGCGGCATCGACCACGCGGTAGAAGAGCTGCGCGAGCAATGGCATCAAGAACACCGTAATGGCACCGGCGGCAACCATGACCGACGCAATATCTTGCGACAGCGCGCCCGCGTTGACGGCAACGCTTGTCACGGCAACGATGATCGGCAGCGCCGTGGTGCAGTAGAGCGCCACGGTGATGCGGCCATACGCCGACACATCGCGCGTCGCAGAACAAATGCTCATGGAAATAAGAATGGGCACCGCACGAATAATCAGCAGCGCCACGATAAAGCCCACGAGCAGCCCGGGGCGCGACACCACGGCCGTCAGATCGATCTTCGCGCCCGATACGGTAAAGAACACCGGAATCAAAAAGCCGTAGGCCAGGCCGTCGAGCTTGGTCTCGAGCGTATGGTTGCCCTCGGGGATGATGTAGCGCAGGACAAAGCCGGCGGCAAAAGCGCCCAACACGATATCGAGGCTAAAAATGGCGGAAAACGCCACGAGCGTGACCAAAATAAGCACCGTCAGGCGCACGAACGTCTGCGATGTGGTATCGGCGCGCTCCTGAATAAAGGCGAAAAAACGGCTGCCGATGCGTTTGGAGCGGCTGGGGACCACGGCCAGCAACACGCAGACCACAGCAAACAGGCCAAGGATCACAAGCGTCTCGATGCCCGTACGGGCAGACAGCAGCACCGACATGGCGAGCACGGGACCGAGCTCGCCCCAAGTACCATACGCGAGAATCGAGTCGCCCACACGCGTGCCGGTGAGCGAGCGCTCGCGCAAGATGGGCATGAGCGCTCCAAGCGCCGTCGAGGTCAAGGCGAGCGTCACGGCAATACCGTCGAAATGGCTGACCGAGAACCACGGCGTAAAGCGCACGGCAAGCCAGGCGATACCAAACGTGACGGCCCACGTGGCCATACCGTAGCGCCCCTCCACACCCGTAATGTTCTTAGGGTCGATCTCAAAGCCGGCGAGCAGGAACAAAAAAGCCAGGCCGAGCTCGGAAACAAGCGAGACCTCGGCATCTACATGGATGACGCCGAGCATATGGGGTCCCAGCACCGCGCCGAACACGAGCAAAAAGACCGTCTCGGGAACGGGTTTTCCGGGGATCGCCGAGGCGATGAAGGGGCTTGCAAAGGCCACGAGCGCGATGATGGCGAGTGAAACGAATGCCATGTGATGCCTTTCTCTTGTTTGCGCTTCACTGTAGCACCCTCGCCGTCCTCAACGCGCCACGAGCTGTCGTATCATAGTGAGGTTTACAAACATGTGGCTCAAGGCGACCGCAGGGCAGTCCCCGCAAACCGACCGCTGCCGCATACCGTACCGTACGCCCAACCGATCAGGAAGGCAGGAACCAATGGTCTCTCGTATCTACGTGGAGAAGAAACCCGGGTTCGACGTCGAGGCTCAGCAGCTCAAGAGCGAGCTGACCGAGATTCTCGGCATCAAGGGCATCGAGGCCCTGAGGATCATCAACCGCTACGACGTCGAGGGCATCGACGAGGAGCTTTTCCGCTCCTGCGTGCCGACCGTCTTTAGCGAGCCCCAGGTCGATGTGACCTACGACGAGCTCCCCGCAAGCGATGGCGCCGTCTTTGCCGTCGAATTCCTGCCTGGCCAGTTTGACCAGCGCGCCGACTCCGCCAGCGAGTGCGTGCAGCTCATCAGCCAGGGCGAGCGCCCCGCCGTGCGCTCCGCCAAGGTCTATATGATCTCGGGCGCTCTGGACGAAGCCGCCCTCGAGTCCATCAAGCACTACGTGGTGAACCCCGTCGAGGCCCGCATCGCCTCGCTCGACCTGCCCGAGACGCTGTACATGGAGACGCCCGAGCCCCAACCCGTCGAGGTGCTCGATGGCTTCCGCGAGCTCGACGAGGCCGGCCTTGCCGCCTTTATCGCCGATCGCGGCCTTGCCATGGACGAGGCGGACATTGCCTTCTGTCAGCAGTACTTCCGCGATGAGGACCGCGACCCCACCATCACCGAGATCCGCGTGATCGACACCTATTGGTCCGACCACTGCCGCCACACCACCTTCGGCACCGTCCTGGATGACGTGACGATCGACGACGCCGTGGTGCAGCAGGCCTTCGACCGCTACATGGAGATGCGCCACGAACTCGGCCGCGACGCCAAGCCCGTCTGCCTCATGGACATGGGCACCATCGGCGCCAAGCACCTCAAGAAGACCGGCGTCATGACCGATGTCGATGAGTCCGAGGAGATCAACGCCTGCACCGTCAAGGTAAAGGTCGATGTCGACGGCGAGGACCAGGACTGGCTGTTCCTCTTTAAGAACGAGACCCATAACCACCCGACCGAAATCGAGCCCTTCGGCGGTGCCGCCACCTGCGTGGGCGGCGCCATCCGCGACCCGCTCTCGGGCCGCAGCTATGTGTACCAGGCCATGCGCGTCACCGGCGCCGGCGACCCCACCGTCCCGGTTTCCGAGACGCTCGAGGGCAAGCTGCCGCAGCGCAAACTCGTGACCACTGCTGCCGCCGGCTACTCCAGCTACGGCAACCAGATCGGCCTTGCCACCGGCCAGGTCAACGAGCTCTATCACCCCGGTTACGTGGCCAAGCGCATGGAGGTCGGCGCCGTCGTGGGCGCCACCCCGGCAAACCACGTTCGTCGCGAGTGCCCCGCCCCCACCGACAAGATCATCCTGCTGGGTGGCCGCACCGGCCGTGACGGCATCGGCGGCGCCACCGGCTCCTCCAAGACCCAGAACACCGAGTCCATCGAGACCTCGGGTGCCGAGGTCCAGAAGGGCAACGCCCCGGTCGAGCGCAAGCTGCAGCGTCTGTTCCGCCGCGGCGATGCCTGCCGTCTGATCAAGCGCTGCAACGACTTTGGCGCCGGCGGCGTCTCGGTCGCCGTGGGCGAGCTTGCCGACGGCCTGTATGTCGACCTTGATACCGTAACCAAGAAGTACGACGGCCTGGACGGCACCGAGCTCGCCATTTCCGAGTCCCAGGAGCGCATGGCCTGCGCCGTCGCCGACGGTGACGTCGAGGAGTTCATGGGCTACGCCGCCGAGGAGAACCTGGAGGCGACCGTTATCGCCGAGGTTACCGCCGAGCCGCGCATGCGCATGGCCTGGAACGGTGTCGCCATCGTCGACCTATCCCGCGAGTTCCTCAACTCCAACGGCGCGCCCAAGCACCAGGTCGCCCACGTGTGCGCCCGCAGCGTGTGGCAGCCCAGCTGGGCCGGCACCACGCTTGCCGAGCGCATGACCTCGCTTGTCACCGACCTCAACGTCGCTTCCAACAAGGGCCTTTCCGAGCGCTTCGACTCCACCATCGGCGCC
>URMO01000068.1 GCA_900549085.1 uncultured Collinsella sp. | reverse complement strand
AGGCCAGGGCGCCGCTGACCGGTGGACGGCACCGAGCCGCCATTGGGAATGTAGAAGGGGGAGGCCTCGCGGCCTCCCCCTTTTTTGCGTTTATAGGGCCATCACTCCACTCTCGCTGTGTTTTTGACCCTCGTTTGTCGCATCTTCTGCGAACGGGCTACAATGTCATAGTCTGTGCAGCATGGAGGTGATTATGGCCGAAGCCGGAATCGGCGTTGATATCGTCGAGATTTCGCGAATGAAATCAATCCTTGAGAATACGCCCGCGTTTGTTCGGCGCGTGTTTACCGATGAAGAGCGTTCGTATTGCGATGCCTCGTCTCGTCCTGCCGCGCATTATGCCAGTCGTTTTGCTTCTCGCGAGGCGGTGCTTAAGGCGCTTGGTACGGGTTTTAGCCAGGGCGTTGGCCGTAAAGACGTTTCCGTAACGCGCGATAAGCTCGGCAAGCCAAAAGCGCTGCTTTCGGGTCGTGCTCTCGAAATCGCCCAGGAATTGGGCGTTGTCGAGGTCGCTCTTTCTATTACTCTGACGGGTGACTTGGCTGTCGCTAATGCCATTGCGATCACCGAGGATGCTCGACCTAAACCCAAGGAAGAAAAGGTGAGCACGAAGGAGCGCGTTGCTCAGACATTTAAAGAGGCTCGTTCTGTCTTAGACGAGCTCGAACAGCTGCAACAATCTGCTTTGTCGGAACATCTGGATGATGATCCACAAGATATGCTAGGAGCATAGATGAAACCGGTTTTGAGTACCGAGGAAGTCGTTCGCCTCGAAGATATTATCGAGCGTGAGGGTACCTCGAAGGCCGAACTCATGGAGTTGGCGGGCGAATTTGCTGCCAACGAGATTTTAAAGCTCAACCCCGATCGCGTTCTTGTATTGGTCGGTTTTGGCAACAATGGCGGAGATGGCTGGGTTGCCGCTGACATTCTGACGCATAAGGGCGTTGATGTAGATATCGTCTCTCCGGTTGAGCCGGATGAGATCCCTGCCGCTCTCGCTCGTCATGTCGCCCGTCGTACTGCTGGTCGCGACGTGCATGTGTGTGTCGGCCCCTCTCGTGATGAGCTGGAGGTGCTGATTGATAAGGCTGATGTTGTAGTCGATGCCATTTTTGGTACCGGTTTTCATGGTGATCTTCGTGCGCCGTTTTCAATCTGGATCCCCACGGTCAATGAAAATGCCGATCGCGTTGTCTCCATCGATGTTCCCTCGGGCCTGAATGCCGAGACGGGTGTGGTGGATGACGACTGCATTCGTGCCGAGCGTACGGTGACGATGATTGCTCCCAAGATCGGCTTATACAGCGCTGACGGTCCCGAATATGCAGGCGATCTGGTCTGCGGCGGTCTGTATGACCGCCTTGATGAGGTTATTGACGATGTCGACCATGCTGCTGAGATCGTGGAACCCGGTGACCTTGTGGACTATTTTGCTCCGCTGCCTACGAATATCGATAAGTACTCGCGCGGCTCGGTGCTCATTGTTGCCGGATCGGCGCAGTATCCTGGTGCGGCCATTATGGCGGCCAAGTCCGCTGCCCGCGCAGGCGCCGGCTATGTGGCAGTCGCGACTCCGGATGCGTGTGCCAACCTTATCCGCATGGCGCTCCCCTCGATTCCGGTCTTTGCTATTCCATCTGATTCCCGCGGTTCTTTTGGTGCCGCTGCGCGCATGACGGTATGTGAGATTGCCAAGAAATATAGCTGCGTGCTGTGTGGTCCCGGCATGACGACATCTGCCGGTGCCATGCAGGTGGTTTCGGGTCTGCTTGAGCTCGACGTACCGCTTATCTTGGATGCCGATGCTCTCAACTGCCTTGCCAAGATTGCAATCGATGGCATCGACAGTAATCCCGAGATGTATCGTCGTGAGCAGCCGCTCGTTATGACGCCGCATTATCGTGAGCTTTCGCGTCTCGTCGCCGGTGATGAGGTCAATGACCTTGGAACCGCGATTGCCGCCGCGCAAAAGGTTGTCTGGGCCGCCGGTTCCGATAACCTCGTTGTTATCGCTAAGGGCCCGACGACGGCCATTTGCGGTGTTGAGCGCGTGCTGCTGCCGCTCTCTGGCCCGGCGTCGTTGGCGACCGCTGGCTCGGGTGACGTCCTTGCGGGTATTCTGGCCGGCACGCTAGCCACCATGCGCGACGAGATGGACCGCTGGGAGCTGCTGTACTCGTATGCCGTCGCGCTTCATAGCTATGCCGGTTTTGCCGCGGCGACGGAGTTTGGCGAGAAGAGCGTTATCGCGACCGATCTTATCGACTTGATCGGTCCCGCCATGGAGTTGGCGGCAAAGGATGCGCTCGATGATCTGGGAATCACAGACGAAGGGTCGGATGACTAATTATGAATAAAGCCGATTTGACGCGTTGGTCCTGGGTCGAGATCGACCGCGGGGCGCTCCGCCGCAACACGAGGGCCTATAAGAATTTGCTGAATCCGCGCCAGCGCCTGTGCTGCGTGGTTAAAGCCGACGCTTATGGCCATGGAGCTGTCGAGTGCGCCAAGATTATGTATTCGGCCGGTGCCGACATGTTTGCCGTGGCGACGGTTAACGAGGGCGTTGAGCTCCGACAGGGCGGGATCACGAAACCCATCCTCATCCTTAGCGAGCCGCCTATCGAGGCGATTCCGACGTTGCTCGAGTTCGATATCATGCCCTCGGTCTATACGTCTGACTTTGCTCTTGCGTATGGCGAATGTGCCGTCGCAGCGGGCAAGGTGGGTAAGTATCATCTCGCCATCGAGACGGGTATGAACCGCATCGGCGTACATTACACGCAGGTGCTCGACTTTGTCCGTGGTATTGATTTCCATCGCGGCATTCAGTGCGACGGCGTATTTACGCATTTCGCCACGGCCGATGAACCTTCGGGCTGGGACTACAAGCTGCAGTGTCAGCGCTTTACCGAGGCCGTACAAGCCATTAAGGATGCGGGTTTTGAGTGCGGTATCGTGCACTGCGCCAACACGCCGTCCTCGATGCTCGACCCCTCGATGCATTTCGATATGATTCGCGCCGGCGTTGGCTTGTATGGCATGCAGCCGTGCGAGCTGAGTGGCCGTGTGATGCAGCTCGATCCCGTTATGAGCGTTCATGCGCGCGTGACGCGCGTGGCACACCCCGCGATGGGCGAGGGCGTGGGCTACGGTTTTACCTACCGCGTACCGCGTACACGCGTTCAGATCTGTACGCTGCCGATCGGTTATGCCGACGGCCTATCGCGTACGCTTTCCAATCGTATGGATGTGCTGTATCGCGGCGAGCGCGTGCGTCAGGTTGGCAATATCTGCATGGATCAGTTTATGGTCGCCATTCAGTCCAACCCGGCACACGAGATTCCCGAGGCCGAGTATGGTGACGAGATGATTATTGTCGGCCGCGATGGCGATGCCGAGATCACTATGGATGAGATGGCCCGACTGCGTGGCACGATTAACTACGAGGTCGCCTGCGGCTTTGGCATGCGCCTCGACAAGGTTTACGTGTAGGAGTCGCCATGGGCGTCATGCACATCCCCGGCCATACCCATCAGGCGCCACGTGAGGTCGCGCTCGAGGAAATTGAGGCCGTTCTGGGCGATTGTCACCTCTGCCAGCTCTATCAGTCGCGTCACAATATCGTGTTTGGCGTGGGAAACCCCCGCGCCCGCGTCATGTTTATTGGTGAAGCACCGGGTCGCAACGAGGATTTGCAGGGCGAACCCTTTGTGGGAGCGGCGGGTGAAGACCTCAACGGCATTTTGTCCCTGGCAGGTCTTAAGCGCGAGGATGTCTATATCGCCAATGTGCTTAAGTGCCGTCCTCCGGGAAACCGCAATCCGCGTCCCGAGGAAGTGCTGGCTTGCTCACCGTTTTTGCGCGAGCAGATTCGAAGCATTTGGCCCGATATCATCGTGACGCTTGGCAACCCTGCAACGCACTTTGTGCTCAAGACCGAGATCGGCATTACCAAGTTGCGCGGCAGGTTCCATCAGATGGGCCACTTTGTGGTGATGCCGACGTTTCATCCTGCGGCGGCGCTGCGCAATCCGGCGTGGCAGGAGCTGCTGGAGGAAGACTTTAAGATGCTGGGCGACTATCTGGAGCGGCACCCCGCGCCGGAGACCGCCTCGGAATAATAAGGAGCGCATATGTCCCTGGAGCGCCTGGGGGTAGGTACCTATAGAACGGCTCGTACTGCCGATACGGAGCATTTTGGCGAGCTGATCGCACCGTGTCTAGAAGATGGCGATGTGCTGATTTTGACCGGTGGCTTGGGTGTGGGAAAAACCCACTTTACCAAGGGCGTCTCGCGCGCTCTGGGCGATGAGCATATGGTCACGAGCCCTACGTTCGCGCTCATGGCCGTTCATGACCAGGGACGTATTCCGCTGTTCCATTTTGATCTGTACCGCCTGGAGCATGCCTACGAGCTTGAGGATACGGGCATTTTTGACGTGCTGGGCTATGAGGGTGTTTGCCTGCTGGAATGGGGCGAGCAGTTTCAGGATGAACTGACAGATGAGTATCTTTCGGTGACGCTTAAGCGCGATGAGGACGACAGCGACGTGCGAACGATAACGCTCGAGGCGCACGGCGAGCGCGCGAATGAGCTTTCCCATTTGATAGATAAGGCTGTACAAGATGAGCTTGCATAACGACAACGCGCTGGTGGTGGCGCTCGACACATCGACCGACATGCTTGCCTGCGCGGCAAGCTGGATTGATGTGCAGACAGGCGAGGCAAAGCTGGTGAGCGGGGACCATCTGTGTCGCCGCCATGCCAACGTGGAGCTCGTGAATACTGTTGATGGCCTACTGAAGCAGACCGGCCTGAATCGCAGCGATGTCGGCTGTTATGTGGTCGGCCGCGGCCCGGGTTCGTTTACGGGCGTGCGTATCGGCATCTCCACCGCAAAGGGTCTGGCACGCGGTGCCAACGTGCCGTTGCTGGGCGTGTCGACACTTGACGCGTGCGCCTGGACGGCATGGAAGGCCGGTGTACGCGGCAAGCTTGGTGTTCTTGCCGATGCCATGCGCGGCGAGGTGTACCCGGCGCTCTATGTGCTGGGGGATGAGGGCCCCGAGCGTCTGTTTGAGCGCGAGCGCGTGGTCAAGGCCGCCGTGGCGCTTGATGAGTGGCGCCAGACCGCGGACTGGGATCAGGTTCAGTTAACTGGTGACGGTCTCGTGCGTTATGGCAAACTGCTGGGCGAGGATGAGACGGCGCGCTGCGTGGAGCGAGACCTGTGGTGGCCCTCGGGCGAGGGCCTGCTGATGGCGCACGCCGCAGGCGATGGCGATCCGGCTCGCGTCTTGCCGATCTATACGCGCCTTTCGGACGCCGAGGAAAACGAGCGCAAGCGTCTGGGCCTTGCCGAGAGCGCGCAGAGTGAGGTGACAGGTGTTGCCGACGAGCTTGCCGGACGTCATCTGCAATTCCGCCCCATGGGCGCGGCGGATGCCGAGGGCGCGAGCGCACTGGAGACCGCCTGCTTTGAAGGCGCCGGACACGAGGCGTGGACGCCGGGCATGTTCCTGTCCGAGCTGGGCGAGGACGTTGCCGCACCGCGTAGCTGGTGGGTGGCGCACGACGACGGCCGTCTGCTGGGTCTTGCCGGCGGTATGGTCGTCGACGGGGACGTGCAGATTATGGACGTTGCCGTCGATCCGGCGCATCGCCGCGAGGGCATCGCCCGCAAGCTTCTGTCGCACGTGAGCTATGACGCGCAGATGCTCGGCTGCACCACGGCTTCGCTTGAGGTTGAGGACGGCAACGAGGGCGCAATTGCACTCTATACCGCCCTGGGCTTTACCGAGGCGGGTCGTCGCCGTGGCTACTACGGTGCCGGCAAGGATGCCGTCGTCATGACGGCGCCGCTGCCCCTGGTGCTTCCTCTCGACAATGCCTCGCCCGAGCCGACGGCAGCCGAGCAGCGCGCATGGCCGCTGCCCGCGCCCGAGCGCACCGTTGAGGAGCGCGCCGAAATCGAGCGCCGCCGCCTGGTGCTTGCCATCGAGAGCTCCTGCGACGAGACAGCCGTGGCGATTATCGATGCGGATGGCAAGATGCTGGCCAACCAGGTGTCGACGCAGATTGATTTTCATGCTCGCTTTGGCGGCGTGGTGCCCGAGATCGCCTCGCGCAAGCACGTTGAGGTGATTGTGAGTGTCGTAGATGCGGCGCTTGAAGATGCCGCGGCATCGCTGGGCCTTGAGGGCGGGGCGATTGCGCCAAGTGAGCTTGCCGCCGTGGGTGTGACGCAAGGTCCGGGCCTGGTGGGTGCCTTGGTGGTGGGTGTCGCCTTTGCCAAGGGCTTTGCGTATGCTGCCGGCAAACCGCTGGTGTGCGTCAATCATCTGGAGGGTCACCTGTTTGCCAACCTGTTGGCGCAGCCCGACCTCAAGCCGCCGTTTATCTTTACGCTTGTCTCGGGCGGACACACCATGCTCGTGCATGTAAAGGCCTGGGGCGATTACGAGGTGCTTGGCGAGACGCTTGACGACGCCGTGGGCGAAGCCTTTGACAAGGTGGCAAAGGCGCTGGGCCTTGGCTATCCCGGAGGCCCCATCATCTCCAAGCTGGCCGAGACAGGCAACCCCAAGGCGATCGATTTTCCCCGTGCGCTGAACAGCAGGGGAGACTACCGCTTCTCGCTTTCGGGCCTCAAGACGGCGGTGACGCTCTACATCGAGCAGGAGACCAAGGCCGGGCGCACGATTCATCTGCCCGATCTGGCGGCCTCGTTTGAGGCGGCGGTCTTTGACGTGCAGTACAAGAAGGCCAAAAACGCCCTGCATGCCACCGGGTGCAAGGAGTATTGCATCGGCGGCGGCGTCTCGGCCAACCCGCATCTGCGCGAGATGATGATCAAGAAACTCGGGCGTCAGGGAATCCGCGTAACGGTGCCGCCCTTGTCTGCCTGCACCGATAACGCCGCCATGATCGCGGAGGTCGCTCGCCGTAAATTCGACCGAGGTGAAATCTCGCCGTTCGATGCCGACGCCGATCCAAACATGACGCTGTAGTCGTACGGGTGCGGTCCCCGACCGGAGGGGCCGGATATAAGGTTTCCTGCTCTACAGTCCTGCGCAAGACGAAGGCCACATTAAGTGGCCTTCTTTGCGTGCGGAACTCGCGATAAACCTTATATCCGGCCCCTCCGGTCGGGGACCTTTCTGTATCGATATAGCTTCTGGGCTGGATCGGCGTCGACAAAGTCCAGCAAGATTAACAAGTCAGCGTCGAATTTCCGGCGTGCTTTAGCTGAAAGAAAAAGATGGCATGCGGAGCTTTGCTCCGCATTTGGGATGGAAGCCCCTGAGAGCCGCGGGAGCATCTCTCATGCAAAAACTTTTGTCGGGTAAAGTCCGAGGTCAGTGGCGTTTTATACCGAGAAATTCAAAAAAGTGGAAAATTCATTACATATTTGCGTTGACTTTAGGTAACTAAAGTTTCATACTCCTTTTCAACCACTGGGGGATGTGAACACGCACGGATCGTTCACATCATGATTGAAGAGGATTTCTTAGACATGTTCACGCATCAGCTAAACATTATCAGCGTAGTAATTATCTGATGCGGGTTAGCACATACAGCTAGCCCGTACGATAACGGGCGGCTGATGAAGATGAGGGCCGTCGAGCGCAACCGACGGCCCTCATTTTTTATGTCTGGGAAGTTCTTTTTAGAGGAGGAAATGTAATGAACGGAGTTTTGCTCATGGTTGTGGCCGCGGCGGTGCTCGCCTGCGGCTATCTGGGCTATGGCCGATGGCTGGCCAACAAGTGGGGCGTTGACAAAGAGGCCCTCACGCCGGCCAAGCGCATGAAAGACGGCAACAGCTTCTCGCCCGTCTCCGCCTTCACCGCGTTCTCGCACCAGTTCAGCTCGATCTGCGGTGCCGGCCCTGTTACGGGTACGATCGTCGCTATGGCCTTCGGCTGGCTTCCCGTCGTGCTCTGGGTCCTCGTCGGTGGCATCTTCTTTGGCGCCGTCCACGACTTTGGCGCCCTGTACGCCTCGATGAAGAACAACGGCAAGTCCCTGGCCCAGCTCATCGAGAAGTACATCGGCAAGACCGGCCGTCGCCTGTTCCTGCTGTTCTGCTGGCTGTTCTGCATCATCGTCATCGCCGCTTTCACCGACATGGTCTGCAAGACGTTCATGTTCACCCCGGCCGTTGACGCTTCTGGTGCTGCTACCGGTGCCATCGACTTCACCAAGTCCTATGCCGCTGGCTGCGCTGGCACCATCTCCATCCTGTTCACCTTCGTCGCCATGGCCTTTGGTTGGGCCCAGAAGAAGTTCAACCTCACCGGCGCTGCCGAGTTCGTCACCGGCGTGGTGCTCATGGTCCTTATGTTTGCCGTCGGCATGCAGTTCCCGGTCTACCTGGACAAGTTCCAGTGGTTCGCCGTCGTCATGGTCTACCTGGTCTTTGCTGGCGCCATGCCCATCCAGATGCTCAAGACCCCTCGCGACTACCTCACTTCCATCATGATGATCGTCATGATCGTCTGCGCCGTCCTCGGTATCGTCGTCCTGGGCGCTAACGGCCAGGCTACCATCACCGCTCCGGTCTTCACCGGCTTCTCCACTGCCTCCGGCATGATGTTCCCGGTCCTGTTCGTCTCCGTCGCTTGCGGTGCTCTCTCCGGTTTCCACAGCCTCGTTTCTTCCGGCACCTCTTCTAAGCAGGTCGAGAAGGAGCAGGACGCCGTCAAGGTCGGTTACGGCGCCATGATCGTCGAGTCCTTCGTCGGCATCCTTGCCATCATCGTCGCTGGCATCATGTTCTCCGATATGAACACCGCCGGTACTGGCGCCCTCAACGCCGGTGTCGCTTCCACCCCGTTCCAGATCTTCGCCGCTGGTATCTCCCGCGGTATGCAGGCCTTCGGTGTTGACGGCACGCTCGCTACCGTCTTCATGACCATGAACGTCTCCGCTCTGGCCCTGACCTCGCTCGATGCCGTCGCCCGCATCGCCCGCACCTCGTTCTCCGAGTTCTTTGCCCAGACCAACGACGCCCTGGCCATCGAGTCCAAGGCCGGCTACATGAAGGTCCTCGGCAACCCCTGGTTCGCCACGGTCGTCACCCTGCTTCCCGGTCTCGCCCTCGCTTTTGGTGGCTATGCCAACATCTGGCCGCTCTTTGGTGCTTCCAACCAGCTGCTCGGCGGCATGACCATGATCACCCTCGCCGTGTTCTGCAAGTGCACCGGCCGCAAGGGTTGGATGCTCTACGTGCCCGTCGTCTTCCTGCTCTGCTGCACCTTCACCTCGCTGGTCCAGAGCGCTATGGGCTGCATGGCCGCTGTCCAGGCTTACGGCTTCTTCGGCACCATCCCGGCTACCGCCACCACGGCCGCCGTCTCCGTCGCCGCCACCAAGGGCCTGCAGCTCGTCTTCGCCGTCCTGCTGATGGTCCTGGGCCTCATCGTCGCCGTCAACTGCCTCAAGGAGTTCTTCGGCAAGGAGGCTGGCTCCATGCCTGACGAGGAGCCCGAGTGGTCCGAGATGGGCAAGGCCGAGTACGGTCGCGCCGCTGCCGCCGAGGCTCCCGCTGACGCCGAGGCCGCCAAGGCCTAGTCAGCTTGATGGACTAACCGTTCCATCCATATGACTCGGAAAGATCGGGTCCGCGACTTCGCGGGCTCGGTCTTTTTTTCATGCGAAAGCGGGTGACGCTCGAGTGTTCTCGCAGATGTTTTGCGTGGATAAGGGCGCGCGTTGTACCATATAGACGTATATGTGTACATATGAAAGGGGCCCCGTGGCCAAGACGGTATATTCCGATAATCAAAACAATGTCGATGCTTTGGCTGAGCGCCTGAGCAGCCAGACGTCGCTTTCTGCTGAGCGTGCCAAGCTGGTTGCCTACGACCTGCTTTGCCGCAAGGCGCTCAAGATTAAGTCGAGTGCGCTGGCGCAGATTTTCCGCTCCGTCGATAAGGAGTGCGACACCAAGGCGATGCGCGATGAGCTTATCGCGGCAAATATCGTGACCAAGATCGAGGGTAGCGGCATTAACGGGCGCCCGGCGTTCTATACCATCAATGCCGAGATCCGCGATGTCCAGGAGCAGCCTGCCGAGTCCGTCGAGGATTCCGCTGACGTGCCTGCTGTGGAAGAAGTTGCTCCGCGTGAGCATGTCGATACCGATGAGTTGCTCGATGAGAACGTCGTGCGTGCCTTTACGGCCAAGGCAGGACGCGGCGGTTTTGGCGGAGGTGGCAAGCGCGATGCGCAGCGCCGCGCCCAGCAGGAGCGCTTCCGTCGCGCCGTTGCTCGAAAGGGCGAGACGGATGCCGAGGCTGTTGAGACCGAGGTTGCTGCCGAGTCGCAGAAGCCCACGAAGGAGCAAAAGCCCGTGGAGGCCCAAGAGCCCAAGCGCCGTCGCGGTGCTCACTTTAAGGCTGCACAGCAGGATGCCGCGCGTGAGGTCGAAGAGTCTTCTGAGGTTGCAGACGATGTTGAGGAGTCTGCCAAGAAAGCTCCGGGTTCGTGTCGTCCCGGCCGCGGTTTTGCGGGACGCGCGTATCCCGTAAAGCGTCAGGAGAAGGGCGAGTCGGTTTCGACCACCCAGGACGAGAAGGCCGAACAAACCGAGAAAACCGCTGAGCCGGCGGCTCGCGAGCAGCAACCTTCCGAGTCGCAGCCTGCGGCTGACACCGAGGTCAAAGCTCAACAGTCCGCTGATAAGCAGACGGGGGAGAGCGCTTCGAGCAAGCCTCGCCGCCGTCGCCACCGTGGCGGCCGTTGCTCAAATGCCGAGACTGTGGCCGAGAAGGCAGCGACGCAAAGCAAGGATGCGAAGGCTGAGGCCCCGGTGGAGCGGCCCAAGCGCCAGCCAGCGAAGGGGGACAAGCCCGAATGTTCGCAAAAGAGCTCGTCCGCGCCAAAGCAAGAGCGCAAAGCTCAGGCAGATTCCAAGCACAAATCCCAGACGCAGCCCAAACCGGCTGCTAACGATGCGGCCGCCCAGCAGCCTGAGCCGCCCACTCATGGCGAGGTTTCGGCGTTTGCTCTGGCACGTGTCCTGGGCAGGCAGCTGCTCAAGGTCGTTCCTACGCCAATGGCGCTCTCCAAGATTAAGGAGCAGCAGACTCAAATTGTTAAGGTCGAGGGCAAGGACGTCAAAAAGGCTCCGCAGCGCACTCAGCACAACGAGATGTCCAACCGCAAGATTGCCGAGGAGATTGCGATCATCCAGGCTTGGATTGAGCAGAATCGCGGTGCCGACACGCCGGTCGCTTCGCGTCGCCAGCGCGCCTACCAGATTTTTAACGATGAGAAGGCCTTTGACGGCAAGCACGGCGAGCGCCTGATTCGGCGTATGACCGAAAAGGGCATCAGCATGCAGGCGATTAAGGTCGCCCCCAACCGCCCCGTGCACTTTACGGGTTTCTTTACGCTGGGCGCCGACAAGCCGTTCATTATGGTCGAGAACCTGGACACCTATGACGAGATCGTCAAGCTCCTGCGCGGCCGTAAGCATGCCAAGCTTTTTGGCACCAAGGTCGGTGGCGTAATCTTTGGCGGCGGCTGCAAGGCAAGCGTCTCGCATGCGTTGGATGATTATCTGGCCGAGATCGGCTATCGCTTTAACTATGTCTACTACGTGGGCGACATCGATCGAGAGGGTGCGCGCATTGTCGAGCAGACCCGTAACGCCAATGTGGTTGAGATTCGCCTGCATGCCGGTATGTATCGCGCCATGCTCGCCGAGCACAAGCGTCGCGTGAAAGCTGGCGGCGAGTGCGAGCCCGCAGCTGCCAACCAGGGTGTGCCGCAGAACCTGGCTGCGACGATCAAAGATCTGCCCATGGTCACGCGCGTGCAGTTCCGCAACGTGCTGCGCGAGGGCGGACGCATTCCGCAGGAGATTCTGATGACCGCCGACTATCGGGATGGCGACTCGGGAAGCTTCGACCGCATGCTGAACAATTAGGGACGCGTGGCCCCGGCGGGCCGGGCATTAAGTTTGCTGCTCTACAGTCCTCATAGTTTACGCCCATCGAGCGCAGGAACGTTTTGTGCAGATTTGCCTGACAAACCTGTTTCATTGAAGTTT